>CAZCWO010000251.1:0-2535 GCA_964502335.1 uncultured Rhodobacterales bacterium | reverse complement strand
CCAATCCATAAAATTGCAAATTGTAATCATAACCTATAAAAACAGAAGGTATCAAACATATAATAGCCATCATTTGAGTAAACGTTTTTATTTTTGCTAAAAATGTCACAGAAAGAATTTCCCCTTTTGTATACTCTCTGAGACCAGATATGAATATTTCTCGGATAATAATTAAAGCCGCAGCTAAAACATGTATGTCATTTACAATGTTATTGGAAACCAAACTGATTAGTGCACAAGAGACTAAAAGTTTATCTGCAATTGGATCAAGTATCTTCCCTAATTTAGAAGACTGGTTAAATGATCTAGCTAAATAACCATCTAAGAAATCAGTAAAGGATGAAATTATGAAAATAGATAATCCTAAAACTACCATATTAAAGTTCTGAAATGATAAAACAATTACTAAAATTGGTGCTGAGAAAATTCTTAATATTGTTAATATATTAGGTGTCATTTATTATAATCTGTTTTATTTAGTTCTCTTGAAAAAAGTTATAAATTCTTTCTGCTATATTTTGAGATATCCCTGTCACTTTCTTTAGATTATCTATTCCCGCTCTTGATACTTCTTTGGCAGAACCAAAGTATTTGAGTAGAGCTTGTTTTTTAATATTACCTATGCCTTCAATTTCGTCAATTGGGTTATATGTCAAAGCTTTTTTTCTCTGCGCTCTATGAGAGCTAATAGCAAATCTATGGGCCTCATCCCTTAATTTTTGCAAAAAGAACATTATCAGGCTATTTGGTGGTAAAGTAAAACTTTTTTGGCCAATTAAATGAAATTTTTCTTTTCCAGCGTTTCTTTGAACACCCTTGGAAATAGCGCAAACTTTTATGTCTTCTAATTGTAAATCTTGTAAAACTTGATAAACAGCATTTAAATGCCCCTTGCCACCGTCAATTAAAATCAAACTTGGCAAGTTTTTTTTCATGCTCTCAGAAGAAATATTTTTAAACCTTCTTTTAATTACATCTTGCATCATTTTAAAGTCATTTCCTCCAAGGTTTTTTTGATTAATTTCTAAATTATATTTTCTATAAGAACTTTTATCAAATCCTTGGGTATTTGCGACTACCATAGCGCCAACGGCAAACTTTCCTTGAATATGCGAATTATCATAAATTTCAATTCTTGTTATATCTTTCTCTAGATTAAAAAGCGCTTTTAAGTCATGAAAATTTTTATAAGTGTTATCTTGTTCTATTATTTTTCTATTTAAGTTTAGTTCAGCATTGGATAAGGAAGCATCAATTAATTTCTTTTTTATTCCTTTTTGAGGGTATGTTAATTTTATTTTATAACCAGCTATGGATGACAAAGCTTCAACCAAGAGTTTATCTTCATTAGGTGAATGGGATAAAATTATTTCTTTAGGAGGAATTTTGCTTTCGTAAAATTGGCTTAAAAATCCTGATATAATTTCGTTAGAATTAAGCTCTTTTGTTTGAGTTGGGAAATATGTATGGTCACCAAAATTTGAACCTGACCTCATAAATGAAATGTGTATAGCGATAGTATTATATCTTTTATATAGTGAAATAATATCAATATCTCCTAATTCCTTTATATTAATATTTTGAAATGCTTGGATGCTTGCTAAAGCTCTAATTTTATTTCTCCACAATGTTGCGTTTTCAAAATCTAACTTGTCTGAGCATGTTTGCATTTTATCAGCAAAATCTTTTTTAATTTTATCAGATTGGCCTGAAAGGAAACTTTTCAATTGAATAACTTGTTTGTTGTATTCATTTTTGTCTACTAAGCCAACACAAGGTGCGGTGCATCTTTTTATTTGATATTGCAAACAAGGTCGAGTTCTCAGATTAAAAATATTGTCACTACAATTTCTAATCATGAAACCTTTTTGAAGTGCGTCAATTGCCTTATTGACAGAACTTGCCGAAGCAAAAGGGCCAAAGTAAAAACCTTTTTCATTTTTTTTCCCTCTGTGTTTTTTAATTTGAGGAAAACTATTATTTGTAGATAAAAGAATATTTGGAAAAGACTTATCGTCACGGAGTAAAATATTATACTTAGGTTTATTTTTTTTTATTAAATTTGATTCCAATAATAATGCTTCTACTTCTGTTAGAGTGGTGGATATCTTTAATGTTTTTGTCTCTGAAATCATTCTTAATATTCGCTCAGATTGATTTTTGAGTTTTGTATAAGAGGCGACCCTTTTCTTTAAATTTTTTGCTTTACCTATGTATAGTACATTGCCTCTAGAATCTAACATCTTATAAATACCTGATTTGGATGGCAAACTAATGATTTCTTTATTTAAAACTTCTAATCCTTGAATATAATTTCTTGAATTATTTTTCATTTTTTAATCACCAAATTAAAAATAATTTAGTTTATGTTATTGAGATAACTATATTAATTTAATGCAAAATATTTTAATATTATATTTAATAATTCAAAAACATTAAGATAATCAACTGTTACAGAAATTAATCCACTGTTTTTGTGGATAACCCTGTGGATAAAAATCCTGTGATTGAACTATATCAATAGTTACAATAAAA
>CAZCWO010000250.1:0-2545 GCA_964502335.1 uncultured Rhodobacterales bacterium | reverse complement strand
CGTCGAGATTTTCATGAGCACCCTGAATTAGGAATGCAAGAAGTTAGAACTTCTAGAATAGTAAATGAGCTATTGGAGAAATGGGGATTAGAGACCTTTACAGGAATTGGGAAAACAGGTGTTGTAGGAGTATTAAAGGGAAATAAACCAGGTAAAACCATTGGTTTAAGAGCAGATATGGACGCTCTTCCAATTCAAGAAAAGACCAACCTTGCTTTTGCGTCTAAAAATCCGGGTATTATGCACGCTTGTGGCCATGATTCTCATACAACGATGCTCTTAGGAGCAGCTAGATATCTATCAGAAAATAAAAATTTTTCAGGTACAGCGATTTTCATTTTTCAACCTGCAGAAGAAGGTTTAGGCGGCGCTAAAGCTATGCTTGCTGATAAATTATTTGAAAGATTTCCCTGCGATGAAATTTATGGATTGCATAATTGGCCTACTGGAGAATTAGGTAAAGTGACAATAAAACCAGGAGTTGCTATGGCTGGGGCAGATTTTTTTGATATCCAAATTAAGGCATTTGGTTCTCATGCCGCCAGACCTCACGCATCAAAAGATCCAATTATAATAGCATCTTCATTAATTGCCCAATTACAAACTATTGTGAGTAGAAATGTTCCTCCAACTGAAACCATAGTATTGTCAATTACCCAAATTCATGCAGGAACAGCATATAATGTTATTCCCTCAGAGTGTGTTTTGTCAGGAACAATGCGCTACTTTGACAACGAATTGGCAAAACTTGTAAGGAAAAGGATCAAGGCTATAGTTGATGGAGTTGCTAAAGCTTTTGATGTGGAAATAGAGATAGATAATAGAGAGATTTTTGATGTATTAGTAAATAATGAAAAACTAAGCCATGAAATGTTGAAGGTTGCTTCAGAGGTTGTCGGTAAAGAAAATGCCTCAATAAGGGAGGAGTTAGTTACTGGCTCTGAAGATTTTGCTGATATGCTGAATGTTATTCCGGGTGCTTATTGTAACATTGGCCACGGAGGAACTCTCCCTTTGCATAACGATGGGTTTATTTTAGATGAAAATATTTTACCTATAGGGGCCTCAATATATGCAAAACTAGTTGAGACAAGGGGATAATTGATTAGTTGATAATCACTTGATAATAACTAAAATCGTAAGTCACTGAGATTTTAAGTTTCAACCTCAACTTTACTTAAAGCTATATTTGCTCCAGCTAGAACAATTGCAATTATACCTATTATACTCCAAAAATTTGGCACTTCACCCCAAATAAACCATCCAAAAAAACCAGCAGAAATTAAATAGGCATACTCATAGATTGATGAATAACTTGGTTTGCAAATTTGATAAGCAACAATTATAAAGTAAATAGCTAGAGCAGCACTTAGACCAAGGAAAATCATTATACCCCAATAGTATGAGTTGGTACTTTGCCAGCTTTTAAATAGAAATGGAGCATCTTCCAAATGTTTTATATCTGCCGGATAAAACGTGAACCACATTGTTACTAAAAACCCTGTTAAGCCAATTGCAATGAGAAAAAAAAATAACAAAGCCAAAGGTTTTTCATCTTTGCAATAACGATTAGTAATTAGACTTCCGGAAGCGTAACTTGCCCCTGCTAGTATAGGTATTATATGATAAATTGTTAGATTGGAGAATTTGGTTCCCAAAATTAAAAATACACCAATTAAACCAAGAAAAAAAGAACATAACTGGCGTATACTAATCTTTTCTTTAAAAATAATCACCGAAAACAATAATGCAAATATAGGAGATGTAAATAGACCGGCTCCAGCTTCAGCTATAGGCATCATTGGGATTACTCCAAAATATAAAATCATGGCAACAACATTAAAAACAGTTCTCAAAAAAACCATTTTTATATTTTTTGGGGAAATGCTTTCTCGAGCAAAATATGCAAAGGACAAAACTGCCAAAGATGCGATTAAAGATCTGGAAAAGTGAAACTGGCCAACGCTAACTTGATTTGAAATTAAAATGATTAAATTGTCGGCAAATCCAAAAATAAATACACCAATGCAAAGGAATAAGCCGCTTTTTGCCAATGGCGATAGCTGAAATATATTTAACATATCAAATTTTAAACATTTTAACTTTGAATAACTAGTTAATTTTACACTCTATTTAATAATAGGTATTTCTCTAGGCGCTCTAATGGTTAAAAGTTTTGGACCTTCTTTTGTAATGACAATATTTTCTTCATGAACCATCATTTTTCCAGGCGCATACTCTATTCCTGGTTCTATCGTTAAAACCATGTTTTCAAGAATTTGAGTTTTATTTCCAAAACTGTGTGAGGGTGGCTCAGTTAGTTGCAAGCCTAGACCATGTCCAAAACGCCCAACATTATTTTTAATTGTAGCAGCGTCTTCAATTATTTTGTTCATAGATGTCCACACGTCTTCTGTAGTAGCCCCAGGGATTGCTGCAGAGATACCAGCCTCTGTCGCTAACCACAATAAATCATATGCTTGAGCCGCTTCATTAGAAATTTCTCCTATTGCAAAATTTCTATCAAAGTCACAAAAATAACCAT
>CAZCWO010000249.1:0-2565 GCA_964502335.1 uncultured Rhodobacterales bacterium | reverse complement strand
TTTTGAAAAAATCTAAGCTCCTCTTCCTCCCTGCCCTGTGACCATAAACTATGAAACATTGACGATAATTCAATAAGATAAAATACAATTCTATGCGGTTCTCTGTAAATTGCTGAAGTTTCAATTACTCTTGGCCAATTTGATAAACACTTAAACAAATTTAAGTGTATTTCATGGTTTAATAAAGATAAATTTATATCTTTTTTGATTAGACCTAATTCCATTTCTTCTGCTTTCCTTAAAACAGAACACAATCTAGCATGAGCATATTTAACATAGAAGACAGGATTGTCTTTGCTTTGTAGAGTAACTTTATCAAAATCAAAATCAAGTATTTGATCGTTTTTTCTAGTGAGCATAATAAATCTTATAGCATCACCTCCAACTTCATCAATTATTTCCTTTAGAGTAATAAAGTTACCAGATCTTTTTGACATTTTGATTGGTTTGTCATTTTTAATTAAATTCACCATTTGACAAAGTTTTATATCTAATTGATATTCTTTATCAGTAATTGCTTTTACTGCAGATGTCATCCTTTTAACATAACCACTGTGATCCGCACCCCATATATTTATCAAGGTACCTTTAGTTCTAAACAACTTATCCATATGATATGCAATATCAGTGGCAAAATAAGTAAGAGTTCCATCAGATTTGGTTACCGTTCTGTCTTCGTCATCACCAAAAATTTTTGATTTAAATAATGTTTGTTTTTTTGGCTCCCAGTCATCATCGATACTTTTAGGTGGGGGTAATGTTCCAGTGTAAAGTAAATTTTTATTTTGAAGTTCTTTTATTGCTTTAGTAACTTTTAAATTACTAACTAATTCGCTCTCCGATGAATAAACGTCCATTTTAATATTAAGTCGATACAAATCATCTTTGATTGTTTTCAATATATATTGTACTGAGAAGTCTTTGATTATTTTTAGAGAATTTTCATTTCTATTGATTAATTTTTTTTCATACTTTTCATGCAATTGTTTTGCAATTGGAATTAAATACTCACCTGGATAATAGCCTTCAGGAATCTTTATTTTATGATTATCAATTAATTCTTTATATCTTAAATAAACTGAGTGTGCTAAAATATTTATTTGATTGCCAGCATCATTAACGTAATATTCTTTAATAACGTTATAGCCTACTTTTTTTAAAATATTTGATAAAACATCTCCTATTACTGCGCCTCGAACATGCCCCACATGCAATGGACCAGTTGGATTGGCGGAAACAAACTCAACATTAATATTTTTACCACTGAAATCTTTTGTTTCACCATATTTCTCCTTATGATGCAAAATTAGTTTGATTTGTTCATGCCAAAAAGAATTTAGTAGATTGAAGTTAATAAAACCCGGACCATCAATAGAAACAGAATTTACTTCATCCAAAAGCTCAATCCTAGGTTTCATCATATTTGCTAATTCTATTGGTTTTTGGTTAGCAAACCTTGATAAAACCATACAAATATTGGTTGACATATCACCATGTTTGATGTCTCGAGGAAGTTCTACAGTAAACTTTTCACTTAAGGAGTTGATATTGTCATTTTTAACTTTTGTTAAATCCAAAAAAATATCAAATATGATAGATTTAAATTTTGTGTATATGTTCATAGACTAAAATTACTATTAAAATATTTACTATGAATGTCTATAGCATTACGATCTGTTAAACTAGATATTTTATCTGAAACTATCCTCTCTAACCCTTCTCGACCTATGCTTAGCATTAATTCTTTTTCTGAAGATAGAGAGAACTTGATAAGGTTTTTAGGGTTCATTAAAAGCATATTAAATAGTTCTTCAATGATTTTTTGACCTAATATTCTTGAAGCATTTACTTTGCGATGGTGCCACATTTCGTTTAATAAAAAAGATCTTATGATTTTAAGTTTAGTGAAGATCTCCTTACTAAAACGAACAATTCTTTTGTCACATGACCTTACATCATCAAGACTTTTGATATTGTTAGTTTTTATATTCTTTTTTGTTTCTGATATAATATCATTTACAAAAATAGAAATTAATTTTCTAACCATTTCATGACCAATAATTTGGTCAGGAATATTAATTTTTCCCTTATTTAGTTGGAATAAAATCTCTTCTATTAAGGGTAATTTTTTTATTTGGGTTAAGTTTAATAAACCTGAATTAAGACCGTCATCAAAGTCATGGCTTAAGTAAGCAATGTCATCCGCAACAGAAGCAACTTGCCCTTCTAAAGAGGAGTTCTTATTTAATTCAAAATTAAATTTTTTATCAAGGCTCTTAATATATTCCCTTGGATTTTCTACTTTGCCATTATGTTTTATCATGCCTTCCATTGTTTCCCAACTAAGATTTAAACCACTAAACTTAAGGTATCTTTTTTCTAAAATACATGTAATTCTAATTGCTTGTTCATTATGATCAAAACCACCATTGTTAATCATTTTTTCATTTAATATTTCTTCTCCAGCATGCCCGAATGGTGGGTGGCCTAAATCATGAGACAAAGCAATCGCTTCTGTTAAATCTTCATTTAAGTTCAAAGCATATGCTATTGATCTAGAAATCT
>CAZCWO010000248.1:0-2578 GCA_964502335.1 uncultured Rhodobacterales bacterium | reverse complement strand
ATCATGAAATTAGCTGACAAATATTTAAATAATGCTGAAGAATTAGCTAAGAATATTGGTTTATTATAATATTAGGTAATGAGATATGAACATATCCTTCAAAGAATTTCTTAAAGTAGATATCAGGAAAGGCACTATCATTGACGCAATTTTATTTGATGGAGCTATAAAACCTGCAATTAAAATTTGGATTGATTTTGGTGTTGATATAGGCGTTAAAAAATCTTCTGCACAAATTTTAGATTTGTATAGTCCAAAAAAAATTTTAGGTAAGTCAATTTTGGCGGTGGTTAACCTCCCTCCTAGACAAATAGGAAGTTTTATGTCTGAAGTTTTAGTTCTTGGTCTAGAGGACGAAAACCAGTCTATTGTTCTTATTTCTCCTGAGGCTAATGTGCCTAATGGATCAAAGCTAAAGTAATTAGAATGGAAGAGATATTTTTACTCGAAGACCACCGAGTGGAGAGTCAAGCAACTCCAAAGTTCCTCCATGAGATAAAGTGATGTTAGTTGCTATTGCCAGACCAAGTCCTGTGCCTCCAGTTTGTTTATTTCTTGATGTTTCAAGTCTATGAAAAGGCCTCAAAGCATATTCTCTTTTATCTAAATTAATACCTGGACCATCATCGTCGATGTATACAATTAGACTATCATCATTAGTTTTTATTGTAACTTCAGAAAATTTTGCGTACCGAATTGCATTAGATATGATATTCGTAATAGCCCTTTTGAAGGATTGAGGACGTAGTTGAAATTTAATATCTTTATTCAGTTTTTTTAATTTTATTCTTGTTTTATCTTTTTTATAACTATTTACAATGTCATCAAATAAAGTATTGATATTAATTTTTTTAATTGGCTCTGTAACATCTTCTTTAGCAAAAGATAAATACTCAGATATCAAAAATTCCATTTCATCTATGTCTTTGTTCATAGATTCTATCTCAGAATTCTTTTTAAACATTGCTAGTTGGAGTCTAAGCCTTGTTAAAGGGGTTCTGAGGTCATGGCTGACACCTGCAAGCATACCCGTTCTTTCATTTAATTGATTTCTAATCCTAGAGGCCATTGAAATTACCGCTCTAGTTGCCAACCTAACTTCATTTGCTCCAGTTATAGAAATATTTTTTACTTCTCTTCCTATACCTAAGTTATATGCTGTTCGTGCTAGTTTTTTAATTGGTCTAACCTGAGCACTTATGAATACTAAAGTTAATGCAAAAAGCATAAAAGATGAACCAATAGACCAAGATACAAAAATCCAACTTGTAGAGCTGAAAACTCTTTTTCGATTAAATTTAAACTTAACTACACCATTGGAAATCATTACATCTATCGTAATGAAATCTTCATTATTGATGAAATCAGCATTAAATGGGAGGTTAATGGTTTGATCCATTGAATTTTTTACAGCTTTTTCTGCATACGTATTTGTTGAAAGAGAATATGAAGTAAGTTCTTTTTCAGGGTGCCAACTTAAATCAATATTTAATTTCTTTGACAAGTTGATTATTCTTAGATCAACAGGGTTATGAGTTTCTTCAATTTGAGATAAAATTGCTGAAATGTCTGCAACTAAATTTTGTGCCATATGCCTAGTAACGGTGTTCCAATGACGAACATAAAATACTGTTACTGTTAATAATTGAACTAGCAATAATGGTAAGAGAATTATGATTAACAAACGATTAAAGAGTGTTCTTGGAAAAAAATTTCTAAGTCTCATTTATGTTTCATTTAATGGAGTTGCTCTAAGCATCCATCCCTTACCCCTTAATGTCAATAACCATTGAGGGTTTCTTGGGTTATCTTCAATTTTTTTTCTTAATCTTGCTATACCTACATCTATACTTCTATTATTAAATTCAAGATTTAGTGATTTGCATAATTCAACTCTATTTTTTTCAATTCCTAGGTTTTGAGAAAAAAAAGAAAGTAAATTATTTTCTAAGTTAGTTGTATGAACGTAAGTATTATTTTTCGATAGTTTTTTAATTGCATTATCCCATATAAATGATCCAAATTTAACAGTTTTAAATTCTTCTCTCTCAAATACTTTTGTATGTTTTAGGATATTATTAATTCTCAAAAGCAATTCCTCCGGATCAAAAGGTTTGGTTAAATAATCATCAGCACCACTTTCAAAGCCTGTAATTTTATCTTGTATTTGATCTAAAGCGGTTAAAAGTAAAACTGGAGTATTAAATTTTAATCTTAGCTCATTCAGAAAATCAATGCCTGATTTTCCGGGCATCATTACATCCAACACAATTAGATCAAAAACAAACTCGTTTAAAATTTTTTTAGCTTTTATTGCATTTGAAGAAATACTTACTTTGAAATTGTTTTTTTTTAAAAACAGCTTTAGTAGTTGTCTTAATCGGTCATCGTCATCAATTATTAGTATATGCATATTTATTATTTTAATTAAGTATAAAGATAATTTTTTTCTTGTTAAATAATGCACAAATAACTAATAATTACTAGCTATCACCCAATAATAAAATTTTTATTTATTTTTTTATGTGCATGAAAACTGTTACCAGAAAAAAATATGGAGATAAATATGAGTATAATG
>CAZCWO010000247.1:0-2614 GCA_964502335.1 uncultured Rhodobacterales bacterium | reverse complement strand
AACTAGTGTTTTTCAAAATTAAAAAAAACCTGCTTGTTTTTAATTAACAATATTCCTTTTTTATTAACAGATTTATTCATATGTTAATAATGTGTAATTTTATTTTCACAGTTTTGTATAAAATCTATAATTTATATATATACTGGTTAAATTTTTAGTTTTTCTTTGTTTATTTCCTGTTTATAAAACTTTAATAAATAGTTTTGAACAAAAAAATAGTTAAATAACTACAACAACAATTATTTTAAAATAAATATATATTAATTATTATTATGAAAAAAAATATTTTAAGTTTAAAACATCCAATATGGTTTATGAGACAAGCTGGCAGGCATTTACCAGAATATCTAAAAATAAGAAAAAACTATAAGAGCTTTTTAGATTTTTGTTTTAGTTATGAAAGTGTTATAGAGTCTACCCTTCAACCTATTAAAAGATATGATCTTGATTGTGCTATTATTTTTTCAGACATTTTAGTTATCCCATATATTTTAAATCAAAAAATAGAATTTATAGAAGGCAAAGGTCCAATTCTTAGTCCAATTAACTTAACTAGTGATTTAAGTTTAAAAGTTAATAATAATAAAAACAAAAAATTAGAAAACACGTATAATTCTATAGTTCAGATAAGAAAAAAACTCCATAAAAACAAATCTTTAATTGGCTTTTGTGGTGGCCCTTGGACAGTTGCTTGTTATATGGTAGATGGAAGTAGCAAAACAAAATTTATTAAATCAAGGGAGCTAGTGAATAAAGATAAATCTCATTTATCAGCTCTTTTAGATATAATTGTTAATGTATCTGTTAATCATCTAGAGAAACAATACTTAAGTGGGTGCGACACATTAATGATATTTGAAAGCTGGGCAGGTTTAGTTCCAAAAAAGAGTCAAGATGAAATTCTATATAATCCAACAAAGAAAATAATTTATAAACTAAGAGAAAAAAACATAACTGCCCCCATTATTTGTTTTCCAAAAGGTATAAATAAAGAAATAATAAGTTATAATAGAGAAGTTAAACCAGATGTTTTAAGTATAGATCACAATATAGATATACAGTGGTTAATAAAAAACATAGAAGAAGAAACAATACTTCAAGGAAATATTAATCCAAATGTGCTTTTAAAAGGGGGAAATCCTCTCAAAAAAGAAATACTGAAATTAAAAAGTATCGTTAAAGAAAGAAAACACATTTTTAATCTAGGTCATGGAATTTTACCAAAAACCCCGATTGAAAATGTTTTAAAAGCAATTGAACTGATAAGGGCATAAAATTATTTTTTATCTTGTAGTAAAATCAATACACATCATATCGGTAATTTCTTGGATGGCCGGATTGTTATATCTACCAAGATTGTTTGTTTATCATTCAAAATCAGAAATATTATCAATACAATCAGAAACATTTAAGATTATGGAAAGAAAGCTGCTAAAAAATATAATGCTGCCATCAATTATTTTGGTTTTTTCAAGTGGTTTACTTCTTGTTTATATAAACAATTATTTAATATATGAAGCATTTTTTCAAACCAAAGCTTTTTTTGTTTTCACTTTAGGTTACACACATGGAAAATTTTCTTTAATGGCAAGAGATTTAGAATCAGATTTGAGAAAACACAAAGATACATATTACAAGATTTGGAATGAGGTACCCACTTGTATTATGATTATTGTTGTGTTATTAATAATTATACGGCCATTTTAAGCCACTCTCTTTTTTCCTAAAAATCACTGGACTCAAAAATGCACTTACAAGATTTAAAAAATAAATCACCTGCTGATTTATTAAAATATGCAGAAGAACTAGAAATAGAAAATGCAAGCACTTTAAGAAAACAAGACATCCTATTTTCCGTTTTAAAAAGACTCGCAAAAAATGAAGTGGCCATTTATGGTAATGGGGTGCTAGAAGTTTTAAGTGATGGATTTGGTTTTCTAAGAGCCCCGGAAGCAAATTATTTACCTGGTCCAGATGATATATATGTATCACCAAATCAAGTAAGAAGGTTTGGATTAAGAACAGGAGACACTGTAGAGGGACAAATAAGAGCTCCTAAAGATGGCGAACGCTATTTTGCTCTTCTTAAAGTTAAATCTATAAACTTTGAAGATCCAGATCAAGTCAAACAAAGAATAAACTTTGATAACCTAACACCACTTTACCCAGATGAAAAAATAACACTAGAAATTGAAGAAGACCCATCAAAAAAAGAGAAGGATTTTATACCAAGAGTTATAGACTTAATTTCACCATTTGGAAAAGGGCAAAGAGCATTAATTGTTGCTCCACCAAGGACAGGCAAGACAGTCATGTTACAGTCGATAGCAAGAGCAATTTCAGAAAACCACCCCGAAACATATCTTTTGGTTTTATTAATTGATGAAAGACCTGAAGAAGTAACAGATATGCAGAGATCTGTAAAAGGTGAAGTAATATCATCAACGTTTGATGAACCTGCCTCCAGACACGTGCAAATCACTGACATAGTAATAGAAAAGGCTAAAAGACTTGTTGAACACAAAAGAGATGTTGTCATTCTTTTAGACAGCATAACAAGACTGGCTAGAGCTTACAACACAGTTGTTCCTAGCTCTGGAAAAGTTTTAACAGG
>CAZCWO010000246.1:0-2617 GCA_964502335.1 uncultured Rhodobacterales bacterium | reverse complement strand
AATGCCAGGTTTGACCAGTGGAATAATCACTTTTTGCAGAACTTTCCGACGGCTCGCATAAAGATCGTATGCCGCTTCGATGAGCCTGAAATCGAGTTTTTCCATACTGGCGTAAAGCGGCAGGACCATCAGCGGTAGATAGGCATATGCTAGGCCGATCCAGACCGCGGTGGGCGTAAACATGATGTTAAGTGGTTTATCAATAGCGCCAAGATAGAGAAGCACGTGGTTGACGAAGCCCTGTTCGCGAATGAACATCATGATCGCAAATGTTCTGACCAGAAGGTTGCTCCAGAAAGGAAGAGAGATCATGAAGAGCCAGAAGTTACGTTGGCTTAATGGTCGGGTTGCAATAAAGTAGGCCGTGGGAAAGCCAATGACAAGTGTTAGCACGGTGGTTCCCAACGCAAGCCCGATTGATCTCGCAAAGATTGAGCCATGGGCGTAATTAGGACCGAGGGTTTCTTCAAACAGATCCTCCTCCATGACCAGGTTGATCCATGCTTGGAAGGTCGGCTCGAAAGAGATGCCCGCATAAGGTCCCGGCGACATGAAGGAATAAAACAGGATGATTGTCAGAGGGGCCAGTCCCGCCAGGCCGATAATGATCATGGCTGGACTGACGAGAAACCAGCGTTTTGCCAACTCCCGTTTTTCAGCCGCGAGTGTGGCCTGTGCCCCGTTGGTTAGTGTCGCAGGAGAATTGGCTTTATCTTGTACCAATTGATTCATTGTCAGTTGGCCAACACTTGGATGCCATCATCGTTGATCAAAATTCCGACTTGGGTTCCGGCATTGACCCGGCTTTTTTCCCCACGTTGATTCTGTTGTCGTATGACAAACTCTTCGCCACTATCCAAGGTCAGGTAGTAATGTGTGTCGGTTCCAAAATAGACTGAGTTATTGACGGTACCCCGAAGGTGTGCATGGCTATTATTGGTGGTTAGAGTTACATGTTCCGGGCGAATGATCACCGTAACGGGCCCGGTTTCAACAGTCGCTGAAGGCAGGGTGGCATCAAACTCGACCCGATCGGTGAATTTGACCTTGCCAGTTTTACCGTCGGCTGCAATCAGTTCTGCTTCAATGAAGTTTGACTCGCCGATGAAGTCAGCGACAAAACGGTTGTCGGGATGATTGTAAATTTCTACCGGAGAGCCGATTTGATGAATTACCCCGTCGCGCATAACAGCAACCCGATCTGACATGGTTAGCGCCTCCTCCTGGTCATGCGTGACAAAGACAAAGGTGATACCGGTTTCGTGCTGCAGCCGCTTCAATTCCAACTGCATTTCCTTTCGCAGCTTGAGGTCAAGCGCGGAAAGTGGCTCGTCTAACAGTAGGACTTTAGGACGTGGGGCGAGTGCCCGTGCCAGTGCAACTCTTTGTTGTTGTCCTCCGGAGATCTGGTCAATCCGCCGGTCGCGAAGCGCTTCCATTCGAACCAGATCCAGCATCTTCGAGACTGTGTTTTCAACTTCAGTCTTTGATCGCGCTTGCATTTCCAGACCAAAACCGATGTTTTGCGCAACAGTCATGTGCGGGAACAACGCATAGTTCTGAAATACCGTATTTACTGGACGTTGAAATGGCGGCAAGGCGCTGATGTCAGTGCCTTCAAGCAGGATTGCCCCATTGGTTGGGTGTTCAAACCCAGCAATCAGTCGCAACAGAGTGGTTTTGCCACAGCCGGAAGGCCCAAGCAGAGTGAAAAATTCGTTTTTTGCAATCGAGACAGATACGTTGTCCAATGCACGAACTTCGTGCTCTGTCGTTTGGGAAAATACTTTGGAAACCCCACGCACCGTGATCGCAACAGTGTCGTTCATGTATTCCCCTTCAGTATGAAACCCACATTGCTCGGCAGCAATCAGCCGGGCCGGCATTAATATTGTTCTTTCCGTATCGGCGCCTATACTCGCCGATCCTGTTTGTTGCTGTCAATTACGCTCGAAAAGACTGTTTATGGATAGGTTTGATCAATAGGAATCACAACTTTTCTGTCGGTATATCTGATCGGTGCTGACACCTGTAGTGGTGTGCTTTATCAATAATAGTCGGCCAAAAAAATCAAGGTAATTCGTACACCAACGGGCTGGAGAAACAGCGGTATACTCAGATTTGGAGTGACGCAATAGGGCCAGGGGTTTTGGCCCGGGAAAATGACCAGGAAGCACTAAGTTCAATCGAAAAGACGAAGCTGGAGAGCGCTATGGCCAGAGGAGTAAATAAAGCAATCATCGTGGGCAACCTGGGTCAGGATCCGGAAGTCCGATACACGGCCAGCGGTACCGCCGTGACAAACGTTAGTGTTGCCACTACAGACAGTTGGAAAGATCGGCAGTCCGGTGAGCAAAAGGAGCGAACGGAGTGGCACCGCGTGGTGTTTTTTAATCGCCTGGCAGAAATTGCTGCTGAATACCTCAAAAAGGGTTCGCAGGTATACATCGAAGGTCAGATCCAGACAGAAAAGTGGCAGGATAAGGATGGCAATGATCGTTGGACGACCAAAATTGTAGCAAGGGATATGAAAATGCTCGGTTCCCGCGGTGGCGGCGATATACAAGGTGGCCCGGCACCGGATTCGGGTAGCACACCCGAATCTTCCGGAGGAGGT
>CAZCWO010000245.1:0-2623 GCA_964502335.1 uncultured Rhodobacterales bacterium | reverse complement strand
TTTCATCGGAAAGCACTATGCCCCAACCAAAAGTATCATCGGCCTTATTGCGTTCGATCACACTGATCTCATGGTCAGAATTTCGAAGTTTTAGGGAAATCGCAAAGTAGAGACCTGCCGGGCCACCCCCTAAACATGCAACTCGCATTTCATTTTATCCTTTATTTTAAAGCAAGCATTGCATAGCCTCTAATTTATTTCAAGCATAAAACTTTAAGCTTGAATATAATTTCTATCCGCGATAAGAATCCAACCAGCAAAAGGAAAATGCATGCTGCACCACCACATTGACATCTCACTGGAGGTCGCACCAAAATCTGCACTCATAGGTATACAACAAGGTGTGAGAAAATTATTATTGCTGGAAAAAGAATGACCGAAGAATATGACAGCGTTGATGATGATTATGTATCTTACGATCTTATCGCTCAGCCCGATCTCGTCTTGCGGAGTGTTGATGGGATCTTTGACAAGCATACAATCAATCGTCATTTTATAAACACTGCAGCACTGTACAGATTCAAAGAAATATATGAAAATCACGCTCTCATTTTGAACCGTGTACAGATCGGATTATAGGCCTTCATGTGACTGTCTCAACCCGAATAGATAACAAAATCGGATGGGTAACAATTGACAATCCCCCAATCAACAGTACATCCCAAACTGTTCGTGCTGGCCTTCTCTCTGCGGTCTCAAAGATGGATGCAGCGGGGGTTCAAGCGGTTATCCTATCTTGTGCTGGTCAAACATTTGTTACCGGGGCTGATGTTAAGGAATTCGCCAAAGCCCCCATAGCGCCGCATTTTCCCGATGTTCTGACTGCAATAGAAGAGGCACATGCGCCATGGATCGCAGCAATACACGGATTTGCACTCGGAGGCGGGTTGGAGCTGGCATTGGCATGCTCTTACCGGATTGCCGATTCTGAGGCGAAGCTGGGATTGCCAGAAGTCACACTTGGTCTTATTCCCGGGGCTGGAGGAACGGTACGTTTACCGAGACTGATTACACCAGAGAAAGCACTTGAAATGATCACCGGCGGCAAACCCATTTCCGCAACCTGTGCAGCAGATATCGGTTTGGTTGATAGCATTACAAAAGAGGCACTTGATCAAGTATCACTTTCTCTGACCAAAAAGATTTCGACAGAGCCAAAACCGATCCCGTTGTCACAGAAATCCCCAAGAAAACTCGATAATCCCAGCGACTGGAAAGAAGCTATTAGCAGGGTTAAATCACGATCTCGAGGTCAAAATTCAATCATTGCTGCCGCCGACGCCCTTGAGCGCAGCCTCACATTAACCGGTAACGAGGCACTACTGGCTGAACGCGAAAGTTTTCTATTGCTGAAAGATGACCGACAATCATTGGCACTCCGGCATATCTTTTTTGCCGAGCGCGGTGTCGGAAAGTCCGCCAAAACTTTCGGGCAAACTGCAGTCAATGTTACTCGAGTTGGTGTCATTGGTGGCGGTACGATGGGGTCAGGCATCTCTGCGGCCTGCTTAATGGCTGGTCTACGCGTCACAATGATTGAACGTAATACTAAAACTGCCAAAACAGCTGCCATCCGCGTTGACGAAATACTGTCAGGAGCTAAAGATCGTGGCAAAATAACTGCAGAAGAAAAAACTGAGGCACTGCAAAACTTTGAAGCAATAACCGAGTATTCCGCATTATCTGATGCGGATTTGGTGATCGAGGCAGTATTTGAGGATATGGATGTCAAACGCGAAGTATTTGAGCTGCTTGACCGGATCACACGACCAGATGCGGTTCTAGCGAGTAATACATCTTATCTTGATATCGGGGAACTGGCGAAAAACACAAAATATTCAGATCGTGTCATTGGACTACATTTCTTTTCACCTGCGCATATTATGAAGCTGCTTGAGGTGATTATCCCAAACAGTGCCAGTGGACAGGCAGTAGCAACCGGACTGGCACTTGGCAAACAGTTACGCAAAATTTCGGTTCCGGCAGGAGTCTGTGATGGGTTCATTGGTAACCGCATTATGTCAGCTTATCGGCGTGAGGCCGATTACATGATAGAAGATGGCGCTCTTCCTATTGAGGTTGATGCCGCTATGCGCGCATTTGGGTTTCAAATCGGGGTATTCCAAATGCAGGATCTTGCTGGACTTGATATCGCCTGGGCTATGCGAAAACGAAAAGCTGCAAACCGCCCAGCCTCCGAGCGTTACGTTGCGATTGCCGATAAGTTGTGTGAAATCGGGCGTTTTGGACATAAAACAGGCAAAGGCTGGTATGACTATACTGATGATCCAAGGGGGGCGGTTGATCCCGAAGTAACTAAGATTATTGAGAATGAACGCGCCGTCAAGGGGATCAAGCAGATCTCCATGTCTGAAGATGAAATCATGTCACGTATCCTGAATGTCATGCAGACCGAAGGGCAGATGGTTCTTGAAGAAGGCATTGCAGCCACATCTGAAGCGATCGATGTCGTGATGGTCAACGGATATGGATTTCCGCGCTGGCGCGGAGGACCGATGTTTATTGCCGAGAAGAGCAAGGTAAGATAATAATAAATACGATACCTTCAGCAATTCTGGCTAACATACTGAGATTTTAAATACTTTCTGGATAGATGGTCGAC
>CAZCWO010000244.1:0-2633 GCA_964502335.1 uncultured Rhodobacterales bacterium | reverse complement strand
CTATCTATCCAGGTGACACTTCGACCAAGTTAAACCCTTGGCCACCAGAGCCACCTTGGTATGCTGATGCAAGAGCTGAATACGCGAATAAATTTGAAACAGCATAATACATTAAATTTTTAATCAGAAAGCGCCCTAGAATTCAGGGCGCTTTTTTTATAGTTTTTGTAATAAAATTTGCTAAGATAGTTTAGGAGGAATTGTTATGAGCGCTGATGTTGAACTTCAGAATGTTTCCGTCACATTTGGAAATTTTTATGCAGCAAAAAATGTAAGTGTAAAAATTAATAAAGGTGAATTTTTTAGTTTTTTAGGTCCTTCTGGTTGCGGAAAAACTACTTTACTTCGAGCAATATCAGGTTTTCTACATCCATCTGAAGGGAAAGTTTTAATCGGTGGGAAAGATATGGCTGGCATAGGTCCAAATAAAAGACCAACCTCACTAATTTTCCAGAATCTTGCATTGTTTCCTTTAATGTCTGTAGCAGATAATATAGCTTTTTCGCTTGAAGTTAGGGGCATTCACAAAACTGAAAGAAGAAAAAGAGCAGACGAATTATTAGAACTTATAGCTTTAACTGGTCAAGGAGATAAAAAGGTTCACGAATTATCTGGTGGCCAAAGACAAAGAGTAGCGATAGCAAGAGCTCTTGCTATTGAACCTGAAGTATTACTTCTTGATGAACCTTTATCTGCTTTAGATTTAAAATTACGTCAAAAAATGAGAACAGAGCTCAGAGCTATCCAAAAAAGAGTTGGCATAACTTTTATATATATTACACATGACCAAGGTGAAGCTCTAACAATGTCTGATCGAGTAGCCGTTATGAATGAAGGTGAATTAGAACAAGTTGGTTTAAGCAATGATGTCTATAACTTTCCCCACACACCATTTGTAGCAACTTTTGTCGGTGAAAATAACCCCTTTTATGGCAAAGTTTTATCCTTTGAAAAAGATATGGTGAAAGTAGATTTTCAAGGTAACAATTTTATAGCTAAAGCAGGAAATATCAGCGATCAAAAAAATCATGATTTTAAAAAAGGGCAAGAAGTCATAATGTTTATAAGACCTGAATCAATTTTTATTAAGGATGGTAACAACAAATTGGATAATAATTTTACTGCCAAATTACAAACAATAGAATTTGAAGGTAACTTGAAGAATATTTATTTAAACCTTAATTCTAAAATGAATGTAAGGTTTAGTGTTCCAAATGCTGTAGATACTTCTTCCCTGTCTGCTGAAAAAGAAGTTGAATTAACTTTTTCCTCTCAAAAAGCAGTAGTTCTTCCAAAGGGCTCCCTTGCAGTAGATTAAATGAATTATTTTTTTAACAAAAATGGACCTCTAGTATCAACATATTTTATTGTTGCTATAATATTTTGGTTGATATTTTTGATTATAATTCCTCAATTATATATGTTGGATTTGTCCTTTAGACCTAATCTACCTCCTTTACTTAGAGGTGGCCCTGATGATGTTCATACCTTAACTCATTATAAGCATTTTATTTTTGGATCAGAATCAAGTGATGATGCCTTTAATTATGTAGATATAGGGGTTTTTTTTAATACAATATTAACAGCTATTTTTGTAACTATAATCAATCTTTGTTTTTGTTATCCAATTGCTTTTTATATGGCGAAAGTTGCCACTCCAAACACTGCTAGGCTTTTAATTGTTTCACTGATTATCCCCTTCTGGATTAATGAACTTCTTAGGTCTTTTGCACTTCGAATTTTATTTGCAGGTGAAGGTGTTATAAATAACGTTTTATTAGGTACAGGGTTAATCGATACAGGGATAAATTTTATTGCCTTAGATATAGCTCTATATACTGGGTTAACTTACGCTTATATTTTGTTAATGATTTTTCCTCTCTATAATGCAATAGAAAGTTTAGATACTAATCAACTTGAAGCTGCGAAAGATTTAGGTTCTTCAACTTTTAGGACACATTGGCGCATTGTTATTCCCCATGCAAAAGCAGGGATTGCATCAGGATGTACAATGGTATTTATGCTGACTGCTGGTGCATTAGCTACTCCAGTTGTATTGAGCAGTCCCAATACTTATTGGTTTACTCAATTAATTTATCAATGGTTTAACATGAATGACAATTGGTCTAGAGGTTCAGCTTATTCAATCTTACTTTTAACTATATCTGTAATATTTGTTCTTTTGATGATGAGAATCTTTAAAGTGAAAATTGGTGAGATTGTAAGATGAAATCCCAACAATTACTGAATTTTTTACTTGGAATATATATTTTTGTTTTCTTTACATATTTGTTTGGCCCTCTGATAATTATGAGCGTCACTGCTTTCAATTCATCTGAATTCCCAGCAATCACACCATGGGAATGTTTTAGTTTTAGATGGTTTGCAAAAGGGAAAATTGCTTATGATGGGCAACATTTAGCAGGACTATCGACTGATTGGAGACTCCATGATGGATTAATTTCAAGCTTAATTATAGGGTTTGGAGTTGTAATTTTATCTGTACCGATAGGATTAGCTGCATCAATAGTTCTAACCCAAGTTCACAGTAGATTGAGGACTCTGTTTTACTCAATTTCCATTATGCCAGTTCTGTTTCCAGGAGTAATTATAGGAATTTCCACTGTTGTTCT
>CAZCWO010000243.1:0-2687 GCA_964502335.1 uncultured Rhodobacterales bacterium | reverse complement strand
ATTATTTCATCTCTTAAGAAATCAGGGTCAACTGTTTCGTCAGCAATTTCCCTTAAAGCTACTACAGGGTTCTTGTCATTATCTCTATCAATAGTTAGCGGATTTCCAGACGAAACATCCCGAGCTCTTTGAGCTGCCGCTAAAACCAAATCAAATCTATTTGGGATTTTTTCTATACAATCTTCTACAGTTACTCTTGCCATTCAAGACTTATCCTTTGCAATTTATAAACGCTATATAAGTGTTTAATTAATAAAAATCAACTATATTAGTTTATATTAAGTTTATTATACTATAATTTTATTAATTTTTGATCATCCGTTTGTTTTTTAATTAAAAGCTCTATTTTTATATTAATGATGGGATGAACCCAATTTGGCTCAATGTCTTGCAAAGGTATCAATACAAATTTTCTTAAATGCATTCTTGGATGGGGTAAAATGGGGTCGTTATTTTGTATTAATCCATTGTAATCAATTATATCTAAATCTAATGTTCTAGGGTCATTAAGAATATTTCTCTTTCTTCCAAAAAGTCTTTCTATTATTTGTAAAGATTCTAATAGTTCTGTTGGGGATTTATTTGTGCTAATTTTAATTACTGAATTTATAAACCAAGGTTGATTTGATATAGGTATAGGTTGAGTTTTATACCAATTTGAAACTTTCAAAATATTTAAATCATATTCTGGAAACTTATTCAGCGCTATTGTAAGGTTTTCTTTAAGGGTTAGATTTAAATTACTCTTTAAATTTGCACCCATTGCAATAAAAGCTTTTTTAATCGTCATATGAAATAGTAAAATAAAGTTTAAAAGTAATGAACAAAATTTTCAATCATGAACCACCATTGAATTGCAATAAATGCTCTAGATTATTTAATTATAGACAATCTATAAAATTTAAATATCCATCCTGGCATAATAGACCAGTTAAATCATTTGGGTCAATAAATTCAAAAATATTAATAGTTGGATTGGCTCCAGGGAAAAAGGGAGCAAACAGAACAGGTCGTCCTTTTACAGGTGACGGCGCTGGAGAAACACTTTATCATGCATTGATCAAAAATAAATTAGCTTTTGGAACATATGATCCTAACGGGAAAGATGATTTAAAGCTAGAAAGTTGTAGAATTACAAACTTAGTTAGGTGTGTTCCACCCTTTAACAAGCCTTCAGCAAAGGAATTTAGTAATTGCAAAAGTTATTTAACAAATGAAATAGAGAGAATGAAAAAGTTAAAAATTATTTTTACTTTAGGTAGGGATGCATATTTTACTATATTAAAGTTATACAATTTATCTAAAAGTAAAAATAATTTTTACCACAAAATTAAAATCCCATTACCGGATAATAGGTTATTAATTGGATCCTACCATTGCTCTCGATATAATATAAATACAAAAAGACTTACAGTGAAAATGTTTGATGAAGCTATAAATGAATTAAATTTAATTTAATTGTTTTCCTTCATGATCCTAGATTTTTGCCTGTCCCATTCCCTTTGCTTAATTGTTTGTCTTTTATCTTCTTTACGCTTTCCTTTAGCAATTCCTAAATCAATTTTAGCATAGCCTTTATCATTAAAGTATAAGGAAAGAGGCACCAAAGTTACTCCCTCTCTTTTTATAAGCCCTAGTAATCTGTTTCGCTGTTTTTTTGACACCAATAATTCCCTATGTCTCATGGGCTCATGGTTAAAAAGATTTGCAGCTTCATAAACAGGAATATTTGAGTTGATGAGACAAAGCCTTCCAGAGGTTTCTGCTGCATAGGACTCACTTATACTAGCTTTACCATTACGCAATGATTTTACTTCCGTGCCCTTTAAAATAATCCCAACTTCTAATTTTTCATTAATTTCGTAATTATATCTAGCTTTTCTATTTTGAGCCACTCTTCCATTAGATATTAATTTATTTTTACTCATTATTAATTGATAAAAAATATCTATTTAATATTGCATAGTTTAATTGCATTTATGACTTTTTCCTTACTAACATCAGAAATTTCAACAATAGGCAATCTAGCCTCTGATTTACATAACCCGATCTTTTCTGCGGCAAATTTTACAGGACCAGGGCTACTCTCACAGAACATAGCATCGTGAAGATTAATCAGCTTTAGGTGAACCTCAAAAGCACCTTTATAATTGCCGTTATTCCATAAATCATGCATATCAGCTAATAATTTTGACGCGATATTTGATGACACTGAAATACATCCATGACCACCAGCTGCTAAGTAGGGTAAAGCAGTAGCGTCTTCACCTGACAATTGAGAAAAACCTCCACCAATAAGTTTAAGCAATCTAGGTGGTCTAGATATATCAGCAGTAGCATCCTTAATTCCTGAAATTAACTCATGATTTTCACATAATCTTACTAGTGTCTCATCATTCACTGGGATTATCGATCTACCTGGAATGTCATAAACAATTAAAGGCACTTTTGCTGCATCTGCAACTGACATAAAATGAGAATAGAGACCAGCTTGCGTTGGTTTATTATAGTATGGTGTAACAACTAAAACTGCATCTGCACCCGACTTGCCAGCATGTGAAGCAAGTTTACAAGCTTCACTAGTTGAATTTGATCCAGCTCCAGCTATTATTGGCACTCTTCCTGAATTAACCTCTATACAAATTTCGACTACTCTTTCATGCTCTTTATGGGACAATGTGGGAGAC
>CAZCWO010000242.1:0-2704 GCA_964502335.1 uncultured Rhodobacterales bacterium | reverse complement strand
CATTAGACCAATATTCAATATCTAGTCCTCATCAGGGAGTAATGGCTGAAGTGGAGCCTTTGGAATGGCAAAACCTTGATGGTTACTTAGGTAATGAAGATGAAAACAAGTGCCTAGTTTTATTAGATCAGTTAACTAACCCACAAAATATTGGTTCGATTTTAAGAACAGCAAGCGCCTTTGAAGTTGACGGTGTCGTGGTGACTAAAAGGAACACGCCAGTTGAGAATGGTTTAATGGCAAGATCTTCTTCTGGAGCAATCGAAACAATGCCACTGATTCGCATTTCAAATCTCTCTAGAACAATAGAATATTTAAAAAACAAAAATTTTTTAGTTGTCGGCTTAGAAAAGAGTGGAGCCGAAGATATAAAGAAAATTTCTGATATTTCACGTGTGGCTTTGGTTTTAGGTTCTGAAAACCAGGGTCTCAGAAGATTGACTAAAGAAAAATTATCACTTTCAGTAAAAATCCCGATTGCTGTTCAGACAGAATCCCTTAATGTATCAACTGCAGCTGCAATAGCTCTTTATGTAATTAAAGGTTAAAGGACATATACTTTTATATAATTGGCGTTGCATAATTTAATTAAATTTAAAGGGAGATATTTATAATGAGAAAATTAATCCAAGCTACAATAATTTTTGTAGTTGCCATTATGGCGGGCTCTGCATTTGCAGACGTCAAAGTTGCCGTAGTATACGACATGGGCGGGAAATTTGACAAGTCGTTCAATGAAGGAGTTTACAATGGTGCTAAAAGGTTTTCAGATGAAACTGGTATTGGGCTTATGGAATTCGAAGTTACTAATGAAACACAGCGTGAGCAAGGCATCAGAAGAATGGCTCAAAAAGGAGCTACTGTTGTTGTCTGTGTAGGATTTGCACAAGCTGATTCATGTGACAAAGTAGCCAAAGAATTTCCTGACACTAAGTTTTCTATTATTGATGTCGGATGGTTAGATAATCCAAATATGCGTCAATACGTTTTTAAGGAACATGAAGGGTCTTATTTAGTTGGTGCTCTTGCAGCAATGGCTTCAAAAACTGGAAAAGTTGGTTTCGTCGGTGGAATGGATATTCCTCTAATTAGAAAATTTGCTTGTGGTTATGTTCAAGGGGCAAAAGCTGTCAACGGTAGTGTTGAAGTTCTCCAGAACATGACTGGTACAACGCCTTCTGCATGGAATGACCCTGCTAAGGGATCTGAATTAGCTAAATCACAGTTCGATAGAGGTGCAGATGTTGTATATGCTGCAGCAGGAGGAACTGGGATTGGAGTTTATCAAGCAGCAGCTGATGAAGGAAAATTAGCTATTGGTGTTGATAGTAATCAAAATCACTTACAACCAGGCACTATGTTAACTTCTATGTTAAAAAGAGTGGACTTAGCAACTTACGAAACATTTATGGATGTGAAAAACAATAAATTCACAAGTGGCGTTAAATCTCTTGGCTTAGCAGAAGATGGCGTTGGTTGGGCACTTGACGATAACAATGCTTCTTTAATTACTGACGCAATGAAGTCCAAGGTAAATGATTTGTCTGATAAAGTTAAATCAGGATCTATAAAAGTTCATGATTATATGAGTGATAATAATTGCCCATCTTAATATGAGCGCAAATCAAATTAATAAAGGTAGAGAGAAATCTCTACCTTTAAATTATCGAAGTAAAATTTTAGAACTAAAGAACATAACCAAAAGATTCGGTCCTGTACTTGCGAATTATAACGTTTCTTTAGAAGTTATTGAAGGAACTATTCATGGAATAGTTGGTGAAAATGGAGCGGGCAAGTCAACTTTGATGAGCATCCTGTTTGGCTTTTATCAATCTGACAGCGGGATAATAAAAGTTTTTAATAATGAAGAAACTATTAATTCTTCACAAAAAGCAATATCATTAGGCATTGGAATGGTTCATCAGCATTTTATGTTGGTTCCAACTTTTTCTGTACTTGAAAATGTCATATTAGGAAATGAGCAGGGCAGCATTTTATCAAAGAATTTATCAACTGCCAAAGACAATTTAATAAAACTATCCAATAGTTTTGGTTTAGAAGTCAATCCAGACGAGTTGATACAAAACTTACCTGTCGGCATGCAGCAAAGAGTTGAAATTTTAAAATCACTGAGCCGAGGAGCAAAAATTTTAGTTTTAGACGAACCCACTGGAGTATTAACTCCACAAGAAACTGAGGCTCTGTTTGAAATTTTAAAGTCCCTAAAAGAACAAGGCGTTACTGTAATATTGATTACTCATAAACTTAAAGAAATAATGGCGGTAACTGATTTTGTTTCAGTTATGAGAAATGGTAAAATGGTTTCAAATTTAGTCACAAAAAACACCTCAACAGGGGAAATAGCTGAATTAATGGTTGGAAGAAAGGTGCTTTTTTCAATAGATAAAAAAGCATCTCAGACTGGTGATACTTTATTAAAAGTTAGCAATTTAAGTTTAACCAAAGATGATGGACACCAAGTTTTAAAAAATATTAACTTTCACCTCAAAGCTGGAGAAATACTTGGCGTAGCTGGAGTAGCTGGGAATGGTCAGTCAGAGCTATTAGATTCACTTTCAGGAATATTACCAATTAAAGAAGGGTCCATAAAAATTATGGACCAAGAAATTTTTGCTCAAAATGAAATTAACCCTAAAGAGATTAGAAAGTTAGGCGTTTCACACGTGCCCGAAGATAGGCAAAG
>CAZCWO010000241.1:0-2705 GCA_964502335.1 uncultured Rhodobacterales bacterium | reverse complement strand
CATATATGGTTCACGTAGGCATGAATATATCTAATAAATTAAGTTTAATGAAGAATGTTTACAGGGTCTTAAAAAATAAGGGCGTTTTTGTAATTTTTGATCAAATAAAACTGAATAATAATCAAATAAAACTCCCCCTTCCTTGGGCTTCAAAACAAAGCCAAAGTTCTATTGGGTCTATAGAGGATTATAAATCATGCTTAAAAAAGGCTGGATTTTCAATTCTAAAATTTGAAATCATGAATGAATTGGCCCTAGAATGGATACAAAAGTCTATAATTAATTTAAAAAAGAACGACAAAAAGGGCTTAGCATTTAATTCATTAATGGGAAAATCATTCCAGGAAAAATACTTCAATCTTATAGATGAAATTAAAAAAGGGAACTTGTCTCCAGCCTTAATTGTTTCAATGAAACATTTATAAAAGTTATTTGTCTAAAATACCATTCAGTCAAATATAACAATATATATATTCTGTTCAAAATACTTATTTCGAAAACGTTTTACACTTTTATATTGACTCAGAATGTTAATTGTATGAGCTTAAAATGATATGATTACTCATGATTTAAGTGTTGCAGCCCAAGTGTGTGATAGATTGGCTGTTATGCAGTATGGAAAAGTTCTTGAAATAGATAAAACTGCAGATTTATTTAATAAACCATCTCATGAATATACTAAAGCACTTCTAGATGCGGTGCTGGGAAAGAAATGGAAAAAAGACGGAATTCTTTATAATTAATTTTTGGAGATTAATATGTCATATAAAGGAACTTGCTTATGCGGGGATGTAAAGTTTAATTTTGAATTTGACCCGATGATGCAATTTCAATGTCATTGTACTTCATGTCAAGTAGCTTTCGGGACCTCTCTTAACGCTCTTGTGATTCCTGAAGATGAGTTAACCGTTGAAGGTGAATTAAATAGATATACAAAAATAGGAGGAAGTGGTAACCCATTACATTATAATTACTGCGTGAAATGTGGGAGTTTCATTTATAATAAACCAGATATTTTGGATGGTTTAATTTACCTACCTGCCGGACTTTTACACGATCAAATTCCTTTTAGGCCAACTGTTGAACTTTGGACTGATGATAAAGCGGAATGGATTCAAAAAGCCAAAACTATAAAAGCATCTTTTCCAGATAATGGCACTGTTGAAAGGCTTGGGGAACTCCTTGAAAATCTTGAACAAAGAGAATAAATTTTCATTTTATGTTAATTTAAGCATTATAAATGGTCGATATATCTGAAGAAGAATTAAAGTTATTAAAAAGACAATTAACGAAGCTTAAACTTGAGTCTAAATTAAGATCAAACATGGCAAAAGAACTTGATAGGCAGAAGCTAATTGCCGAAAAAGCTGAGTTACTTGCAAAAGAAAAAAGTGAAGAAATTGAAAAAATTGCCAACCAATTATCAAAGTATTTATCTCCTCAATTGTATGATTCAATCTTTTCTGGTGAAAAAAAAGTTATTATTAATAGCGAAAAAAAATTCTTAACTGTATTTTTTTCTGACTTAGTGTCATTTACTAATATCTCAGATACTATGGCTTCTACTCCATTAACTAAAATGCTTAATGATTATTTAACAAAAATGACCGATATTGCTCTTTCATATGGTGCGACAATAGATAAATATATAGGTGATGCCATAATGCTCTTTTTTGGTGATCCAGAAACCAAAGGACAAGAGAATGATGCAATTAATTGCGTTGAAATGGCTAAAAAGATGCAAATTGAAATGAATAACATGTCCAAAGAATGG
This sequence comes from uncultured Rhodobacterales bacterium, assembly GCA_964502335.1. Lineage (GTDB taxonomy): Bacteria > Pseudomonadota > Alphaproteobacteria > Puniceispirillales. Next base: position 931 of record CAZCWO010000241.1, on the reverse strand, counting down.
AAGAACATCTATTCTTTAAATTCACCTTTAAAAATTAGAATTGGAATTAATTCAGGTGAATGCACAGTTGGAAATTTTGGCAGCGAAAGAAGATTAGATTATACAGCTATAGGTAGTCCCGTTAATCTTGCATCGAGATTGGAATCTCTTGCCCCCCACAGTGGAATATTAATTTCCAACTCCACTCATTCTTTAATTAAAGACAGTATTGAATGTAACGAATATGGAGAAATTGAGGTTAAGGGATTTAAAAATATATTTAAAACTTTTAATGTTAAATTATAAGTAAAATTAGTAATATTAAATTATTAAAGTACTAAATAATGAGTGATTTTATATGACTCCTAAAATAGAAAATGATGACATAACCATAGATTGCCTTCAGTTCGCTAACTGGTCTCCTAAAATATTTGATCAAATGCGTAAAGGTGGGGTTGATTGTGTTCACGTAACTATTGCTTATCATGAAAATTTTAGAGAAGCCATTTCAAATGTTGAGTATTGGAATTTACTCTTTTCAAAACATTCAAATACTATCGTTCAAGCTCATTCAGCTGAGGATATCTTAAAAGCAAAAAGTCTAAATAGAACCGCCATTATATTTGGGTTTCAAATCCCATCACCGTTTGAAGATGATGTTAGTTTAGTAGAGGTTTGGCAAAAATTAGGTGTTAAGTTTATGCAACTGACTTATAACAATCAATCACTATTGGCTACAGGTTGTTATGAAGAAAAAGACTCAGGCATTACCAGGATGGGTCACGAAGTAATTAAAGAAATGAATAGAGTTGGAATAGTAATTGATATGAGTCATTCATCTGAAACCTCTACATTAGAAGCTATTGAATATCCATCTAGACCAATAGCAATAACTCATGCCAATCCATCATTTTGGCACCCTGCCAAAAGAAATAAATCTGATACTATCCTA
>CAZCWO010000240.1:0-2750 GCA_964502335.1 uncultured Rhodobacterales bacterium | reverse complement strand
GCCTTTTATGAATTATTGTTTGACCGTTAGTATTATTTCTCGCACAAAAATCTGTAAAAGTGCCACCAACGTCTACTCCTATAATCCAATTCATAAAAAATCCATTATATTTAGAGTATTAACAAAATACTTCTTTTGATAAGTCAAATTATTTATATTTATTTTAATGAATAATTCATAATTACTTGAATAGAATTAATTTCTAATGCTAAGTTTTAATTTATGCCCAGCTTGGTACTAAAAGACGCAAATATTTTAGATGTTTTGTCAGGGAATATTGTTAATTCTGATGTTCTTATTGAAAATGGTATAATTTCACGAATTGGAAAAAATATTTCTAATGGTTCAGCTAAAAATATTTCCCTGAATGGGAAGTTATTAATGCCTGGACTTTGTGACGCACACGTTCATGTCACAGCGTATACTGCTGATTTTGCGAAACTTAAAAATACATCCCCTTTTTATGTTGGTATTAAAGCTTTAGAAATTCTTAATGGAATGCTATCAAGAGGATTTACTACTGTAAGAGATGCAGGGGGTGCTGATTGGGGGCTATCAAAACATATTAAAGAGAACCAAACACTGGGTCCAAGGTTGCTATTCTGTGGCCATGCATTATCTCAAACTGGCGGTCATGGTGACATGCGTGGTCCTGGGGAAAATAGTCTTCACCAATGTTTCTGTTGTGCCGGGTTAGGGCATGTTTGTGATGGCTTGCCTGAAGTTTTAAGAGCATCGAGGGAAGAAATAAGAAGAGGTGCTACACATTTAAAAATTATGGCTTCTGGAGGTGTGTCTTCTCCTACAGATAGAATTACTTCAACCCAGTTTAGTGAAGAAGAATTATTGGCAATTGTTAATGAGGCTAATGCTGCAAATATTCCAGTGATGGCCCATGCTTATACCGCTAGAGCAATTAACCGGGCTTTGAGATGTGGAGTAACCTCAATCGAGCATGGCAACCTTTTAAATAAAGAAAGCATAAAGTTACTAAAAGAGAAGAAGTCTTTTTTAGTCCCAACTTTAATTATATATAAAGCCCTGATTGAAGAAGGTGTTGAAGCAGGTTTATCTAAAGAGATGGTTGAAAAAACCTATGAAGTCTTAGACGCCGGTATTGAAGCCCTTGATTTTGCTAGTAAAAGTGGAGTTGAAATCGTTTTTGGCACTGATTTGTTAGGAATTATGCATCCACGTCAATTAGAAGAATTTACCCTAAGATCAAAAGTGATTAACCCTCTAAAATTAATTCAACAGGCCACAGTAAATGCAGCAAAATTATTTAATATGCAAACTGAGATTGGACAAGTTAAAGAAGGATTTTTGGCTGATTTGATTGTGCTAGATGGAAATCCATTGGAAAATATATCTTTATTAACTTCACCAGATCAATATTTAAAATTTGTTATCAAGGGTGGCAAAGTTTGTTTTAAAAGATAGACAATGATCTTTGATTTCAATCAAGATCTGCTTGACAAACATTTGCTCAAGATTGATCAATCCATTTTATTGAAAAATAATAATTATAAAATTTTTGGGTTATTAGATAATGCATTTCAGGATTTAATTGGCCATAAGCTTTTTACTGTTTTGAGATATGACAAAAGATCACTTGAGCTTGAGAGAATTTATACAAACAACCCTTTAAACTATCCTTTGAATGGAACAAAGAAGTTAACTAATACTGATTGGTCAAAAAAGGTGCTTGTCGATGGGAAAATTTATATTGGTTATAATTCAAGAGATATAAAATCATCATTTCCAGATTATGAGTTAATTGAAATGCTTGGCTGCCGATCTGTTATGAATGTTCCATTAATTATAAAAGGAAATGTTGTTGGCTCAGTAAATCTTCTAAATATAGAAAATTGGTATAACGATCATCAAGTTTTTGTCGCAAATATTCTTTCTTCAAAAGTAGTAAATTTAATTAAATAAAATTCAACTTGTTTTATTTTTAAATGATACTATTAGTGTTGTTATTGTCATTTTACTTCTTTAAATACGAAAGTAAAAATTTTGGGAATATCAAAATTTGCAATCATCATCTTAGCTCTTGCTAACGCTAGCTCTGTAATTGGTATTACACTTATTACCCCATCCTTAACAATGATTAAATCTGATTTTAGAACTTCAGCAGAAGTCACCCAATTAATCCTTACCTCTTATATTATTTTTGTATCCATTGGACAGCTACTTTTTGGAACATTGTCAGATAGAATTGGAAGACGCCCTGTTTTTATAACTGGAGCTTTTCTTTATTCAATTGGTGGTATTTTGGCAATGTCTACACCTTATATTGAGTTATTAATAATTATGCGTATTATACAAGGCCTTGGCGCTGCTGCTTGTTTGTCTATGGCAAGAGTGATTGTAAATGATAGTTTTGAAAAGAATGAAGCAGCTGAAAAGCTTTCACTCATAACTGCAGTAATGGTGATTTTTCCTAATATAGCACTGATTTTAGGTGGAGTTATTGCGGAAACCATTGGTTGGCAAGGTTCAATGGGAACTCTTTCAGGTTTTGGATTGTTTGTTTTATTGGGAGCTTTATTTTATATCCCTGAAACTAAAACCTTCAAATCTAATAGTTTGAGTATTAAAGAAATTTTAAATTCATATTTTATTGTCATGAAGAATTCTAAATTTATTCATTATACAACTTTAGGCGCAATTCAATCAGGTATATTTTTTGCTACATTTAGTTTTATGCCTTATGAATTTGATCGCTTAGGCGTTTCACCAACGCA
>CAZCWO010000239.1:0-2757 GCA_964502335.1 uncultured Rhodobacterales bacterium | reverse complement strand
GAAGAATTGGATGACACGCAAGAGAAGACTTTTTTAAAGGTAGCTGGACTAAGATAAAAATTTTACCACTTATCTTTTTTCCAAAGATAAGAAAGATAGATGTAGGCTAAATAGAATAAAAATATTCCTACAACATATAAAACATTAGAAATCATTCCTTGAATTCTTGAGCCAATTACAAAACAAGTAATTCCTCCTCCTCCTGCCAATAAACCCCATACAATCATCATCCAGTTTGGGAATTTATTATCAGTCATCCTTATTCAATTTTTTTATTAAAGAATCCCATGCTGATAGAGGTTCTTTGCAATAACCGGAACTCTCTACATCTTCCCAATATTTATTTTTAGAAATTCTTAAATAAGCTTTCCACTTATTATTCGGACGATGTTTTTCTATAAAACCCCAATAACCAGTCAGAGGAAACTTTCTAGTACTCTTATATTGCTGCATAGGTTTATATCCACCTTCATAATAAATTAATTTTGTTCTATCTATTTTATTAAAGTCAAAGGATTTTTTATTTGCAAGCCATTCCAAATCTTTTTTTAGATTTGTATTTTTTGATTTTTTCTTTGGTTTTGTTTTTTTCTTTTTTGATTTTTCTTTTTGAGTCTCTTCCACAAAAGATTCAGAACTCAGACTCCCTAAGTTACCAGTTTCAAAAAAATCAACAATTATATAACCAACTCGTGCACCAATAGATTTTTTATTTTGTAAAACAAATTCAAGAGTAGGAACAAAGGCAAGGGCACTAGCAGGACAATAATGTCCTCCGACCCACTGTCCTGCACCACTTACTTTAAGGTCGTGATAAATCTTTCTCAGTTCATTTCTGTTTGAGTTATATTTTTCAATTATTTTTGAGAGTTGTTTATCATTTTCACATAAGTCCAAAAGTTGTTCCTCAGCTTTTTTTGGTTTATCTAACATTGCATACATTAAATCACTTTCAGAGAGACCTTGGCTTTTAGCCTCAAGGTAATGAAGAGTACCATCTAACTCCTTGCTTATTCTTCTTAAGTTAGAACGTTTTTTAAAAGATGAAAATAAACCCATAATATTAAAAAATTATAACACAAACATCCCAAAGGTTAAGAGGGTTATTTTTAGGTTAACACTCCTTCCAAACTGAGATTTATATATCTAAACCTTTTCCTGCTTTAAGCATATATTGGTCAGCAAGTTTTCTATCATCAAAATAATTAGCCAATTCCATATATACTTGGGCTTCCATACTTTTCACTGTCATAAGCATAGCTCTTCTTGGTCTTTCGGGTTCAGAAATTTCTGGAAATTTCATTAGTTTTATCACATCATCCGTAACCAAATTTTTTCTCTTAGCACCATCTTCTTCATTGCTGTATTTATTACTATATTTCATAATCATTTTAGTTTCAGCTGATTCTCGAGAATGTTTTATCTTTAACAAACTTTGTTGTATCAAAAAAATTTTATTCAATCCTTCAGGTTTAGCTACATTAATTTTATGCCTTATAAAAAAACTACAGACGCACTCAACTTGAAAAGCCAAAAGTGCACACTCCAATTCTGGAGAATCATTTAATGTTTCAAATTTCCAATTTTTATTTTTCAATTCAGGAGAATATGTTTTTAGACTAGAAACCGCACCTATAACAAAAGCTTCACTTAAACGTTTTAAAATATCCACAATATCAAAAACTATATTACGAATTTCCTCTTCCTTTATTTCTTTTTTTTTAAATAACCATCCAAACATTCTTTTACGCAATCATTTACTATGTGAATTTTTATAATCTTTAACTATTTTCAAATCAATCCTGAACTAACCAATAATCTGTATCCTAAAATTGGAATTAATATGAAACCAGAGGCAGCTATGTATTGAATTGAATATTGTATATTAATGCCCGCCTCTACCCATATCAAAACAGCTTTAATAACAAGAGATATGCCAAACAAAATCAATGCAGACATCCAATCAATTTTATATCCAAAGTAAATTAAAAAACCTATTCCATACATTGTTGCAAAGCCCATAAAGATACTAAGAAAATTAGAAAAGCCTAAACTAGACCCTCGAAATTCACTCACCCACTTTTGTTGATAAAAAACTATGAAAGAATAGAGAGAGAAGGTTATTATTAGTTCTGTGCTAAGTTGTTCCATAGTTCTTCTAACACTATACCACCTTACATAAACTTAATTAATCTCTATATTAGACCTATGAGAATATCCCTGAATGATGCCTTTCATATGATGGGTAATAAAATTTATGGCCCAAAATGGGTAAAGAGTTGCATCAATCTTTCCCCCGGTAAACTGAGAGCTATTGAACCTGAAGAGTGTTTACACTTCCCTGATTTAGAACATCCAGAAGACGATATTGAACGAGAAAGAACGGGCATTCAGATTGCAAGTTTTGACCAGATGATATGCTATGAGACTGTTAGGGACGGGTTATATAAAGGTTTGTGGAATAAGGAGATAAAAGCTTTTGGTATAGATAAGAAAGGATTTGGAACAAATATACCAAATAATATTTGGAAAGATATTACAGGTGACTACGGTATTTCTTTTATAGACAGTGAAATAGTATTTCAGAATGAACCAGAATTCAGGGAGGTTACGATTGAAGATGAAAAGATACCAGAAATAGCGAAATTAATTAGGCAAGACCTTGAACACGAAGACAGGGTGCAAAGGGGAAAAGACAGTTACATAAAAAGTAATCGAGAGACCATGAGATGGTACTACATTGATAAAATAATTATA
>CAZCWO010000238.1:0-2765 GCA_964502335.1 uncultured Rhodobacterales bacterium | reverse complement strand
ATAGGAATGTTATGTTTTTCATAAAATTTGCGGTGAATATTTTGTTCGCCTGACCTAAGTGGTTTTCCAGGAGACATGAGAATAGCTCCTTTTTTTGTCATTAATGAAGCATCATAAGTAAAAATAGCGTCTGCAATACCTTGGTCATCTTCATTCATCCAAAAAATCTCTACGCCATCATCTTCTAGGAGACTTACAAAGGATGAGTGAATTTTATCAATTTTCTCTGGCTTGAATTTCGGTCCATAATTCCATTTACTAGGATCTGCATTTTTTAATGAAAAACTTGGTTTCATGACAGCCACCTTTTTCAAGGGATCTGTCATAGATGAAACCCCATAAATCATTCGTTGCCTTGCACTCGATCTAGATAGTCTGCATTGTTATCGCAAAGGTGCAAGGCGTCATCAGTAGTAATCGCAGTACAAAATTCACCATGTAAATTACCTATTGCCATATTATGCACAAGATCAGGGTCAAAATCTGATTTGTCATGACCAATACAATTCATTGCGGCGCAAGCGTCATGAACTAAGTATGTATCAAACCCCAAATTACCAGACATTCGAACAGTGGTTTCAATGCAAACATTTGTAAAAAAACCAAGAACAACTAATCGTTGTATGCCCGCTCTTCTTAAATCTAATTCTAAAGAGGTGCCAATAAATCCACTATTAACGTCTTTTATTACGACAATATCATTATTCATCGGATCCATTCCCTCTAGTTGTTGGCCACTTTCAATATTAAGTTTAAGCGGTGAGCCTTTTTCTCTAGAGTTATGTTTAGTAAAAGCAACTTTTCTTTCTGACTTTCTCCATTTTTCAAGAACAGTAATAATATTTTTTTCAGCATTTAAATTGTTACGTCTGCCATTTGGACCGCCATAATAATTAGTGTCATTAATTCCTTTTTGAACGTCTACAAGTAACAATGCTGTTGAAAGGTCAAATTTTTTGATCATTTTAAACTCAGAATTAAATTTATTTTAAGCCTATAGCATAATAGCTTGATTAAATGCGAATTCAATTTTTTTATAAAACTAAGTATGATCAATTTGAATAATGTTATTGGCAATTTGATTAGCAGCCTTTTGCAGCTATTTAATTGAAAGAAACTTTAGTAATAATAAAATTCTTTTCATTTGAAAAAATGATAAGTTATTATCCCGTTGAAACTAAAAGGTGATTTATGATAACGAAAATTGTTCTTATTGTTGCTGGAGGCATGTTAGGTTCTTTTTTTAGAGAACCCTTATAAAAGATATGTAAAAACTTAATATCAACAGATATCAAAGAAAGTATAGGCTCACTATATAAGAATGAAAATCATACACGACCCGAAGGTAAAGAACTGATAAAAAATGAGTTATAATTTTAAAAATACTTTAGTCAGGAAACCAGGTAAAAGTATTTCAAAAGCAATAAGTTCTATGGGCTTAGCCCCTAAATATGAAATAGTAATTAAAGAACATGAAAACTATATAAAAACATTAAAAAATTCTGGTGTTAATGTCATATCTTTAGCTCCACTTGAAGATTTCCCAGATAGCATTTTTGTTGAAGATCCAGCTCTGACTTTCTTGGATTTTTGTATTATTCTGAGACCAGGAGCGGACACACGTTTTGGTGAGAGAGAAGTGTTTGAGAGTGAAGCAAAACAATATTTTGAAAAAGTGTTTTCTCTAGACAATGGCACAGTTGAAGGGGGTGACGTCCTAAGAATAAACAATCATTTTATTATAGGGCTTTCTGATAGAACAAATAAATATGGTGCTGAAGATTTAGCCAAAAAATTGATTTATCTTGGTGCAACCGTAGAAATTTCTAAAACCCCAAAAGGCATTCTTCATTTTAAATCAGAATGTAGTTTGTTGGATGATGAAACAATCTTTTTAACCAGAAGGATGTCAGAGACAAAGTTTTTTAGTAAAAACTATCGTACGGTTGAAGTTCCTATTGGTGAAGAAATAGCGGCAAATTCCCTTAGAGTAAATGAAAATTTAATCATCCCTAGGGGATTTAATACAACACAGGAATTATTATCAAAAACTTATAATATTAAATTATTAGATGTTAACGAAATTTCAAAAGTGGATGCGGGTTTAAGTTGTATGAGCATAAGATGGTAAAATTTTAATAGATCAATGTCTTTCAGGGTGGCGTCCCTTATAATCCTTTAATGACATTTTTAGCGCAATAACGTCTTTTTCATTGTTTCCAGTAGGGTGGAACAATTTTCCAAAGTTGAATGTTTTGGAGGGGTAGTCAATACCTAATGGTAGAACTTTGCACTGAGCACTTTGAGCTATTCTTAAAAAGCCTGTCTTCCACCTGGTTACTTTCTTTCTAGTTCCTTCTGGGGTTACAGCAAGTATTACTCCTTTATTATTTTTTGTAAACCTAGCCATCTGTTCTACTAATAATTCTGGATTATTTCGATCTACTGGAATGCCACCTAGCTTATTCAAAATAATATTAAAGCCAGGAACAAATATCGACTTTTTAGCAAGAAAGTTTACTTTTATATCAACAGACAACATCAATATCATTCCAAATATAAAGTCCCAGTTGGAAGTATGTGGTGCACAAACCACAACAACCTTGTTTATGTTAGGGACGTTACCCTCTACTTCCCAGCCTGATAAATATTGAAGTGTTCTGCCAATTAATGGAAAAATAAACGGCCTGTGTGCACGGTGAATTTCAGGAACTACCAGTTTAGGTCTCTTATTCAAAGTTAAGTTTTCTCTTGCTTGAAGTTTT
>CAZCWO010000237.1:0-2822 GCA_964502335.1 uncultured Rhodobacterales bacterium | reverse complement strand
TTAACTGAATAATATGACCTATTGTAATACCTGAAATATGCGGAATGGACTTTAGAAACCCAAATTTTAGACCTGAAGTCAAAACCATAGCATTATTAGGCCCTGGTGTTATATACATCACAAAGTAATAGATTACCAAAGCAATAAAAATATTGTAATCAATCATATAATTTTATTCGAATTAAAGTTAATTAAAATTCCAAAGCAAAACAATTTAAATAAACATAGTGAGTTATTTTTATTTATTTGGAAAGAATTAAGTCTGAGGCCTTTTCAGCAATCATTGTAATTGGAGCATGGGTATTGCCACTTGTAATAACAGGCATGATTGAACCGTCTACAACTCTCAGGTTTTTGTAACCTCGAACTCTAAGTTTATGATCTACTACTGACATGGGATCGCTTTTTAAGCCCATTTTGGCTGTACCTACAGGATGGAAGATTGTAGTAGAAATTTTACCTGCTTCATCTAATAAATCTTTGTGTTTAGTTAAATTCTTCCCTGGTAAAAATTCATCTGGTTCAAAAATAGCCATCCTCTTGGTAGCCATTAGGTTTCTAGCCTTTTTAATTGACTCAACCGCAACATCCTTGTCTTCTGGGTCAGTAAGATAATTTGGTGCTATTTTTGGTTGGTCCATAGGATTGGAACTCGTTAAAGAAACTGTCCCTCTGGATTTGGGTCTTAAATTACAAACTGAAACTGTGAGTGCAGGAAAATTGTGGAGAGGATCTCCAAATTTATCTAAAGAAAGAGGTTGGACATGAAATTCTATATTTGGTGTATCAAACCTTTCATCAGATTTTGTAAAAATTCCAAACTGACTAGGGGCCATTGTCAAAGGGCCACGTTTGAATAATAAGTACTCTAATCCCATTTTCCCCAAACTTAAGTAACTGTGAAACATTTGGTTTAAAGTTTTAACATTTTTTACCTTAAAGGCTGTCCTAATCTGCAAGTGATCTTGAAGATTCTTTCCTATTCCTGGTATATGTTTTTCAACTTTAATTCCATGCTCTCTGATTTCGTCACTGTCACCTAAACCAGAAAGCATCATGATTTGAGGAGAACCAATTGACCCAGCAGAAAGAATAACTTCCTTGGAGGCCTTTACTCTAAATATTGTTTTGCTTTTGTAAAATAATAAACCATTTACTTTATCTCCACTAAATTCTAACTTTGTCACATGGGCTTCAGTTAAAATTTTGAGATTTTTTCTATATTGAATTGGCTTCAAAAAAGCTCTTGAAGCACTCCAGCGAACACCTTTTTTCTGCATCACTTCAAAATAACCTGAACCCTCATTATTGCCTTGATTGAAATCTTCTGTCCTAGGAATACCAATTTCATCTGCTGCATCTTGAACAGCATTCAATATTTCCCAATTGATTCTTGGTTTTTCAACTTTCATCTCTCCATTTTGTGAATGACCAGGTATATCTTTATGATAACTTTCAGATTTGAGAAAATAAGGCATCACATCGTCCCAACCCCATCCAGTTCCACCTAATTGACGCCATAAATCATAATCCCGAGATTGCCCTCTCATATAAATCATTCCATTAATAGAAGAACACCCACCTAATACTTTTCCTCTTGGATAGCCAATTGACCTTCCTCCAAGTCCCTGTTCTTTGGCAGTATTATACATCCAATCAACTTTTGGGTTGCCTATGCAATAGAGGTAGCCAATTGGTATATTAATCCAATGGTAGTTGTCATTCCCACCAGCTTCTAGTAGTAGTACTTTATTTTTTGGATTAAGACTTAATCGATTAGCCATTACTGAGCCAGCAGATCCAGAACCAACTATTATGTAGTCAAATTCACCAAAATTTTCTATTAAATTGTTCTTATTCATTGACCTTAACCCACCTTTAAACAATATATATATTATATAAAATATATAAAATTTTGGAATAGTAATGAGTGACAGTTTAAAAATTAATAACAGAGTTTCAAAACCCCGGCCCCTTTCTCCTCATTTGCAAGTTTATAAATGGCAACTAACTAGTTTGATGTCTATTGGGCATAGAGCTTCTGGAATAGCTTTGTCATTGGGAAGTTTCCTTATAGTTATCTGGTTGGTTGCTCTAGCTGCAGGTCCTGAATTATTTTCTTATGTACATCAAGTTATTTCACACTGGTTTGGTCAATTTATACTGCTTGGTTTTTCAGTTGTGCTTTTCTATCATTTATTAAATGGAATACGCCATTTAAGCTGGGATTTTGGTTATGGCTTTGAAATAAGCAATGTTTATAAAACTGGATACGCAGTATTAATTGCTTCATTGATTTTAACTTCTATCACTTGGCTCTTTGTCTGGTTCAATTAGTTGGTGCATGATGGATAAAAAAAAACAATGACTTCACCTTTAAAAAGTGCAAAAGGTTTAGGCTCTGCAAAACATGGACTTAGCCACTGGATAGCTCAAAGAGTTACTGCTATCGCTCTAGTTCCATTAACAATATGGTTCGTATCGATAATTGCGTTTATGAAAAATGCTAGTTATGATACCGCAATTGAAACGGTTTCAAATCCACTAAACGCAACTTTATTTTTACTATTGATTATAGCAACGTTTTGGCATGCTCAACTTGGTTTGCAGGTTATTATTGAAGATTATATCGCTAATAAAATGACAAGAATGACTTTAATCATAATTACTAAGTTTATTTTTGCAATCATAGGTGTCTTGTCTGCATTATCTGTTTTAAGAATTGTTTTATGAAATATGGAAAGCATATTTAATTATGTCTACTTACCCTATTATTGATCATGATCATGATGTTTTGGTTGTTGGTGCTGGTGGAGCGGGTC
>CAZCWO010000236.1:0-2838 GCA_964502335.1 uncultured Rhodobacterales bacterium | reverse complement strand
TCACAATCATTTTCAGCAGGAAATGGTTGTTCAATCATCTTTATATCTAATTCAACAAAATGAGGAATTAGTTTTTTATATTCATTAAGGGACCAGCCTTCATTAGCATCTACGATTATTTTTGCGTTAGGAGCAGCTAATCGAATCGATTTAATTCTATCTAAATCTTCTTCACCTCCTCCTAATTTGATTTTTAATATTGGAAGATGTGCATTTTTCTTGGCCTCTTCACCCATTATTTTAGGAGTATCAATCGACAGAGTGTAAGAGGTAATAAGAGGAAGGGTTTTTATACTTAATAAGTTTTTAACTGATGTATTATTTGATTTTGCTTCCAAATCCCAAAAAGCACAATCTAAAGCATTTCTCGCTGCCCCTGGAGGAAGTAGATTATTTAACTCTACTCGATTTGCAACGGATCCAAATTCATTTATTTGTTTTAAAACACTATCTACTGTTTCATTGTACCTTTTATATGGTACACATTCACCGAAGCCAAATATATTATTTTTCGTTAACTTCACAGTAACCACTTCAGCCACTGTTCTTGATCCTCTAGAAATAGTAAAAACCTTTTTTAAAGGAAAAATATCAACTTTTGCTTCGACTTTCATAAATTTAAAAATTAGATAACTGTTCTGCTATTCTTGAAGTACCAATTAAAACTGGATCAATAGTTGGTAATTTCATTTTATCTTCTACTGAAGTTAGATATTCAATTGCCTTATCTTTTGTCATTCCGGAAGTGTTAACTGAAATACCTACGACTTTAACATCATTATTGACTACTCTAGCCATTTTTAAGGCCATGTCATTTAGTTCTTCCAAACTTGGAAGTGAGTAACCTGGAAGTCCTCTCATGTGGGAACGAGTTGGTTCGTGGCAAAGGATTAAAGCGTCTGGTTGACCTCCATGTATTAGAGCCATTGTAACTCCCGAGTAAGATGGGTGAAATAAACTACCCTGACCTTCTATGATATCCCAATGATCTTGATCATTATCAGGTGTTAAAAATTCAATTGATCCTGCCATAAAGTCAGCAATAACAGCGTCAAGTGGTACTCCATTGCCTGTAATTAAAATTCCTGTTTGACCAGTCGCCCTGAAAGTAGCTTTTAAACCGATATTTTTCATTTCTTTTTCTAAGGCAATTGCAGTATACATCTTTCCTATAGAGCAATCTGTTCCAACAGCTAAACATCTTTTACCTTTTCTTTTTATCCCATTTGCAATTGGATAATTTACAGTTGGCACTCTTACATCGACTAAATTAGTATTAAACTTCTTGGAAAGGTTAACTAATTCAGGTTCGTCTCTTAAAAGGTTATGTAGACCAGAAGCTATGTCTAAGCCTGCAGTTATAGCTTCTTTCAATACATCCATCCATTTACTTGAAATAATACCTCCTCTGTTAGCAACTCCAATAACTAAGGTTTTAGCACCTAAAGAAACAGCTTCCTTAATAGATGTATTTTTCAAACCAATATCAGCATTGCAACCGGGAAGAGTTATTTGACCCACTGATAATCCTGGTCTCCAGTCTTTAATACCTTGAGCTACTTTAGCTCCTAAAGGGTCTGGTGCGTCTCCTAAAAATAAGACATATGGTTGTTTTATGGACATAATTAATTCCCTTTAAAAATAAATTATTATTATTATGAAATTATAAAATATGGCAATAGTAATATCATTTTATATCCATTCATCTCTAATACTAGCTACCATTTCATTTGGTAAATATTTCTTTTTTATAATATTAAATTCTTTTAAACCTAATAGTTGACGCAATGCCCAAATAGAAGATCCTCTTACAATGTCATTTTCTGATTTAAGATGTAATTTTACATATTTTATCAATGAGTTATCTTTTGAATTGCCTGCTGCAATTAAACAGTTTCTCATCATTCTAATATAACCTGTTCTTTTAATATTGGTCCCAGATGTAAGAGATCTAAATTCATTTTCATTTAATGACAACCAGTTTTTTAATGGCAAAAGGTTTATTCCTTTATTTTCTTTTAATTTAATGTCCTTTGATTCAACAGCAAAGTTATTCCATGGGCACACAGCAATGCAATCATCACATCCAAAAATTCTATTTCCAACAGACTTCCTTAAGTTAATTGGAATTTGATCCTTATGTTCTATAGTTAGATAAGAGATACATTTTCTTGCATCTAATTTATAAGGTTCTGTTATAGCGCCTGTAGGACAAATATTGATACATTTTTTACATGAACCGCAATTATTATCATGCTTTTTACTGGTAGGTAATTTTTTTGAAACTAAAATAACTCCTAATAACAACCATGAACCATACTTCTTACTTACCAAATTTGTATGTTTTCCTAGCCATCCAACTCCTGCTTGACTAGCTAAAGGTTTTTCCATGATTGGTGCAGTATCAACAAATACTTTAATATTTGTTTTATATTTAGATGCTAATTTATTAGAGATTTGCTTTAACCTACCTTTTAATACTTTATGGTAATCTTTACGTCTCGCATAAACAGCAACAACTCCATTGCTGCTTTGCTTTAATTCAGGTAATGGGTTATTAAGAGGGCCATAGTTAAAACCAAAAATTATAGCTGATTTAGCGTCTGGCCATAATATTTTTGGTGATTTTCTGATTTCCTTTTTATCTTCTAGCCATTTTAAATTTGCATGATATTTATTTTGAATAAATTCGTCTAATCTTGTTTGAGTTAACTTAGAAGTTTTAGCATTAGTGATACCTACAACGCTAAAACCATTTTCTTTAGCTAAATCATTTATAAAGTTTAAATCAGACATAATAAGAGATTATAATTCTTCAATGTCTCCTGATGATCTTTT
>CAZCWO010000235.1:0-2867 GCA_964502335.1 uncultured Rhodobacterales bacterium | reverse complement strand
GGGCTTCGGTCTCAGCGTTACGCTACCGCGACTCGTGGGTGAGACTCAGGCCAGCTTGCTTCTACTGACGGGACGACGCGTATCAGGTGCTGATGCCGTAGCAATTGGTTTAGCGGATCAGCTGGTGCCTCAGGGCGAGGTACGGGCTGCCGCGCAGGCGCTGGCAGCCGAGGTCGCATCGTCCGGCCCCCTTGCAGTTCAGAGTATTCGAGCAACTCTGCGCGGTGGCCTGGCTGAAGCGGTCGTCAAGGCAACTGAGCACGAGCTCGCCGAACAAAGTCGCTTACGTAAGACCCAAGATTTTGGTGAAGGCATCAAAGCTATGTCGGAACGCCGACCACCAGTATTTACTGGGGAGTGACGCACTTTTCAATGATTGACGGTAGTGAAGTTTGTGACTACCAAAAAAAGTACGCGTCAATCTCTATGTTCGATGGCTAGATCATCAAATGACCCATAATTCATCCGATAAAGTCCGGCGTAAAGACCGTTCTGCACAATAAGCTGATCGTGATTTCCTTCTTCGATCAGACGCCCGTGGTGAAGTACGAAAATCCGATCGCATTCTCTTACTGTGGCTAGTCGGTGAGCAATTACAATGGCTGTACGTCCCTGAAGTAGCACATTCAACGCTTTCTGAATTTTCATCTCTGAGTAACTGTCGACATTGGCAGTGGCTTCATCGAGGATGAGAATTCTTGTGTTCGCCACCAAGGCGCGGGCAAAACTCAGCAACTGACGTTGCCCCAACGACAGATTTCCACCACGCTGATCGATAATAAACTCGTAAGCGCCTGGTAAGCGAGTAATGAAATCATGGGCGCCGACGGCTTGGGCAGCTATCTCAACGTCAGTTCGCGACTTGTCGGTGCTGGAATACTGGATGTTCTCGAAAATTGAGCCCGAAAATAGATAGGGCTCTTGCAACACCATCGCCATATGTGTGCCCAGCGATAATTGAGACACATTACGAATGTCGTGTCCATCGACCAGTATTTGACCTGACGATACGTCGTAGAAGCGGCGTAACAAAGCTGCTACTGTTGATTTGCCGGATCCAGTGGGTCCAACAAGCGCTACCTTTTCACCGGCTTTTATCTTTAAACTGATGTCACTAAGTACGGGAGTATCGCTCACGTACGAGAAGCTCACGTGACTGAATTCAACTCGGCCTGAACAAGAACTCAGCTCCAGTGCGTTCGGCTTATCCTTGATTGCCTCAGGAACGTCAAGAACTTCAAGAATACGTTGACCGGATACCATTGCCCTTTGCATCATGCTGTATTGAATGGTCAGCGACCGAATAGGATCGAAAAATCGTTGAACATAGAATATAAAGGCGACCATGACGCCTAAAGCAAGTTCATCATTTAAGACCATACGGCCACCAACAATAATGATGATTGCCATAGCGACACCAGTCAGTGTGTCGACGATAGGAACATTCACCTGGGCAAGTTTGGCGGCACGAAGGTGAGCATCACGATTGAGGTCGCACAACTTGGAGTACAGTCGGAAATTGATAGATTCACGGACCATTACTTGTATGGTCTGAATTCCTCTGATTGATTCAGCAAGTGCACCATTTGCCCTTGAGTTGGTCTCTCGTGCGAGCCGGAAAGCTGTACGCGCATGTGGGAGCCAGAAATACCGGACTAACAGGAGCACAGGCATAATGGATAGCGTCAGGGCCCCCAGCTCAAAATTTAGCACCAGTATGGTAATCGTGATCCCTAACAGAAGAACGAGATCACCGATAGCAAATACTGAGCTTTCCAGATACTCCTGCAGCGTGCCAGTATCACTCTGAAGTCGTGACATCACTCGGCCCACTTCGGTCTTGTCCATAAAAGAGAGGGCAACACCCTGGAGGTGAGAAAACATTGCTCGTCGCAGGTCGACGATAACGTTCTCTGCAACGCGGCCAACTAGGACTTCCTGTAGGTAGTTAGCCAGGTAATTCACGAGAATCACACCAGCGAATACCATTACCACAGTGCTCAGTGTTGTGGTTGCGACGCTCGCTGGACTCAATGTGTGGTCAATCGCAAATAGAATGACCAATGGGATAGCCAGCTGTGTACCAACAAATAGCAACACAGCCAATAGTGCGAGCACTAGGGTCGCTCGGTACGGCCATACAAAAGCAAAAAACCGCCGAATTACCCGGCCGTCGAATGCACGGCCGAACATTTCTTCATCGTGGCTGATTTGAGCGCCGACTACAGCGCGTTCAGGCTGCGTTCCGGATCCAGCTACGGTGTTCTCGGTTAGAAGTCTCATGCTGGTTCTATTTGCTCATTCAGGGGCGCTAATTGATTTTCATCCCTAAGTTGTAGTGAATGAAGTGCGAAATACCTTTCCCTTAGCGCAAGCAGTTGCTTATGGGTGCCGCGCTCAACAATACGACCTTCTTCGAGGAAAAGAATCTCGTCAGCATGCATCATGCTCACAAGACGATGCGAGATGATAATTGTGGTATGAGCCCCAGCTCGTTCATGAAGTGCCCGTCGGATGTATTGTTCGGTACCAGCATCAATTGCTGCAGTGGCGTCATCGAAAATTAAGATAGGTGCGTCCGTCAACGTACCGCGGGCGATAGATATCCGTTGTTTCTGGCCTCCTGACAGCGATACGCCATCCTCGCCTACCAGTGTCTGGTAGTTTTTTGGGAGTTCCTCGATGAAACTGTGAATCTGCGCATCCGTACTGGCCTGCACGATTTGATCCATACCTGCCGAGGGGTCAGCATAGGCAACGTTGTGATCGACTGCGGCCGTGAACAAGAATGGGTCCTGTTGTACGCCTCCAATTGCTTGGCGCAGTGAGGAAATAGATACCTGGGCAATGTCCTGATCATCAATGAG
>CAZCWO010000234.1:0-2924 GCA_964502335.1 uncultured Rhodobacterales bacterium | reverse complement strand
GTTATAATGGATTTGCCTTAACCAACTTGTTAATAATCGTGATGATATATTATATGGTAGATTTCCTATAATTGATTTTGGGAAAGGAGCAAAGTTATCTAATGGTAATTTAAGGGCGTCTCCATTAATTAAGATTAGTTTATCTCCACAGATATCTTTTAAACTATTTAAGCAGTTGATGGATCTTTTATCTTTTTCAATAGCAATTATAGATCTTGCGCCCTCGATAAAAATTGATCTGGTCAAACTTCCAGGTCCAGGGCCAATCTCTATAATGTCTTTTTGATAGCATTGTGCTAGTTTAGCTATTTTATTTGTTATATTTAAATCTAAAATAAAATTTTGACCCAAAGATTTTTTTGGTAATAATTTACAACTTTGAATGAGTTCCCCTATAGTGGGCAAAGATATAATTTTTTTATTTATATCCATGAAAGCTATTTATTCATTATTTCTATAAAAGACGACCTTCTTATTCTATTAAGATACCTATCTGAAAGTTGAACAAATAATTTATTTTCAATTTCTTTTTTTATTCTAGTTTCATCTTTTATGTCGATAGGAGGAAAAAATCGATCACATACCATTAAAATAATGAAACCTTGATTAGTAAGAATTGGCTCGCTATATTCATTTTTAGATAGAAAAAAAACTTCTTTCTTAATATCTTCATTCAAATTAATTATTTGCATTTCAGCTTGTTCAGGCTTTGCATTGTTGCCATATCTAAAATGAAGTTTAGATAAATCATTGCAATTAGATATTTCACTTAAATCTTTAAGAAGAATATTTTTTGCATCTAGTTTTGTTTCTTCGTCTGCATTTGTTAAGGGATATGTTAATTTCATTAATTTTAAAAAACTTTCATTGTTATCCCTTTTTCCATTGGAAATTTTGCCTTCTAGCCTATATAATTTATAGGATCCATTAGTTTCTATAGGCTGACTTGTTTGCCCGACATCAAGTGTTTCAAGTAAAGATAATAAATCTGGTGCAATTTTGTCTTTTCTTACCCAGCCTATTTTGCCCTCATTATTTCTACTTTTAGCAGAAGAAAATTGCTTTGCTAGAGAGTGAAAGTCAGCACCTTGAGATAAAGCTTCTAAAATTTTATTAAAAAATAGTTTTGTTTGAGTTTTATCTCTTTTGTTATTTGGTTTAATTTCAATTTCAGACAATTTATAATGTGGCTTTTCAAGATTATTATTTATAATCTCTAATCGTTTTTTTACTTGGATATTAATTTTATCAAATTCTTTTCTATGTCTGGATTTTAAAATTGAAGACCAGACTAAATCAGTAATAAATAACTTTTCAAAATGTTGGTATGTTGCACCAAATAATTTGAATTTTTGATTCATACTTTTTTTTGTCGGTCCAAAATTTTGTAATAATAAATCATTTGCTTGCTTTTTTGCTTTTTCAATAATAATTGGATTAATTTTTTCAGCTTCTTGTAATTTTAACTCATCTTCAATTAATCTATTTAAAACATTGTCTGAAAATTTAACTTTGTTTTTTTCATTTCTTTCTAAATTTGAGTCAAATAATATTATATTTAACCTTTCATCAAGATCATATGAAGTAATCGGCACCCCGTTAACAGTAGCTATAATTCTAGATAAACTTTCGTTTGCAAAAGATTTAAAAGTCAATAAAAAATTTATAAATAAAATTGATAATATAATTAGTTTTAATGATGATTTAATCACAACTTCTCCAAGTAATATTTAATTTAACTTTCTTCAATTAATACTATTAATAATACTCCTAATCCAAGCAATAATACTGAAGGTATCCATGTAGCTAAAATAATTGGCATTTGTCCAGAAGATCCAATGGCAATAAATAGCTTTTGGACAAAAAAGTAAACAAAACCTCCAATGATTGTAAATGTTAATGTTCTGATAGATGGTAACCTTGAAAATTTACCAAAAATTAGAGCACCAGCTAAAGCTATAACACCAATGTAAGAAAGTGGTTGTGATAAAATTTTATGAAAATATACTTTATGACCAGATGATGGAATGCCTGTAGCTTCCAAAATTTTGATAAATCTTGGAATTTCAAATAAACTTAGGGAATGTGGACTGTTGGAAGTAAACTTCAAATCATCTTTTGTTAAAACACTTTTAATGTTTATAGTCTTTGAGGCATTAAAGTTTTTTCCATTAACTTTAGCATTTTCAAGTATCCATTTGTAATTATCTAAAAAGGCCCAATCTGCATCTATTCTTTTTGCAGGTAAAGTGTTTGAACTTATAAGAAAAAAAACAGGATTTTTAATCATTGACTTTTCTGTATCTAGGTAGCTTCCCTTTATAATTATTTCATCTTGATTAGATCTATCTCTTAACCAAAGACCTTGATTTGAAATTGAGATAGAATATACACCTTTTTCAAATAGTCTATCATGATGCATAGAATAAATTTTTTGACTAAATGAAACGATAGGATTTAAAATAAAGATAGAAAAAATACCAAACAACAAAGGTACAATTGAAATTATAACAAAAGATTTCCAAACACTTATTCCATTAACTCTTAAAATCAAAAACTCTTGCGACTTTTTCAATTCTAAAAAACATATTACTGTTCCAAATAATATTGCATAAAATAATAAATCATCTGCCCGAATAGGGATATTTTCAATTGTAAGAAAAAATATATCATTAAAAGCAATAGATTCTATTAATCTAGTTTTGTTGTATAGATCACTTAAGTCTAAAATTGAAATGATAGAAATCAAAATAACCCAGGACGTCAAAATATTATTAGTTAGTTTTAGAAAAAAGTAATTTAATAGTGCCTGATTTTACCAAGGAATGTTTAAAAATTACTCATACCGACGAATTAGGTATTTATAATGTTTACAAAAATAAAGAATTATTCACCTCTTTTGCGACAGAATTACATCAAAATGA
>CAZCWO010000233.1:0-2932 GCA_964502335.1 uncultured Rhodobacterales bacterium | reverse complement strand
TGATGATATTCCTCACAAATTAAATTCATGTTTTCCTGACACGCTAGAAGTACGTGGTGAAATTTTTATGGAAAAAAATGAATTTAAAAATTTAAATAAATTGAATAAAAAAAAGGGTGAAAAAATATTTTCCAACCCAAGAAATGCTGCAGCTGGCTCAATACGACAAAAAAATTCTTACGTCACAGCACAGCGAAAATTAAAATTTTTTGCATATTCAATTGGCTTTTCTTCAAAGTCAGTACCACAAACACAATCAGAAATATTAAACAAACTAAAAGATTATGGTTTTAATATCAATAATCTTTCTATTAAATGCAAAAGCTTAAGTGAATTGTTTGAAAATTTTAACAAAGTTTCATCCTTAAGATCTTCTCTAAACTACGATATTGACGGTGTTGTTCATAAAATTAATGATATAGGTTGGCAAAGAAGACTAGGCAATGTTTCAAGGTCACCCAGATGGGCTATCGCACAAAAACTTCCTTCTGAAAAGGCAGAAACCAAGATAATAAGTATTGACGTTCAAGTTGGAAGAACTGGGGCAATAACGCCTGTTGCAAGACTTGAACAAGTAACTGTAGGTGGCGTTGTAGTATCAAATGCATCACTCCACAATGAAGATGAAATAAAAAGAAAGGATATAAGGATAGGTGACACAATTTTACTTGAAAGAGCGGGTGATGTAATTCCTCATGTAATTAAAGTTATCAAAAAATATAGACCGCATGACAGTCAATCTTTTAAATTTCCAAAAATTTGTCCCTCTTGTGGATCCATTCTTAGCAAGAGTGAAGAAGACGCGATAATAAGATGTGTAAATAATTCTATCTGTGAATCTCAGGTAATTGAAAGGATAAAACATTTCATTTCAAGGGATGCTATGAATATTGATGGCTTAGGGAGCAAACAAATTGAGTATTTTTATGAAAAGGGAAATTTAAAAAATATCGCAGACTTATTTGATTTAAAGCACCATAAAAGCACCATCATAAAAGAAAAAGGTTATGGAAAAAAATCAGTAGAAAATCTTCTCCAGTCAATTGAAAATAGCAAAAATATTAGTTTAGATAGATTGATTTTTGGCCTTGGTATAAGACATGTTGGTAAAAAAACATCCAGAATATTAGCTTTAAAATTTGATAGCTTAAATGACATAATTAAAGCCTTCAATGGCATTATTGGTAACCATAATGATGCAACCAACTCTATACATGAAATCGATCAATTAGGTGAAAAAAGTATCAATGAATTAAATTTATATTTTAAAAGCACCGCTAATATTAAACTATTAAAAAGGTTACTGTCACATATAAATCCAACTCCAATTGAAAAACCTATACAGTCAGGGAAAGTATCAGGTAAAAGAATAGTTTTCACTGGTAAACTTACTAAAATCTCCAGATCTGAAGCCAAAAATTTAGCAGAAAGGAATGGTGCCATTGTATCGAATACTATTTCAAACAATACTGACTATCTCATACTAGGCGAGAAACCAGGATCAAAGAAAAGAAAAGCTATTGAAATTGGCATTGAAATACTTTCAGAAGATGATTGGTTAGATTTAATCAATTATTCATTATAAAAGTATTTTAGTAGTTTTGCTTTTTAACCATTTCTTTTCTTCGTTGGTCAAAAATTCTTTAAGATTGCTAAAAACATCATCATGATAGTCGTTGACCCAAATAATTTCGTCTTTATTTAAAAGATTTTTATTTATCATGTTCATGTCAAAATGACATAAACTAACTGTTTTAAATTTTAGAAAATTATTTAGTTTTTTTATATTTACCTTTTCCACAATCATTAAATTTTCCAACCTAATGCCAAATTTTTTCGTTACATAATACCCTGGTTCATTAGATAATAATTGTCCCTTTTGAAGTGGTTCACTTTTTCTCCTAGAGATGATGGGAGGAAATTCATGAACTCCCAAACAATATCCTACTCCGTGACCTGTGCCATGATTATAATCGAGGCCTTGCCCCCATAATACTGATCGTGCAATTGCATCAAGTTCATTTCCACAAGTTTCATTATGAAAAATTAATTTCGCCAAAGCAATATGAGATTTCAAAACAAAAGTGTAAAAATTTTTAATACTTTGAGGTTGTTCTGAAAAGGAAATAGTCCTAGTAATATCTGTTGTTCCGTCAAAATATTGTCCACCACTATCTAATAAAAAAATATCTTTTGTGCTAATTATTTTTGCTTTTTCCTTTGAAGGTCTGTAATGAATAATTGCACCATTAGAACCACTTGCTGCGATAGTATGAAAACTTTCACTAATAAAATTTTTATCTTTTGATCTAAATTCCATTTGTTTAATTGACGCATCATATTCAGAAATTTTTTGATGATAAATATTATTTTCAAGCCAAAACAAAAACTTAACTAAAGCCGCTCCATCTCTTTTGTGACAACTTTTTAAATATGCAATTTCAACACTATTTTTTATAGTAGTCATTGTTTGTAAAAATGAAAAGTTTTCTTCAATAACTATATTATTTTCTTTCATTGTTTCATATATAATTGAAGGGCAATAAAAGGGACTTACTGCAACTTTTTTATTCTTAAATTTAGAAATGTAAGAAGCTAATTTTTCAAAAGAATGATTAGTACATTTTCTATTTCCATTATTTATAGTTTTAATATTGCTTCTTGAAAATATTTTTAATGTTCCATCTATAGTCAACAATCCAAACCCTAAAAATAGAGGGGTGCAAGTTAAATCATTACCTCTAATATTTAGTAGCCATGAAAGTTGATTTGGTTGGGTTACGATAATTGCATCCAAGTCTTTTGTTTTCATTTTTTGTGTCAAAGAAAATATTTTTTTCTCTGTTTCTAATCCAAAAAATTTATTCGGCCATTTGACGGGTCCATCCTGTTTTATTGGCGGCCTATCTATCCAAATTTGATCAATTAAATT
>CAZCWO010000232.1:0-2955 GCA_964502335.1 uncultured Rhodobacterales bacterium | reverse complement strand
TACTGCAATGATAAAAGGAAATTTAAACTTTTCATTATAAGTTTTATTGAGTTCTTGAAGTTCATTAAACTCCTCAAGAGAACATCTATTTAATCCCGCTGAATTTTGTTCATTCAAAGATTCTCTTGTTAGCTCACCAATAGAAATTTTACCCGTTAATTCAGGGTGAGCTTTTAAGAGTGCTAGCTTTAAGGTAAAATTTGATAAGTTTACCGTTTGAATTAGCTCATCTTTAAAACTTCCATAGCTATCAAAACTTTTGCATCTACTATAAGTATCTTCAATGATCCAATCAGACTTTTCATAAACACCAAAAAAAAATTTTTTATTATAATTAAACATGACAAAAATATATACTCTTTCTTTACAGCAATAAAGAAAGAACGTATTGATTTAATACTCAAAATTAAATTAATAATTAAAAAATGACAGAACAAAGTAGTAAAATTTTATTATCTGCTAATAATTTAACAAAGACTTTTGGAAATTTTACTGCCAATGAGAAAGTGAATTTTTCAATTTTAAAAGGAGAAATACACGCTTTACTTGGTGAAAATGGCGCTGGAAAATCAACTTTTGTAAAAATGATTTATGGACTTTTAAAACCAGATGACGGTGAGATTTACTGGAACAATAATATCATAAACCTTTCTGGACCTAGGCATGCCAGAGAACTTGGCATAGGAATGGTATTTCAACATTTTTCATTATTTGATGCCCTAACTGTCTTAGAAAACATTTCTCTTGCTATGCCTGGTAACTTAGATCTATTTGATTTAGAAAATAAGATTAATAACGTATCTCAAGAATATGGCCTTCAAATTAATCCTAATTCAAGAATTTATAATCTTTCAGTAGGAGAACAACAGAGAGTTGAAATAATAAGATGTTTATTACAAGATCCAGAGCTGTTAATTATGGACGAACCAACTTCTGTTTTAACACCTCAAGAAATCTCAAAACTCTTTGATGTCTTATTAAAATTATCTGACAAAGGGTGTTCCATACTTTTTATTACTCACAAACTTGAAGAAGTACGCTCACTAACCTCAAGGGCAACTATTCTAAGAAGGGGAGAAAATGTAGGGACCGTTAACACTAGTGACCACACAGCAAAATCATTATCTCAAATGATGGTTGGTCATGAAGTAATAGATACAAATAGCAAAACATTAAAAATTGATAGTAGTAACTCACTTCTTATAAAAGACCTATCAAGGCCTGCAGAAACTCAGTTTTCTGTTTCTTTAAAAAACATCAATTTAAAAGTAAATGGTGGAGAAATTTTAGGCATAGCAGGAATTGCTGGTAATGGCCAATACGAATTAATGGAAACATTGATAGGTGAACACTTGATCAATGATGAGAAAAAAATTGTTTTTAACAGTAAAGACTTGACTGCTTTAAAGCCCAACAAAAGACGTGAGGAAGGAATTTCTTTCATTCCCGAAGAGAGGATAGGTCACGCTACTGTATCAAGTTTTAATTTATCAGATAATTATTATTTAACTGATTATATAAATAAAAAATCAAGTAATTATGGAATTATTAATTCAAGCTATAACAAATTAATGGCTGAAAAAATAATAAAGAACTATGATGTAAGAATACCACATGACAATCCTCTTGCAAATTCATTATCAGGTGGAAATCTTCAAAAATTTATTGTCGGAAGAGAAATTTCTAGGAAACCAAAACTACTTATAGCATCTCAACCTACATGGGGTGTTGATGTTGGAGCAGCTTTAGAAATTAGAAGTCAAATTGTCAATATAGCTGAAAAAGGGTCAGTTGTTATAATTATCTCCCAAGACCTAGATGAAATTTTTCTACTTTCTGATTTAATTTCAGTTATTTATAATGGTAATTTGAGTAAACAGTTTAAAAAAGAAGATATTAGTTATGAGGAAGTTGGATTATTAATGGGTGGTAGCTCGATGGAAAGCAAATAAACTATGATAACTCTCACTCCCAGAACAAACGTGTCTTTTATACTAACGATTAGTACACCATTATTAGCAATTATCTTTACATTATTTATGGGTTTAATAATTTTTTCATCATTAGGCTATGATCCAATTAAATCACTTTATTATTTTTTTATTGCCCCAGTTTCTAGACCTGATCAAGTTGCAGCATTAGCTGTCAAAGCATGTCCGCTTATTATAATAGCTAGTGGTTTAGTGTTTTGTTATAAATCTAATGTTTGGAATATTGGTGCGGAAGGTCAATTAATCTTAGGAGCTGTTTTTTCTGGTTGGGTGGCTCTAAATTTTCTTGAAAGTGATTCATTTTTATTATTACCAAGCATGATGATAGCTTCTATAATAGGTGGCTTGTTATGGGCTTTGATACCAGCTTTACTAAAAGTTCGATTTAATACTAACGAGATACTAGTTTCTTTAATGTTAACATACGTTGCTAGCCTTTTTATAGATTTTCTTGTAAGGGGTCCCTGGAGAGATCCTATGTCTTTTGGGTTTCCATTAACCCCTACCTACAGTGACGCAGGCTTAATCGATAGAATATACATTCCTTTTGTTGGTTTTATTGGACAACTTCATTATGGTGTATTGATAGCATTATTTATCAGTATAGCCCTTTGGTTTATTTTAATGAAAATGCTGTCTGGTTTTTCTATTAGAGTATCCGGCGAAAGTCCAAAAGCTGCAATATTTGCTGGCTTTAAACCAGCACATGTAACTATTATGGTCATGTGCATTTCAGGTGGCACTGCTGGTTTAGCTGGCATGATAGAAGTTTCTGCAAATATTGGGCAACTTCAACCAAATATCTCTTTTGGATACGGTTTTACTGCTATCATTGTAGCCTTTCTCGCAAGGCTAAATCCATTGGCTGCAATTCCAGCAGGTTTAATAGTGGCTTTAGCAGAATTAGGTGGTGATTCAGTACAAATTTCCTTGGGAATGCCAAAAGTCGTAACCGGTGTATTTA
>CAZCWO010000231.1:0-2960 GCA_964502335.1 uncultured Rhodobacterales bacterium | reverse complement strand
TTATGAGTTTCTAATGAAATAACATCGCCGTAGTGTTTGAAATTGTCTTTTGTCAATATTTGAGAAATTATTTCCATAATTAAAGCCTAATAACTATATATGACCAAATACTCGGTGAAATACTACTTTTCATTTTTAAAATCTAAATTATAAGGAAAGTTATTAATCCAAAACTTAGCAATATCAACTCTTTTTGAAATCCATATATCATTAAAATCAAGAATATAATCTATAAATTTTTTTAATCCCTGAAACCTACCAGGCCTTCCAATTAATCGGCAGTGAAGGCCAATTGACATCATTTTTGGAGAAGTTTTACCCTCTTCATATAAAGTATTAAAAGAATCAACTAAATAGTTGTAAAAATGATCAGAAGTATTGAAGCCTTGATTTGTGGCAAATCTCATGTCATTTGCATCCAATGTGTACGGTATAACTAAATGAGGTTTATTAATTATTTTACTCCAAAAAGGCAAATCATCACTATAGTCATCAGAATCATATAGAAATCCACCTTCTTCAGCAACAAGCTTCCTTGTATTTTCAGATGTTCTACCTGTATACCATCCAAGAGGTCTATACCCACAGATAGATTTTTGTATTTCAATAGCTTCCTGCATGTGTGACCTTTCAATATCCTCAGAAATTCCATGGTAATTGATCCATTTTAATCCATGACTACAAATCTCATGATCGTCTTTAAGAACTTGATCACAAAATTTTTGATTGCGTTTAAGCGCATTAGCTACTGCAAATACAGTAATTGGTAATTCATAATTCTTAAATAAATTTAGCACCCTCCAAACACCTGCTCTTGATCCATACTCATAGATTGATTCCATTGACATATGTCGTGAATCTTTATATGGAAGAGCTCCAATTATCTCAGAAAGAAAAGATTCGGAATCTCGGTCACCATTTAAAACACAGTTCTCTGCGCCTTCCTCGTAATTTAAGACAAATTGAATTGCAATTTTAGAATTGTTCGGCCAGCTAAATTTTGGATAATTATTTGAATACCCTATAAAATCTCTTTCAATTTTTCCCATATACCACCATTTTTTCTATATTCAACAATTTCGTTATATAGTCTTCTAAGAGACTCCCTTTGGCTAAACTCCATCCATGTAAGATTACCAGGAGGCATAGCATCAGATAAAACTGCTTGTTGATAAACCATATCAATATTTCTTATTATTTCTTCACTTGTTTCTAACCTAACTCCTTTTGGAGGTATATTCATGCCTTCCCAGCTAGGATTTTGAGCATGACACATTGCACAATGGACTTCCACCACATTAACAGCATTTGCAAGGACAATGTGATTAATATTATTTATTAATAATGTTAGTTTTTCATCGTCAGAAATGTTTGGCTTACCAATTTGAGATAAAAAGATTATCAAAATAAACAGAAATGAAGAGATAAGCCATGTCCACCAAGGGCTTACTTGTTTGGCGTGTCGTGAATTAAAAAAATGCCTGATTAAAGCTCCAATAATTATAACAATAGCTAAAATAATCCAACTAAAATCGGTAGCAAAAATCATTGGATAGTGTCCGCCTAGCATTATAAAAATAACCGGTAACGTTAAATAATTATTATGTAGCGAACGCTGCTTAGCCCTTTTACCATGTAAAGGATCAGGTTGATTGCCCTTTATTAATGCTGACACCACTTTTTTTTGCCCTGGAATAATTACCATAGCTACATTAGCAACCATAATTGTGCCAATCATAACGCCTATTTGGGTGAATGCTCCTCTGCCACTAAAAATTTCACTGAATAAATAGGAACAAAAAACAATAAAAATATAAATTGTTAAAACTAATAAATTGGTATTGTTCCCTAATTTAGAACGACAAATAAAATCATAAACTATCCAGCCACCAACAATGCCCAAAAGTGATATACAGATAGCTTGAAATTCATTCAAGTCAACCTTAAAGGTATCGATTAAATATAATTGTGAATGAGCATAATAAATTAAAATTAACAAGAAAAACCCTGATATCCATGTAGCGTATGCTTCCCATTTGAACCAAGTGAGTTCATCAGGTAAATTTTTTGGTGCAACTAAATATTTTACAAGATGATAAAACCCACCCCCATGCACTTGCCAAGCCTCACCATGCGCTTTTAATGGTAATTTGGTTTTAGTATTCAAGCTATAGTCTAAGGCTATAAAATAGAACGAGCTGCCTATCCAAGCTATGCCAGCTATTACATGAACCCATCTAACTAAAACCTCCACCCAAAGGAAAAATATTTCCCAATGCATAATTTAGCTACCTCTATAAGTTGAATATCCGTATGGTGAAATTAACAGGGGAACATGATAATGCTCATTATCAGAAATTCCAAAACGGATAATCACTTCATCTAAAAATTTTACTTTTGGCAATGGAACTTTTTCTTTTTCAAAATAATCCCCTGCAAAAAAATGGAGCTCATAAACACCTAAATTGTTCTTATTTTCAAGAAGGTTAGTATCCAAACGACCATCACTATTAGTATAAACATCTGCTAGCATGATCAGATTGCTTTCAACCACCTTAAATAGTTTAATATTCATTCCTTCTGCCGGCTTTCCCTTCGAAGTGTCAAGGATGTGAGTAGTTAAATTTGTCATAAACGTTTATTCCATTTTTTGAATTATTTGGTTAATCCTTATTTCTGCAATTTTATGAACTTGTAACAATGCTTCAGAAAATTCAGTTTCATAATCATTTAAAACTCTCAAACGAAAATAGTATAGAATTTTTTTTACATTTAACCCTGTTACTGCAATGATAAAAGGAAATTTAAACTTTTCATTGTAAGTTTTATTTAATGCATGAAGTTCATTAAACTCCTCAACAGAACATTTATTTAATCCCGCTGAATTTTGTTCATTTAATGATTCTTTTGTTAGTTCACCAATAGAAATTTTACCCGTTAATTCAGGGTGAGAATTTAAA
>CAZCWO010000230.1:0-3049 GCA_964502335.1 uncultured Rhodobacterales bacterium | reverse complement strand
ATCCATTCTCACCAAGTGAGGCAATGAACAAGTTTGGCGATTGGCTCTTAAATCTACCTAACCCAAGGATTATGGCTGCTCATCCTGCACCTCTAGATTTCGCATGGGTCAATTGGTACATTTTAAAATTTCTTCGTAATCGTTTAGATAAATACCCTTTTCACCAACCTTTTTTTCAACATATGCCAGCATTTGATATTAAATCTTATGCATCAGCAGTCCTTCAAAAAGATTATGCAGACGTAATTAGAGAAAATTACCCTAAAGAATTACATGATAATAGTAAACATACTCATAAAGCCATTGATGATGCTAGAGAATATGCAAAGCTTTTAACTATGCTCTTTAAAAAATAATGATATGAAACAGACAATCTTGATTATAGGCTTGATATTTATTGCTTTTACGAGTTGGGCTAATGAAAAGTTTGTTTTAGAGGATAAAATACTTATCTATGACACCACAAAAGCGACTGATGAAACTTTAGCTGAAATTAACTGGGAAGATGCTGATGTTTTAGCTCAAATTCTTTTGGATAGTCCAAATATAAAAACTCTTCAATTAAACAGTTTCGGTGGATTAATTGATGCTGCAGTTTATATGTCTGATATAATCATTGATTATGAACTAGATACTAATGTTGTTGGAGAATGTGCAAGTGCATGTACATTTTTGTTTCTTGCTGGTGAGAAAAGAACGATACAGAGAGGTTCGTGGTTAGGCTTTCATCAGGGCTCATGGGATAAAGATTCTATTAAAGAACATTTTGAATATAACAAAGAAGAATATGGATGGGAAAACGCATTTGAACATTCATCATGGATATATAAAGATACACAGAAACAGATTTTTAGAGATATGGAATATTTAATTGAAAGAGGAGTAGAACCATTGTTTGCTATTAAAACCATGAAAGCTGATAGTAAAGATATGTGGTATCCTAGAAGAAAAGAACTAGAGGCTGCAGGGGTTATTAGGGAATAAATCTTAAAAGATTAAAAATATAAACTCTCAATTAAGTTATATAGAAAAAGTTGCTCAAGTTATGGAATTGTCAAAAAAAACCCACTCTCTTATTCTAACAAAAAATGTTTAATATAAATGCCATGTGAACATCCATCATCATTTAGACGAATTCGTTGATATGTAAGTTTTAGATTCATAAAATGGATGGGTAATATTGAAAATGATGCACAATAATGATATTTAAGATTTAGGGATAATATTTTTTATCTTAGATTTAGCTTGTGTGCCTTTCTCATTCATTAAACTTAAATAATCATTATTATTCCATCTCAAAATTGCTTTAGTAAAGTTTTCTTTTCGTTTAACTTTATAAAACCAATCACAAAGATATTTTTTTTCTTCAAACAAAAAAGATAAATTTAAATGTTCAAATCTTGTTAAGTATGGTGTGTAGGCAGCGTCAGCTAATGTGTAATGATTTCCAGCCAACCAATTATTGTTCGATAAGAATTCATCTAATTCATTAAACAATTTTATATATTCTAGAAGAGCATTGGGAAGTAGTTTTGATTCTAATCCATTAAAAATAGTGTCTTTACTGATGTCTCTTCTTTCTTTATCTGGAATTAGATTAATAAGTTTAGTTAACTCTTCATTATTATTATTTTCAAGAAATTGATGTCTAAAAGCTATACATGAACTTATAATCGCTATTGCTGAATGTAGTACATCATCAATTTTTCTATTTTTCAGTCGCATTTGGGCAATATTAGCAGGGTTTGATGGCCTAAGACCATTTTGAGGGAACGTATCTTCAAGATATTCCATAATAATTGATGATTCTATGATAATATCATTTTTATAAACTAGTGTAGGAACAACTCCATTTTTATTAAAATGTTTTATATAAGTTTTTGTTCTTGTTTCACCTTTTCTTAAATTCATATGATGACCAGTCCAACGAATATTTTTCTCTTCCAATACAAGACGAACTTTCTGGGAACAACTAGACATATCATTGTGATATAATTCTACTTTAGCCATAAAAAAACATAACACAGTTATTATAATTTGCTATGCTAATCAAAACTTAAAACGAATACCCATTCTAAAAAAGGTCTCTTGGCCAAGTATAGATTTTTGATTAAAGTAAACGAATAAATAAATTTGAAGAAGGTTAATCAAGTAATGTCTAAAAAAAGTTATAGCGTATGGTCTATTATTAAATTTAAAGTTAAGGAAAAACATATAGATGAATTTCTTGAAGTGAAAATACCAAAATTACCCAACGAGCATTTTAAGAGTGGGAGATTGATAAGAATCGATGAACGAGAGTTTGTCAATATTATTGAATACGAAAACATGGAAAAAACTTTGGGGCATCAAGATGAAGGCCTAGAATGGTTGAATAGTGTTGAACATTTATTGGAATGGTATGGTGATAGCAGAACAGAAGCATCTTCTGGAATTGAAATACATGAATATTAACCTATTTAAAAAGACTGATGAATTGGTGCAAATGGAAGTTATAAAATTATATGGATAATTTGATTTTATTACCAGCAATATTATTTCCAGCTATTCCTCTAATGATGGTTAATTTTGGGAATAGATATAGCTCTCTTTCAACTCTAATAAGAAAAATTCACGACGAATTAATTAATAAAAAAATTTCTAAAAATGACAAGTCTGCCAATAGATATTTGGCACAAATAAAAATTTTACGACAGAGATTAGTTTTAAATAGAATGATGCAAACAACCGCTTCTTTGAGTTTTTTAGTAAATTTAATGTCTATTTTTTTTGCTTTTAAATACCAAGAGTATTTTATAAATACATTTTTATTTGCAGTATTATTATTTTCTATGTCGATTATTATTTACATTTATGAATTACAAGTAGCAGTACAAGCTCTTGACAAACATTTAGAAGATTTGGAAGAGCTGTAAGCTAAAATCGATTCATTTTAGCACCTATAAAATTAGTGTCTAACTTTCGATTGAAAAAAGTAGGTTACCTCACCTTCGTGGAAAAAACTATCCTTCAAACTTGAATCCAACTTTTCTTGGAATTTTCCACGAGC
>CAZCWO010000229.1:0-3049 GCA_964502335.1 uncultured Rhodobacterales bacterium | reverse complement strand
AAATAACTTAAGGGTCTAAAATCAGAGTTTAATACTAATGTAGGCGAATAATCCAAACTTTATCCTTACCATTATTAATATCTTTACAATAAGATAGTAATATTACAATTAAATCAATGAGTTTAATTGTAATTTTTTTTCATGAATTTTATAGCCATCTCGATACCTGAGTTATCTATGCCATGGCCAAGTGTTTGTATTGTAAAAGTTTCAACATTTAAATCAAATTCTTTTAGTTTTTCTGATGCCTTGTGCATTTCATCAAATGGGACAACTTCATCCATTTTGCCATGAACCAATAGTATTGGGGTTTTATTGTTTATTTCTCCAAGCCTAGATGGTGATATTAGAGAACCTGAAAAAGCTAAAATGCCAGCATACTTTTCAATCTCTCTCAATCCATAATGTAATGCTACCATTGCTCCTTGACTAAAGCCGAATAGAAATATTTTTTCATTTTTGATGTTATAGGCTATTTTTATTTTTTTAATATAATCTTCAATGCTACCAATAGGGCCATCAATACCCGCTTCTCTGTCCATTATATTAAACCATTGCCTGCCAATTGGATTCATTTCGCATGGTTCAGGTGCATGCGGTGCTAAAAAAAGCATTCTTGGAAAATACTTTGATAGTATCGGTGACAGTTCTATTAAGTCATCACCATTACTGCCCCATCCATGAAAAAAAATACATATATTCTCTATGATATCACTTTGTGGTTTATAGTTAGGACCATTTAATTCTATATTCATTTTAATTATCCTTATTTTTTTATTGCATGAGTTTAACATGATAGTTACTAGATTTGCACCTTCCCCGACAGGTCCCCTGCATTTAGGCCATGTTTACTCATTACTTTATTCATATAATTACTCAAAAGTTAATAGAGGTAAATTTTTATTGAGAATAGAAGATATAGATTTTACGAGATGCAAAAAAAAATATGTTAAAGAAATAATTGATGACATAAATTGGTTAAAAATTCCTTTTATAAGAACTAAAAACCAATCACTCAGAAGAAAATATTATACTCAGGCACTAAATAAATTAAAGAGTTTGGACTTAGTTTATCCTTGTTGGCTATCTAGAAAAGAAGCTCTAGATACTCTCTCTGCACCTCACAATAATACATTAGAAAAAACTAACGTACTTTTAAGTGAAAAAGAAATTATCAAAAGGAAAACAATAGGTATAACACCCGCTTGGAGATTAAGGATTAAAAAATGTTTAGAATATGCCAAATACCTCCAGAAAGATTTATTTTGGTATGATATTAAAAGAGGAAGAATAAAGTTAGATCTGGAAAATTTTGGAGATGTTATAATAGCAAGAAAAGATATTTCTACTAGTTATCACTTATCAGTTACCATTGATGATGATGCTGATGATGTTTCCCACATTATAAGGGGAGAAGATTTATTAGAAAGCACCCATATTCACAGATTAATTCAAATTCTATTAAATTTGAAAGAAACAAAATGGCTTCATCACTCTCTAAAATTAGATCAAGATGGAAATAGAATTGCGAAAAGATCCGGTTCACTCTTAACAATTAAAAAATTAAGGGAAAGTGGTTTAAATTTCTCAGAAGTGATTAATTTGGCAAATGAATAGTAAATTTTTAAATTAAATGTTGACAATATTTTTTAAGTTGACAGAATCGGATAATGTGTTACTAATGCAATGCAAAATTTTTTATATTTCCTCCCTGAACTCAGCTGCAAAAAAATAATTTTGCAGCTTTTTTTTAATTTATTTAGCAATTAACTTAATTACATACACTATATATTGAAGCTTTTAAAAATAGTAAATTATATTGCGTTGCAAAATTATTTAAGCCTAATCAAGTTTGCAATGAAGATAATAAACAATATCGGTAATGACCATAAAACCATCTTATCCCATCCAATTAAATAGTGCATCAAACCTGCGCTTAATGAGGAAATTGCTACAACTCCAAATATAATAAAATCAGCTATACCTTGAACTTTACCTTGTTCTTCAGGGAAAGTTAAACGTACGATTAAACTAGACCCGCCTATATATAAAAAATTCCATCCTATTCCTAGTAGAAATAATGCTAGAAGATATTGCCCAGGAGTATCAGCATAAAATGCTATCAATACTACCAAAAAATATATATACATGCCTGCTGATAATACTCTTTCAACAGTAAATCTTTGTATTAGT
This sequence comes from uncultured Rhodobacterales bacterium, assembly GCA_964502335.1. Classification (GTDB taxonomy): domain Bacteria; phylum Pseudomonadota; class Alphaproteobacteria; order Puniceispirillales. Next base: position 856 of record CAZCWO010000229.1, on the reverse strand, counting down.
GTTCCTGTAAAAAATGAAGGTGCAAACATTGCAATAACATGCCATTGTATAATACTAGCATTTTGTGCAACACCAAATTTACATATATTTATTATTTGCAAGGGTGTAGCTGTCATCAAAAAACTCATTATGCCATAACCGCCAGCAGCGGAAATTACCGCTCTAATCATTGAGCGGTCAACAAATATCTCACTAACTTTTCTTCTGCCTGAAGATGTTTTAAGAGGCAGTGGTATCTTTAGATTTAATATAAAAGGGATGGAAATTAATTGAACAATTGAAATCATTATATAACTTCCAGCGTATAAACTATCTAAATAAATTTCTGCAGATACCTGATAAATTTTGGGACCTAGTAAAGCGGCAATCAACCCCCCTGATAAGACTAGAGACATTGCTTTAGGTTTAGCCATATTGGGAACTGTTTCTGTTGCGGCATACCTATAAAATAAACTTGATGCATGGCCCAGACCTAACAAAATAGACCCAAAACAAAATAAAAAGAATAGTTTTTGAAAAAGTGCAACCGCCATCAATATACCTCCCACAGACGTTGACAAAGCCCCAATTACAAAAATAATTTTACGTCCAAAAACGGACATCAATAATGAAGTTGGGAAGGTTGCAAACATTGTAATTATAAATTGAAGGCTTAGTGGAAATGTTGATAGCCAACCATAAGGAGCAATTAAAAAACCAGCTAAACCGGTTACAATAATATTTATATTCATCGTAGTCATTGAAAAAATTTGAGCTGTCGCAAGAAGAAAAACATTCTTATTTAAATTTTGTAAATAATTGCTGAAAATTTTTAAAAAAGGCATTGTTAAGATTACGATAATTTATTTTATATACC
>CAZCWO010000228.1:0-3110 GCA_964502335.1 uncultured Rhodobacterales bacterium | reverse complement strand
GTGATAAAGATTATGAAAATGGAGCCCCCCAAATTCCAATGTTTTGGGATGAAAATGGTTTTTCACCTAGACCCTTTCTACATACCTTAACTAAATATAGAGGTGCTGATACTAATTTTAGATGGGTTTACAAAACAGACACAGAGAAAAGAAGATATGTAAAATTTTTCGTTGAAGGGTGGGAATATAAAGTTTTTGATTTTAGTGTTAATCTTCCAGGAAAAGCATTAGATTTTAGGATTCCTGGTTTTGCATTTAATACGCATTTATTTGGTGTCGATGAAGGCGGCATACATATCTTTGGAACAGATAAGGCTGGAAAAGATTTATTTAGCAGAACTTTAAGCGCAATTTATATTTCTCTTGCAGTTGGCACTCTTGGTGTCTTTATTTCTTTTGTGTTATCTTTAGTAATAGGAGGAATTTCAGGTTATTACGGAGGATGGGTTGATAGCTTATTGCAAATGTTTACCGATGCTATTAGAACTGTTCCACCAATACCGTTATTTATGTGTTTGGCTGCATTTGCACCATTAGAATGGAGTTCTGAATTACGTTTCTTTTTTATATCATGTTTATTAGGATTAATTTCATGGCCAACATTAGCAAGACGTGTTCGTACACATTTACTCAGTGAGAGAAGTCAGGAATATATTTTGGCCGCTCAAATGTGCGGAGCTTCATCTACTCATATAATTGCAAGACACCTTCTACCAAGTTTTACAAGTTATATAATTGTTGATCTAGTTATAAGTTATCCTTACATGCTTTTATCAGAAACTGCTCTTAGCTTTATAGGCTTAGGTTTAAGAGAGCCTGTAAATTCATTGGGTGTTCTTTTACAAAATGCAACAAAAGCGGATGTATTATTAAATTATCAATGGTATTTTATACCAGTCTTTTTCTTAGTTGTATTAATCTTAACTTTTGTTTATGTCGGAGATGGTCTTCGCGATGCAGCAGACCCACATAAAACAAAAAATTAAAATTTTATGAGTCATCTTTTAGAAATAAATAATCTAGATGTAAAATTTGATACTGATGAGGGTCGTATAACAGCAATAGATAATGTGTCCTTAACTTTAGATCAAGGAAAGGTTCTTGGAATTGTTGGAGAGTCTGGATCTGGAAAATCTGTTACAGCAAAATCTATTATGCAGCTGAATCCTGGAAATACTATTTATAATGATAATGCTGAAATAATAATTGATGATGAAAATGTTTTAAAATTTACTTCTAAAAATGATCTAAAAAAGATTAGAGGAGGTAAAGTGTCAATGATTTTTCAAGAGCCAATGGCTAGCTTTGCTCCAGCAATCAAAATAGGTAATCAAATGGTTGAACAATTAATGCTTCATAAACCGTTAGATAAAAAGGAAGCAAAAAATATATCAATAGATATGTTAAATAGAGTAGGTATTGCTGATGCAGAAAAAAGATTTAATCAGTATGCTTTTGAGTTGTCTGGAGGAATGAGACAACGTGCAATGATTGCTATGGCATTATCAACAATGCCTAAACTACTATTAGCAGATGAGCCTACAACAGCTTTAGATGTAACAATACAAGCACAAGTGATTAATTTAATGAAAGATATTATAAAAGAATACAATATGGGCGTTATTTTTATTACTCATGATTTAGGTGTTATTGCTCAAGTAGCTGATGATGTTGCGGTGATGTATCTCGGTAGTGTTGTTGAGCGTGGTCCAGTTAATGAAATTTTAAAAAATCCTAAACATCCCTATACAAGAGGATTATTAAATGCACTTCCAGACATTAATAATCTTGACGCGCCTTTAAAGCCGATACCTGGAAACATTCCAAGTCCATTAGATAGACCAACTGGATGTGTGTTTAGAACAAGATGTCCGGATCCTACACATGAATGTAAAGAGGGAAGTATTGAAATGGGTTTAATAGAAGTTAGTCCAGGTCACTGGGTAGATCAATGTTGTATTAATTGTGGTTAAGTATGAGTGAAAATATAGTATCAGTAAATAATTTATCTGTTTCGTTTGATTATCAAGAAAATTTTTTATCAAAAAAACAAAAGATAAAAGCAGTTAATAATATTAATATAAAAATTAAAAAAGGATCCTTTTTTGGTTTAGTTGGTGAATCTGGATCAGGTAAAACTACTCTTGGAAGAGCAATATTGGGTGCAAATAAAATAAGTTCAGGAAATGTAATTTTTCATGATGATGAAAGAGATTTTGATTTAACAAAAATTACTTCAAAAGAGATGAAGGAATACAGAAAAAAAGCTCAACTAATCTTTCAAGATCCATATGCAGCACTTAGTCCTCGAATGACAGTTAGAGATATAATTGCAGAACCGCTAGAAGTTATGAAGATTACGAAATCTAGAGAGGAAACTGATGCAAGAGTGAGAGATATTGCTGCAAAATGCAGATTGAATCTTGAGCATTTAAGAAGATTCCCCCATGCTTTTTCAGGAGGCCAACGCCAACGTATTTCCATTGCAAGGGCTTTAGTAAGTAATCCAAAATTTATTGTTGCTGATGAAAGTGTTGCAGCGTTAGATGTTTCAATACAAGCTGATATTTTAAATCTTTTAAAACAGCTTCAACAAGAATTAAATTTAACATATTTATTTATAAGTCATGATTTAAGTGTTGTTGCTCATGTATGTGATATTGTAGCTGTGATGTATCTTGGTCATATTGTTGAAATGGCACCATCAAGAGAGTTATTTAGTAATCCGAGACACTCTTATACGAAGGCACTATTATCTTCTATTCCATCAATTGATCCTGAAAAAAAATCTAAAGCAATTGAGCTTCAAGGAGAAATACCAAGTGCAATGAACCCACCTTCGGGCTGTGTATTTAGAACTAGATGTCCAAATCCTACACATGATTGTAAGGAAGGTAATATTGAAATGGATCTTATAGAAGTTTCACCCAATCATTGGGTTGATCAATGTTGTGTTAATTGTGGGTGAAGAGTAATTTATTTATAGCAGTTGTCCTATCCTTATCAGGGTTGTTTTTATTAGACTGTATGGGGATAGCCATAAAATACCTTAGAGATGATTATCCAGCTGTACAATTATCAGTTTTTAGAAATCTTTTTGGTATGATACC
>CAZCWO010000227.1:0-3111 GCA_964502335.1 uncultured Rhodobacterales bacterium | reverse complement strand
ACCAATTTTTACTATCCGCTATATTTAAATGATGAAAAAATAATGCTGTTAAAATTATTCCTGGCGTCATTAAACCTGGTGCCATTAAGTAGAACCTAAAATCTTTTAATACTTCAAGTCGAGTAAATGATTTAGATGTTTCATTATTAGAACCATTTTGCACAATATTTGTATTCGATATTTTTTCAACAAATCGTATTTCAAATTTTCGTAACAACAAAAAAATTAATGGAAGAAGCAAAAATATTATAACCAATGATGAGCCAAAGTAAGTAAATCTCCATCCTATTACTGAAATTAAAATTACTACGATTACGGGCAAAACAGCTTCTCCCAATGCCATGCCAAGAGAGCCTATTGCTATAGCTGTTCCCCTTTTTTTGACAAAATACCTTGCCATTGTTGTTGAAGAAATATGTGAAGTTAATCCCTGTCCTGTTTGTCGAAGAAAAAAAATTGCAACTACCAATAAAAAATAACTGGAAATAATCGAAATAAAAATACAAGAAAAAATTAAAGCAAAAACTGAGAAGAAGGTGTAATAATTTAGTTTATAGTAATCAATTAAACTTCCAGAATAAGTTAAAACAAGGGCACTTCCAAGGGTTCCAATTAAATAAACCGCACCCCAAGATGTATGAGTTAAGCCAAACTCAAGTTGTATTGAAGGACCAAATAAAGAAATAAAAAAAGTTTGGCCAAAACTTGAAGTAAATGCCATTATAATCCCAAAAGACAGTAATCTTATATTTTGGATAAGGAAATTTAAATTCATTTAATATGGCCGGAATAAATTTAAGATTAGTTGTTTGTATAAATTATTTATTTAAAGTTTCAAAACTTATTGTATTTTTTTTATCATTCGTTTTGATTTCTAATTTGTCCTTAGGTGATGAATTAATATTTGGTAAGGCCTATATAACAGATGGCGACACCATAAAAATAAACGGTAAAAAAATTCGTTTGCATGGAATTGACACACCTGAAATTGAGCAATATTGCCTAAATCAAAAAAAGGAGCAATATCCCTGCGGTAAAAGTGCCAAAGATTTTCTTAAAAAAATTATCAAAAACAAAGAAATAAAATGTTTAAAAAATGACATTGATAGATACGGGAGAATTGTTGCAACATGCTATATAGGAGAAAAAGATTTAAACGGGTTAATTGTAGAAAGCGGATGGGGATTAGCTTACCGTAGGTACTCAAAACAATATATCAGCAACGAAAAAAGTGCAGAAAAGGAAGCTCTAGGTCTTTGGTCTGGAAAGTTTATTAAGCCATGGGAATGGAGAAAAGGCAAAAGACTTAAAATTAATGTAAATTAATCCGTCCTTTTTGAATTTTTTTTCTTGAAATAAAAACTTCAATTACACTGTATATAAAAACACTAACCATAACTAGAATGCCGCCATAAAAAGTATTTCTGGTGATTGTTTCATTTAAAAAAATCCAAACCCAAAAAGGTCCTAAAGCAAACTCAAAAAGCATAAAAAATGTCACCGAAGAAGCATATAAAAACCGTGTCGCATAAATAAATATATAATTTACACATCCAGATAAAACTCCACCCCACAAAAAACATAAGAAAATTTCATTTAAAGGGATTCTCAAACTTCCTAAAGAAATAAAAAAAGTAACTGACAATATTATAATACCACCGATTAGAATAGTTGGAAGCATATCAACTGCTCTATACTTTCTTAAAATAATCGTAAAACATGAAAAAGAAACCGCAGTGACTAATGCCATTATGTTTCCATAAATTTGTCCTAAAGCTAAGCCTTCACTTATCATTATTATAATTCCTAAAAAAGCTACAAACATTATTGATATAGTTCTTTTGGCAATATTTTCCTTCAAAAAGAAAAAAGCTAATGTCGCAGTAATAAATGGTATGGAGCTTAAAGTGAATAAAGAGTTAGCTACAGTAGTATTTGCAAAAGCATGAACAAACGCAATATTTGCAAATGTATAAAAAACTGCTCCCATAACACCAGGATAACCAACATTTTTAATAGTTTTAACAACAGAATTCCTGTTTTGAAAAATAATTATAGTCAAAATACTAACTGTAAAAAAAAATGATCTATAAAAAATAATTTGCCATGCATTAGCCACTTCAATATTTCTCATAATTAAGCCACCAAAACTTATAGCTATCGAAGAAATTAATAATAAGAATATAGAAAGAGATTTATTATTGAACATTTGAAATTTTTATAATTAATAATTATAGTTTTTTTAAATTTAGTATCTTTTCATTAAAGCTTTAATACTCTTTAATTTATTTCCTTATTGAAACCACAAAAGCATATGTTTCCAATCTTTATTTTAATATTCACTGGCATAAACTGGGGGCTCTCATTTTCAATAGCTAAAATTGTAACTAATTTCCAAGCTCACCCATTTGGGATAACTTTTTGGCAAAGTTTTGTAGCATGCATAATTTTATTCATTTTTATTCTTTATGATGCAAGAAAAAATCTTTTCATCAATTTTAAGTTATTATTTTTGTATTTCCAACTATCTTTGATTGGCCTTACCATACCAAGTATTTTGTTTTTTTACGGCGCAGAGCATCTTCCTGCAGGTATCTTATCCATTACAGTTACTTTAGTTCCAATGTTAACTTATGCAATTGGATATTTAATTGGCCAAGAAGTCTTTTCCGTTAATAGATTGATTGGAGTAATATTAGGAATAATATCAATATTGATAATTGTTTTACCAGAGCAAAATCTTCCTGAACCAAATCAAGTTTTTTGGGTCATTGTTACATGTTTTTGTTCGTTATGTTACGCTTTTCAAGCTGTTTTAATCTCTGCGAAATTTAACCAAAAAGATAGCCCCATTGCCATGGCTTTTTGGTTGAACTTCTTTTCTTCAATTATTTTACTTCCAATAGTGATAAAGTTTGATTATTTTATCCCATTAAAACTTCCATTTAGTTTGTTAGAATACTCACTGTTCAGCTTAGGAATAATTGAAGCAATATGCTTCAGTCTACTGATGTACTTGATTGTAAGGTCTGGCCCTTTATTCGCAAGTCAAGTTGGTTATTTAGTAACTCTTTCCGGCATAATATGGGGCATAATTATTTTTGATGAAGT
>CAZCWO010000226.1:0-3120 GCA_964502335.1 uncultured Rhodobacterales bacterium | reverse complement strand
ACCCAAAGGCCAATTGATATTGGGGACGACAGCAAGTAAGTCCAGTCTCCATCTGATAATACCATTGCTCGTCTCAGACTAACTTCCATGTGTCCACCAAGCAGAATGCCTAAAATTACAGGAACAGAGGGAATATCAAATTTTCTAAGAAAGTACCCTAGGACACCAAATCCAATCATCAGTAACAAGTCAAAGTGACTGCCAGTTAATGAGTAAATTCCTACAAAAGAAATCATTGTTACGCCAGGCAATAAAATAGAAGCTGGAACTTGAAGGATTTTTGTAAAAAACTTAACCAATGGCACATTAAGTATTAAAAGCATTACATTTGCAATCAACAACGTGGCAATCAATCCCCAAACAACTTCCGGGCGCTCAGTAAATAAAAGAGGACCGGGGGTAATATTTAAAGTCATAAGTAAAGCAAGAAGTACTGCAGTTGTTCCTGAGCCAGGAATTCCTAATGTCAGCATTGGTATTAATGCGCCGCCAGCTGCAGCATTATTTCCTGCTTCAGGGGCTGCTACTCCTCTTGGGTCGCCCTTTCCAAAAGATGAGTTGTCTTTTACGATCGCTTTTTCAGACATGTACGCTAAGAAACTTCCAATTGAGGCTCCCGCACCAGGTAACAAACCTGCCACAAATCCAACGCATGATCCACGTAATACAGTCCAACGAGTATAAACAATTTCTTTTATTGGGATTGTTATTTTTTCTAATTTTACACCGATAGCTGTTTCTTTGCCGTGACTTTCTATAAAGATAAATATTTCAGTAATAGCAAATAAACCAACGATTGCTACAAGAAAGTCAATGCCATCGAAAAGGTGTAGATTACCACCAGTGAATCTCGTCAATCCAGTTGAGCTATCAACCCCAATCATGGCAATTCCTAAGCCGAGGCAAACGGAGATTGCAGCCTTGGCTTGATTGTTTGAGCCCAATCCACCAAGAGTACAGAAGGCAAGAAGGTATAGTGCAAAATACTCAGCAGGACCAAACATAAATGCAACCTGAGCTAGCATGGGTGCAAGTAACATTAAACCAATTGTGGCTAGAAACGCTCCTACAAAAGAAGCAAAACCAGAAAGCACTAAAGCGTCACCCGCTTTTCCATTTTTAGCCATTGGATAGCCATCAAGAGTTGTCATTACTGCAGGCTCATCCCCAGGAATATTTAATAGAATCGAAGAAATACGCCCACCATACATAGCGCCGTAATAAACACTCGTCATTAAGACAAGCGCTTGGGTAGCGTCCAAGCCTAAGGTAAATGAAATAGGTATTAATATTGCCACTCCATTTGTTGGTCCAAGTCCAGGAAGAGCTCCTATCATGGTTCCCAAAATACAACCAATAACAGCAAGCATTAGTGTTGTTGTTGTTAATGCTATTGAAAATCCTAATGATAAATTTGCAAGCAATTCCATTATCAACCCCAAATCCATCTAGGAAATGCGAATAAACCCAATCCTAATAAAAACTTAAAGATAATAAATAATCCAATAGACAAAGAGATGCCTGTAATTAACGAAGTCATGTACTTTGGCCTTATCTGGTAAGATAAAATACTAGCGCATAAAGCTGTAGGAACTAAAAATCCGAGTGGACGTAAACTATAAGCGTAAAAGACTAACACCATGATAGCTATTCCCAAATTGGCAAATGTTGATAAAACTGGCCAGGTTGGTTTTTCATCAGGCATGAATATCATTCTAAATGAAGCTAAAAAAGCTATTATTGAGATAAAATAAGGGAATAACTTTGGTCCAACAGGGTCAGAAAAAAATGGTGCCTCCAACTGAGTGGCACTTGCAAAAAATGCAAGTGCCATCAAAGCTATTATTATTCCAATTAATCGGTCTGACATTCAATAAAACCGTATAGTTTTGCTTTACTGAATGACGCCTATTTCTTTTGATAAAGCTCTAACTTCACCAATTACTTGATCAACATAAGACTGGAAGTTGCCACCAACTTTGTTGAATGGAGCCAAGCCTCTTTCTTTCATAGTCTTATCCCATTCTGGTGAATCTCCGACCTTTCTAAGTGCTTCTGTCCACTTCTTGTAAGAAGCTTCAGATGCGCCCTTAGGAGTGTAAAGCCCACGCCAGTTAACAGCGACCACGTCTATGCCTTGCTCTTTAGCAGTTGGTATACTTTCAAAACCAGGAATTCTTTCGTCAGTAAATGAGGCAAGAACTCTTACGTCTCCAGATTTAATAAAGCCTACTACTCCTGAGATATCACCAGTCATGGCAGCAGTGAATCCACCCACAGTCTGTGCGATGGCATCAGCATCACCGTCAACACCAATATACTTCACTTTTCTGATGTCTTTAAATCCTTTACGACCTAAAGCCATAAGAACTTTTAGATGATCAAATCCACCCGCAGCAGAACCTCCAGCAAAAGCAACCTTTGAAGGGTCAGCAATGACAGCGTCAAGAAGTTCATTTAAATTTTGATAAGGTGAATCTTTACCAACTACTATTACGCCTGGATCTGCGCCAATAGCTCCTAAGAATCTTACTTGATCTGATGTCATTCCAGAATATTTATTTTGCGCTAAACGAGTGGCAGTTGCTGAAGATGCCGCGACAATTAGGTTATCATCAGAGTTTCTTTCATTAACCACATGGGTGTATGCAAGGCCTCCACCTCCACCAGCCATATTTGTGACTTGGATAGGAGAGTCTACTGCTCCAATGTCATGCATAATTTTAGTAATTGCTCTACAGGTAAAGTCCCAACCACCACCGGGGTTTGCTGGGGCAATACACTCAGCTGCAAAAGATTGAATAGATAGTCCTAAACTAAAAATTGCTGCTAAAAATATTTTAATTATTATCTTCATAATTCCTCCATAGAATTGTTAAATCTTTTTTGAAAATGGTATTTATCTTTTTAAATAATATCAACTAGTAGCCTTAATTTATAAATATTAAAGTTTTTTAATATGTTTTAGATCAAATCCCAATGTTAATTATTATTTTATCTCTTTTTGTTTATTATGACTATATAACTATGTAAATAATATAAAATAAATCTTTGTATTGTTACTTTATGTTACTTTAAAGAAAAGTTGAGGAAATTAAATGTCTGAAAGTGTTTTAATTG
>CAZCWO010000225.1:1162-3221 GCA_964502335.1 uncultured Rhodobacterales bacterium | reverse complement strand
CATTTTGAAACATTAGGATTTATTCGTTCAAAAAGTAACATTCCTTATCCAGACATTCAATACCATCTATTGCCTGTCGCTATTAATTATGATGGCAGTTCTGCTCTTAAAGGTCATGGATTTCAATTTCATGTAGGGCCAATGAGATCTAAATCGAGAGGTTGGGTTCGTATTAAGAGCAATAATCTAAAATCGAAACCAGAAATTAAATTCAATTATATGAGTCATCCAGATGATTGGGAGGATTTTAGAAATTGTATTAAAATTACAAGAAAAATTTTAAATCAACCCGCACTATCAAAATTTTGTGGTAAGGAAATCCAACCTGGAAATAAAAAAATTTCAAATAATGATATAGATGAATTTATCAGAGAAAAAGCTCAAAGTGCTTACCACCCATGTGGAACAATGAAGATGGGAAGTATTCATGATCCTCTGTCAGTCGTTGACCCGGAATGCAAGGTTATTGGCGTCCAAAATTTGAGAGTTGTAGATGCATCAATTTTCCCAAGAATAACAAATGGGAACATCAATGCTCCAAGTATAATGGCAGGAGAAAAAGCATCAGACATGATACTAGGAAAAGATCCTTTGCCCCGATCAAATTTAACACCATTTAAATCTGAACCCACTTAAGGGATCAAGTTGCTAACTATTCCTCGATAGAGTTCTCAATAAAATGAAAAAAATCCTTGTTTATCATTAATTAAGATACTCGGGTTCTTCTTCATTTAATACATCAAGAACAGCATTAAAGTGGCAGTCTGAATAGTAATTTTCAGATTGTTGTGCTGTTTTTTCTGCGATCTCATCTGAGGAAAATATCAATTCCTTACCTGTTTGGAGCGCAGTAATATATATCCTCGCAGCCCTTTCAAAATAATACATTTTATTAAAAGTTTCAGCTACACTGGATCCTATAACAAGAATGCCATGCTGCCCCATCATAAGTATAGAATTATTTCCAATTTTACTTGCTATCCTTTCACCTTCATCACCAACTCCAAGACCGCCAAACTCTAAATCGTAGGACACTCTATTAAAAAACATCATACTTTCTTGGTTTAGAGCGGGCAACTTTGGATCTTTAAGACATGACAGGGCTGTAGAATATCTGGGGTGAAGATGCATAACGCACCGAGCATTTGGAACCTTTCTATGGATAGCACCGTGAATACACCAAGCTGTTTCATCCACAACCGGACCAATATTTTCTGGTTCATTTCTCGCATCTAATTCCAAGATGTCACTTGACTTGATTTTTGACCAATATTTACCAACTGGGTTCATTAAAAATTTTTGTCCATCATCAGAAACTGCTAAACTAAAGTGGTTTGCTACACCTTCATTCATATCTAAACGGGCAAACCATCTGAAAGCAGCGGCAAGCTGTCTTTTTTCATTTAAATGTCCCATATTTATATACCTATGAAATAAAATTTATGTACTTTATAAATTTTGTCATTTTTTTTAAGATTCTTCAATAAATTTTAAACGTTATTTCAGTATTGCAATAAAATATTTATATTTGTAATATTAGATTTAATAAAAAGATTACTTACGAATTTTATCAAATGTCAATTTCTGAAACAGAAATTAATGAGAAAAAACATAAAGCTCGTGCAAAAGCTGCCGCATGGGCAGTTCATAGTTTTACTACATCAGGAATTGTTTTAGGTTTTTTGGGTTTAATTGCAGTTTTTGAAGGGAAACAAGAGTTAGCATTTATTTTTATGGGACTAGCACTTCTCGTAGATGGTGTTGACGGAACTTTAGCTAGGTTAGCTAAGGTCTCTCAGGTTACACCTCAAGTAGACGGAGCTTCATTAGACAATGTTGTAGATATGTTTAATTACTCAGTTCTACCTGCTCTTATGATATATTGGTTTGAAATGGTTCCTGAGGATTTCTCCATACCAGCCGCCGCAGCTATAATGGCAGTGAGTTGCTATACTTTCGCTGACACGTCTATGAAAACTTCTGATTATTATTTCAAAGGCTTTGCAGCGTTTTGGAACGTATTAGTTCTTTATTTCTTTTTACTTGAAACAAGTCAGTT
>CAZCWO010000225.1:0-1062 GCA_964502335.1 uncultured Rhodobacterales bacterium | reverse complement strand
CCTGCCATGCTCGCTAAATTTTCAGTGGTCCCGATAAGCAATCCATCAGCTTCAAGAATATCTTTAGCGTTAGTTTCAAAAGGGCTTGAGATTGATATATCCAAATTTGAAGTTTTCTCTATTAATGCACCAGTGACTTTTTGTTTAATTAATAAGGTATTATTTGAAGGCGCATGTATGACACATTGAAGTTTTTTCATTCTATAAGCTTAATTTTCCATTGTTTCCAAATTGGAAACAATTATTTTCAAAAAAAGATCAAGGGTTAAACTTTTTTCTATGATATAAAGTTTATATTTCCTCCCAGAAATAAAAAACTCTGCCAATTAATGGCGGAGTTTTTTTATGTTATTTGAACATCATCACCAATTGAAATGTGGCCTGGTTCAATAACTTTACAACAAACACCACCTCTCCAATGTTTTTCCAACGCTTCAAATAAGCCTGTTTTCACTTTTTCCATCATTTCACATGGAGCAGTTTCTTGTCTCACCTCTAACTTAACATTGCCAATTTTTATAATTGATCCTTCTTTTTGAGGACTCCTAACACCACTTACAAATAAATTTGCTCTTCTATTCATCCAATGAAGATTTTCGTCAACATCATTGCATGCATCCAGCCAGTCATCTTCAAATAAAACTGAGATTTGTCTATTTCTTTTTTTCCCTCTAATATCACCAAAAATACCTGTTTCTATAGAAACATCAGCAGATGTGATTTCCTTCATTTCACCCATTAATTTTTTAGTAATTGCAATTCCTATTAATTCAGGAATAATCTCCTCCATTAAAAATACATTAAGATGCTTAAAATAAGCACACTTTATAATTATTATTATAGATTATTTAATAATATTTTTTAAAATGAATTTGATATAAACGCAACTATGCCTAAAAGTAAACTGAATAAAAACCATAAGTGCTTATGTTTTCTTTTTTTGAAGCCAGAATTAATGATGGATGAAGCAAGAAAATACTGTCCAACTGTGTAATTACTATTAACTAACATGAATACTTCCTTTACTTTCAAAAAATTGACAAAAATAAACTTGAATAAATA
>CAZCWO010000224.1:0-3230 GCA_964502335.1 uncultured Rhodobacterales bacterium | reverse complement strand
ATTATTGATCGATTTAAAGTCTTGCTTAAAGAAAGAGAGATGAAATACGATGTAATAGATTGTTTTGTGGATCTGTCTATAATAGACTTATTGCAAATTTACTCTAAAACTGAAAAATTAAATTCTTTTTTAAAAACGAGTGAAGGTAATGATTTGAAATCATTATGGTTAAGAGTTTCAAGCATTTTAGAAATAGAAGAAAAAAAATTTAATAAAATGTATAGCTTCAAAATACAATCGAAAAAAAAATTACTTAAGCAAGAAATTATACTTCTAGAAAATATTAAGGCTATTAAAGAAACAGATAACTTTTATAAAGCATTAAAACAGAGATCATCTCTTAAAAAGGTTGTTGATGATTTTTTTGAAAAGTATCAAATAAATGATCCAAATTTATCTATTAAGCAAAGAAGATTAGAAATTTTATCGCTTCTCAGGAGTAAGTTATTAGAAATAGGAAATCTATATAAGTTAGAAGGTTAAGTAAAATTCTTGAATTTAAAATATAATAGTTTTTATTTTTTAATAATTGTAAGATTTTGGTATAATTTTTATTTATTAAATTTGGAGATTAAACATTGAATAAAACTGTCTATTACTTTGGTGATAATTTAACTGAAGGTAATGCAGAAATGAGAAATTTACTGGGTGGAAAAGGAGCTAATTTAGCAGAAATGTCTAAAATTGGCCTTCCCGTTCCTCATGGCTTTACAATTTCAACAGAAGTTTGTTCCTATTACTTTGAAAATGGTAGAAAGTTTCCTGAAACTCTTGATCAAGAAATTAATTTCTACATTAAAAAAATTGAAGAATCTTCTAAAATGCAATTTGGCAGCAACACTAGTCCATTGTTATTGTCTATACGATCAGGTTCAAGAGCATCTATGCCTGGTATGATGGATACTATTTTAAATTTAGGTTTAAATGATGATGCGGTTATAGGTTTGGCAAAGAGCACTGGAAATGAGAGATTTGCTTTTGATAGCTATAGAAGATTTATCCAAATGTATTCTGATGTTGTTCTTGAGGTTGATAATTCACTGTTTGAAGATGCATTAGAAGATATGAAAATTGAAAATGGATTTGTTGAAGACACACAGTTAACTTCGGAAAATTTGAAAAGTTTGGTGTCGAAATTTAAAGAAATTGTATTAAATGAAACAAGTCGAGAATTTCCCGAAAAACCATATGATCAATTATGGAAAGCGATTAGTGCAGTTTTTTCAAGTTGGATGAATAATCGGGCAATAACATACCGTAAATTAAATAATTTCCCTTCTAGCTGGGGCACAGCAGTTAATATCCAATCAATGGTTTTTGGCAACATGGGAGAAGACTGTGCTACTGGGGTTGCTTTTACTCGAAATCCAAATAATGGAAAAAATGTCTTTTACGGTGAATATTTAATTAATGCCCAAGGCGAGGATGTTGTGTCTGGAATAAGAACTCCAAACCCGCTAACTCAAGATAGTGATGAACACGGGTCAGGTGACTTAAGTTTAGAAGTTAAAATGCCCAAGATTTTTAAGCAACTGAATGAATGTAGAATGATTCTTGAAAAGCACTATGGGGACATGCAGGACATTGAATTTACAATTCAAAAAGGAAAATTATTTTTACTTCAAACTAGAAATGGGAAAAGGACTGCTGAAGCTGCTATTAAAATTGCTGTCGATATGGTTGAAGAAAAAAAAATAACTATTCAGCAAGCCTTAATGAGAGTTGAGCCAGAAAGTTTAAATCAACTTCTTCATCCGACATTAGATAAAAACGCTAATTCAGATTTTCTTTTAAAAGGCATGCCAGCTTCTCCGGGAGCTGTTTCAGGCAAGATTGTATTAGAATCAGAAGAAGCAGTAAAACTTTCTGCTGCAGGAGAAAAAGTAATATTATTAAGATTAGAGACTAGCCCTGAGGATATCGGAGGGATGCATGCTGCAAGTGGAATTTTGACTTCTAGGGGAGGGATGACAAGTCATGCAGCAGTTGTTGCAAGGGGAATGGGGAGAGCGTGTATAACAGGTGCGAATGAACTGAGGATTGATCAAAATAATAGCACTGTATATTTTGATAATAGAAAGTTTAAATCTGGCACAGAAATTACGATTGATGGAAGTACAGGAAATGTATATTTAGGAGCTGTTCCTACAGTTTATCCTGAAATGTCTTCAAACTTTGAAACTTTAATGAATTGGGCGGATAAGGAAAGAAGACTAAAAATCAGAGCAAATGCAGAAACACCAAGTGATGCAGAAACAGCTATAAAATTTGGTGCTGAGGGTATTGGTTTATGTAGAACAGAGCATATGTTTTTTGATGAAGATAGAATCATTGTCATGAGGGAAATGATACTTTCTGAAAATATTAATGATAGGAAAAAAGCTTTAGAAAAACTTCTTCCTATGCAAAGGAAAGATTTTGAAGAGCTTTTTGAAATAATGAAAGGGCTTCCAGTTACTATAAGGTTATTGGATCCACCTCTTCATGAATTTCTTCCTAATAGTGAAAAAGAATTAGTTTCATTTTCTAAGAATACAGGGATTGATATTGAGAAAGCTAGAACGCAATCATTAAGATTGCGTGAGGCTAACCCAATGTTAGGTCATAGAGGTTGCCGACTTGCTATAAGCTATCCTGAAATTTGTGAAATGCAAGCAAGGGCAATTATAGAGGCTGCTGTAAATGTTCAAAGAAAAATAGAAGAAGAGCTTAAAGTTGAAATTATGATACCTTTAGCTTCAACGTCAGCTGAAATAGATTTTTGTAAAGATATAATTAATTCTGTTGCTGCTTCTATAATGAAAAAATCCAAGATTAATTTTAACTATTTAGTTGGAACAATGATTGAATTACCGCGAGCTGCATTGTGTGCAGAAGAGATTGCGTCTTCAGCTGATTTTTTTAGCTTTGGGACTAATGACCTCACTCAAACGACTCTGGGCATAAGTAGAGATGATATAGGCTCATTTTTGAACAGATATATGGATGCAGGTATATTCCCTCATGACCCTTTTGTTTCTATAGATAAAGAAGGTGTTGGATCATTATTAAGAATAGCAGCAAATAAAGGTAGGGATAAAAACAAAAATTTAAAATTAGGAATATGTGGAGAACATGGAGGTGACCCTGCTTCAATAGATTTTTTTGAGCAAGTTGGATTGGACTATGTTTCTGCCTCACCATTTAGAATACCTATAGCTAGGCTTGCAGCAGCTCACTCAAAAATAAGA
>CAZCWO010000223.1:0-3232 GCA_964502335.1 uncultured Rhodobacterales bacterium | reverse complement strand
ATTTTTTCTTTATAATTTATATCTACATTTATTTATTATTTATTATTTTTCTCATAATCATTTTATTATTTATTCTTTTTCTCCTCAGCAGGTGCTTCTTCAGCAGGAGTTTCTGTGGCGGGGGCTTCTTCAGTAGGTGCTTTTGCAGCTTCAATGGCCTCATTTTCTCTTTCTGTACGCTTTTTCCCAGGAGCAGATTTTATGGGTTGATCTCTTATTATTGGAGCATCTAACATACCTGCGGCAGCTAAAATTTTATGAACTCTCAAAGTAGGTTTTGCCCCCTTGCTCATCCAATATGTGATTCTTTCATTCTTAAGTGTCACTCTATTTTTATGATCTTTAGGCACCATTGGATCGTAACTACCAAGTCTCTCAACGAAACGACCGTCTCTAGGGCTGGATGCTTCAGCAACAACTATCCTATAAAAAGGATGTTTTTTAGATCCACCACGTGCAAGTCTAATTTTTAAAGCCATTTAAATTTCCTTTCAAAAAATTATTAGTTATTTTTTTTTGCCAAAGGGAAAATTAGGAGGTAAATTCCCTAGATTTCCTAAACCAGGCAATTTTCCTGGCGACATTCCATTACTTGATTTCATGAGGTCAGCCATTGATGACAAGTCAACATCTCCTTGAGAAGGGTTACCTTTTATGCCACCACCCATCAAACTTTTCAATAGTCCACCTGCTCCTTGTCGACCCATTTTTTTCATCACTTTAGCCATTTCCATATATTGTTTAATGAGGCGGTTCACTTCTTGAACAGAAGTGCCTGAACCAGAAGCTATTCTTTTTCTCCTACTAGCATTCAAAAGGTTTATATTGTTCCTTTCTTTAGCAGTCATTGAAAGAATTATTGCTTCTTGGTGAGTTATAACTTTATCATCCATCTGGGCAGCAGCCATCTGTTTCTGCAATTTTCCAAAGCCAGGAATCATACCCATTAAGCCGCCCATGCCTCCCATTTTCTTAATTTGCCTTAATTGTTTAAGTAAGTCTGTAATTGAAAACTGACCTGAAGCTAGTTTTTTCATCATCTCTTCAGCATCTTCACGTTCAACAACTTCTGCAGCTTTTTCTACTAATCCAACTACGTCACCCATTCCAAGTATTCTTCTAGCAAATCTATCTGCACTAAATAGTTCAATTTCTTCTTGCTTTTCACCAACACCTAGAAATTTAATTGGGCAATTAGTAACGTGGCGCATTGAGATGGCTGCACCTCCTCTGGCATCACCGTCTGCTCTAGATAAAATTAGACCAGAAATGTTTACTGCTTCTTTGAATGCTTTGGCTGTAACAACTGCATCCTGGCCTGACATTGCATCGGCAACTAGAAGAATTTCAGACGGATTACTAATTGAAGTAATTTCTTTGAGTTCACTCATAAGAATGGTGTCAATGGATTGTCTCCCTGCAGTGTCAAGTATTATAATATCAGTGCCTTGAATTTTTGCAGCAGCTCGAGCTCTTTTAGCTATAGTAGGTGGTGTTTCGCCATCAATTTCAGGTAAAACCGAAACGCCCGCTTGTTCACCTAAAATTCTTAGTTGTTCTCTGGCTGCAGGTCTATAGGTGTCTAAAGAAGCTAAAAGAACTTTTTTGTTTTTTTTATTCTTTATCCATAATGCCAGTTTCCCTGCTGTAGTAGTTTTACCACTACCTTGGAGGCCAGCTAAAAGTATTGTAGCAGGTGGAGAGTGATCTATATTTAATGATGCACCTTCATCACTGCCCAGGAGGATAACCAGCTCATCATGGACAACTTTTATTACCATTTGACCAGGAGTGACAGATCTTAAAACTTCTGTACCAACAGCTCTTTTTCTAGTATTTTCAAGAAAAACTTTAACTGCTTCAAGAGCGACATCAGCTTCCAATAGAGCTTTTCTAACCTCGCTTAAAGCAGCGTCCACATCCTTTTCAGAAAGAGCGCCACGACCTCTGATCTTATCAAAAACAGTGCCTAGTTTTTGTGTCAGGTTTTCTAACAAATTTTCTGTCCTTTATCTCAATTAAAACTTTGATTAAAATATAATTTATTAATCAACTAAAAAACGCCCGTGCCTGAAACTCAGGGACGCGCGTGGCCCGTTAAGACCTTAGGTCACAATCATCCTTTAAATTAATTTTTGATTAGTCTAATAAAAGATATTAGTCAAGAAAAGTATGAATAAAACTTACATAGAACACTTAACAATCACAACATTATAAAGTATATGGCTGTTATGAAAAAATTTTTTAAAATGCATGGATTGGGGAATGATTTTGTTATTCTTGATTGCAGAGATGGTTCAAATGTACCTGATATTGCTGCAAAAGAAATAGCTAATCGAAGAACCGGGATAGGATGTGATCAGTTGATAATTCTCAAAAACCCAAATCACAATAATGATGTATTTCTAGAGTTTAGAAATAATGACGGGTCAAAATCTTCAGCATGTGGAAATGGGACAAGGTGTGTGGCTGAGATGATTTTAGAAGAGAAATTAAAGAAAGAAATTAAGATTGAAACTGAGGCTGGGATTTTAAAAGCGTGGAAAAATAAAACTAATGGTTTTATTGCGGTCGATATGGGTAAGCCTAAATTTCTATGGAATGAAATTCCTTTAGCAAAAAATATAGATCACAAGGATGTAGATCTAGGTAAAGATTCACCAGCAAATGCATTTTGTTTGTCAATGGGTAATCCTCACGCTGTTTTGTTTTTAGAAGATTTTGATGGCTTGGATTTTGCTAGTTTAGGGCCAAAATTAGGAAATCATCCTATGTTTCCAGAAAAAGCAAATATATCGTTTGCTAAAATTAATTCTAAATCTCAAATAAAGATGAGAACTTGGGAAAGAGGTGCAGGTATTACTATGGCCTGCGGAACCGGAGCATGTGCTGTAGTTGTTGCTGCCAACGAGTTATTGAAAACTGATAAGAAATGTGAAGTTATACTTAAAGGTGGAAAACTAAATGTTTGTTTATCTAATGAAGGCAATGTTTTTCTTGAAGGACCAACTGAAAAATCATTCAATGGTTTTCTTGGCCAAAGACTTTCAGATTTAATCACCTAAGGTTATAGTTCAATGAGTTCAAGCAATCATAAAAATCAAATTAAAACATTTGGATGCAGGCTCAACTTGCTTGAAAGTGATTTGATTGAAAAAAATTTAGATTCATTGAGCAAGGAAATATTAGTCGTTAATACTTGTGCTGTAACGAATGAAGCTGAAAAACAAGC
>CAZCWO010000222.1:0-3244 GCA_964502335.1 uncultured Rhodobacterales bacterium | reverse complement strand
TTGATCCAACTTACTCAAGTTACTGCTCTTGAAGGAGCTCCTCATAATATCACATCGAATTCAATCAGCCCTTCTTGGGTGGATACTCCAATGATGAAAGCTAGTTTGACCAATAGAGCACGTTCTAGGGGAGTTAACGTTGAAACGCTCTACAACGAAGCCCGTAAGGATAACCCGCAATCACGTATCATTACGGCAGATGAAATTGCTCATCAAATCACTTGGTTAGCTCTAGATGCTCCTCTTGCTCTAACAGGAGAAGATATCATGATGACTGCTGGAGCGTCATGGTAATGAATAAAAGCATCGCTCTTTGGGCTCATCCTCGCAGTATGTCAACTAGTGTGGAACGTTCTTTTCGTGAGCGCGGCGATTGTGCCTGCCATCATGAACCTTTTATGTATTTTCATTATTTGGTGAAATTTGGAACCCCTTATCCTGGTTTTGATCCAGAAAACGAACGCCCGCGTGACTTGCATCAAATTGCTGAAATGTTGATTACTAAACCTGAAGGTCTTGATCATGTTTTCTTCAAGGATATGAGTTATTATATTATCGATCACCTTGAGGCATTAAAGCTATTTATGGAGCAGATAACCTCAATCTTCCTTATTCGAGATCCGAGGTTTAGTCTTGCTTCTTATGCGCATCTTGATCCAAAATTTAGCCTCCAAGAAGCAGGACTTGAGGCGCAATGGAATCACTATTCTTGGCTCAAAAAAAATGGTATCCCTGTTATGGTGATTGAAGCTGAAACCATCTCAACTAATCCACAAAATAGTATGATGATGATGTTAGATTTTGCC
Organism: uncultured Rhodobacterales bacterium; assembly: GCA_964502335.1. Lineage (GTDB taxonomy): Bacteria > Pseudomonadota > Alphaproteobacteria > Puniceispirillales. Next base: position 2,438 of record CAZCWO010000222.1, on the reverse strand, counting down.
GGTTTACCTTTTATTCCAGAAATGCTTTCATGGGAAGAGGGAAGGATCCCAAATGATTGGATACAAGCAAAAGCATGGCATAAAAATAGTTTGACTAGCACGGGGTTTAATCAACTTACCAATCGTGACCCTGATACAGTTTTTGAAAAAGCCCAACAGGCATTGCCGAATCTGGATGAATACTTGAAGCATCACCAGCCTTATTATGAAAAACTAAAAGCGGCTGCAATTAAGATTTGATCATTCATCCAAGGGCATTAAAAGCACGATTTAAACCGTCGGCAACCTTGTCTACATCGTCAGCACTGAGGCACATTGGTGGTACCATTCGAAGTACTGATTGGTATGGTCCCGACTTAGATAGAATCAGCCCGCTATCACGACAGTTTTCAAAAACTGCGGCCGTCACTTCAGGGTCAGGTTCCTTGGTTTTTCGATCCTTCACCATCTCAATTGCAAGCATCAATCCACGTCCACGCACATCACCTATCGATCGATGCCTTTCTTTAAGATCGAGCAACTTATGATAAAGAACTCCTCCTACTTCTTTGGCGTTTTGCTGGATTTTGTCTTGTTGTAAAACATCCAGTACAGCTCGCGCTGCAGCGCAACTGGTTGGATTGGCGCCATAGGTATGAAACATAAACTTTTCCGCCATGGGCACTGCAATTTTCTTATGCGTGACAACAGCGCCTATGGGAAAGCCGTTACCCATGCCTTTGGCCATCACAATTATATCAGGGATCACATCGTCGGCTTCAAACCCCCACATGTTATCGCCAGTGCGACCAAAGCCAGCTTGCACTTCATCAGCAATATATAAACCGCCAGCGGCGCGAACGCGATCTGCAGCCCCACTCATGTAAGATTTTGGCATTGCTATAATACCGCCATAACCTTGAACCGATTCAACAATCATTCCAGCAATTTGACCTTCAGTTGTGGATTTGATTGTGCGATCTATTTCATCCAAATAAGGTTCAGCGCCAGCATTTTCACCAAAGATGCCACGATATTGATTGGGTTCAGCTACAAACGAAACATGCCCTGGCATCCCTGGGTGACGCCAACTAGCTATTCCTGTTACTGATTGTGCTGCTGATGTGGGGCCATGGTAACTCGTGCGAAGCGCCAGCATGTCTAAATTTCCTGTATAGGTTCGCGCTATCGTCATGGCAAGATCAACAGCCTCTGCCCCTGAATTGGTAAAATGTACAACCCAGTTATGGCCACTCGGTAAAGTGCTCGCTAGTTCTTCTGCCAGGTGTGCAGGCACTGGATGATAGAACATGGTGGTGCAATGAGTTAATTCAGCCGCTTGTTTTTGCGCAGCGGTAACAACAGTTGGGTGCGAATGACCCACTGAAATGCAAACATTCATACCCAGAAGATCAATATATTGACGGTCTTCAGCGTCATAGAGATATTGCATCGATCCTCTTTTGAAAACGATCGGATCCTTGAAGGGCACAAATTTGCGTTGAGAAGCGGCATAGAACTGTTCACGCCGTGCAGCAGTACTATCAATATTCCAGTCAGTCTTTAGGTGGGCCATAATTTGCTCCGTTATTGGTAAGGTCTTTGGTTCATTACTGAAGTTCTTTCATTTTGTTATTGGAAGCATCAAAAGGAATTTCTTTCAAAATATGTGCTTTATAACGCTGGTTTAAAATTTGAACCTCAAGCTGCAAACCATCATTTTTTTCTGCTTTCATAGTTTCGGCTGTGTTGCGTAAATACGCAAGGGCAAGCGTTAATCCTGTTCGGTGACCATAAGCACCCGACGTTACTATTCCAACAGCTTCATCTCCTATAAATAGGCTATGGGCGTAGAATGGATCTTGAACTCCGCTTTCAATTTTCAGCATTACCATTTGCCAGCGATTTGCTGAAGCATGGCGCAGTTCTAGAGCCTTTCGCCCAGGAAAATCTCGACCTTTAGTTTTTACCAATCGACCAAATCCAGATTCAATTAGATCCCGTTCAGTGGTTAAATCACTCCCCCAAGCCGCGTATCCTTTTTCAAGCCTCATACTATTGGCTGCATAAGCACCATAATAGCCCATTTCATAGGGTTTGCCTGATTGATCAATAGCATCAAATAGGTCAGGAAGATCGTCCATTGCAGCATGCAGTTCATAACCGTATTCGCCCAAGTAAGATACCCTCAAAAGACGTGTTTCAATCCCTGCAACAATAACCTTCTGACAATGCAACCAAGGAAGGTCTTCTATTAAATTAATTTTAGTTAGCGCTTGCAGGATGATTTTGGACAATGGTCCCATTAATCCTATTGCCCCAATTCTATTGGAAGCATTTTCTATCATCACATCATATGAAGCAGCATGGGAGTTAAGCACATCAAGATCTATTTCTTCTGCAGCTGCTGCTGAGGTTATCATCGCGTGATCAAGGGAAAGCCTAGCTATGGTGAATTC
>CAZCWO010000221.1:0-3247 GCA_964502335.1 uncultured Rhodobacterales bacterium | reverse complement strand
GACGATACAAAAGTTTAACTGACAAGTCATTTTCTTCATCAATAGATTTTAATATTAACTTGGTTGTTGATCCCAAAGCTAAAACATTAAAAATTTCAGACAATGGAATAGGAATGACTAAAGATGAATTGATATCAAGCCTTGGAACAATTGCAAAATCTGGAACGAAAGCTTTTTTAGAAGGAATTACAAAACAAAAAAATAAAGAGGATAACTTATCTTTAATCGGTCAATTTGGCGTTGGTTTTTATTCTGCATTCATGGTTTCCGATAAAGTTGAAGTTGTATCAAAAGGCATTGGATCAAAACAAACCTTTCATTGGGAATCTGATGGTCAGTTATCTTTTAAAGTTTCTGAAACCAAAAGAGAAATAGAAGGAACAGAAATTATCCTCCACATAAAAAAAACTGAAAAAGATTACTTGGACAGCTTTCGCATAGAGAATATCGTTAAAAAATATTCTGATCATATCCCGTATCCCGTAAAACTAATAGAAGAGGGTAAAGACAAGGATATAAAATCCCTAAACTCTGCCTCCGCACTGTGGATGAGAAATAAAAAGGACATTAAACAAGAGCAGTACGAAGAGTTTTATAATCACTTAGGTGGCATAGGTAAGCCCTGGAAAATTATTCACAATACCACCGAGGGATTAATTAGCTTTACCAATTTATTATTTATACCTGAAATGAAACCCTTTGATTTATTCAACCCTGACCGAAAGACATCAGTCAAGCTTTATACAAATAGGGTCTTTATTACTGATGAGTGTGAAAATCTACTTCCATCATATTTGCGCTTCATTAAAGGTGTTGTTGACAGTGAGGATATAGACTTAAATGTCAGTAGAGAAATGATGCAGAGCAATGCAGCTTTAAATAAGATCAGTAAAGCTTTAGTAAACAGAATTTTAAGTGAATTAAAAAAAGAATATGAAAAAAATAGAGAAGGATATGAGAAATTCTTTAACGAATTTGGTGCTGCCTTTAAAGAAGGAATATACGAAGATTTTGAGAGAAAGAAATCCTTACTAGACATATCTTTATTCAAATCTACGAATGATGAAAATTATACATCTCTTAATGAATACATTTCGAGAATGAAAGAAGATCAAAATGATATTTATTATATTTCCGGAGAAAGTATTGAGCAAGTCATTAAAAGCCCTCAAATAGAAGGATTTAAATCGAGAGGCCTAGAAGTTTTATTCATGGTTGACCCTGTAGATGAATTTTGGCTCCCAGCATTTAATGATTATGAAGGCAAGGGTTTTAAATCAATAACAAAGGGCAATGCTGACTTATCAAAATTTAAGCCAAAGGAAGATAAGGAAACGAAGAAAAAAAACCCAGCTAATAAAAAAGAAATGGAGACTTTAATTACTGAAATGAAAAGTCATTTGGGTGAAAAGGTGAAAGATATTAAGTCATCCCAGATGTTAACGGATAGCCCCGTATGCTTAACTGCTGATGAAGCTGAAATGGACATTCATCTTGAGCGATTGATGAGACAGCATAAAAGACTGGACAAAGAAAGTAAAAAAATATTGGAGATCAATGCCTCTCATGACTTGATTAAATCATTGGCGAAGATCGTTTCTAAGTCAAGTGACAAGTCAGTTGTAAATGACGTCAGCCATTTATTATTAGATCAAGCAAGAATTGTTGAAGGTGAACTTCCTTTAGATACCAAAGATTTCACCGAAAAGCTTTCTTCTATTATTACTAGAAGTCTTTCTACATAGTCTTCTTTTTATTAATAGAATAGTATAATTCCGTCTTTTCATGGACCGGAGGTTCTAATGAACAACATCAATGTATTTGAGTTTAAAAAATTAAAAGATACAGAGATTAATGATCTTTGCAGAAGAGCTGAAAGTGATTTGTCAGATTATTATCCAAAAGTAGATAATATTATTCAAAATGTAAAACAAAATGGTGATGTGGCTCTTAAAAAATATTCCTTTGAATTAGATAAAGTTTCTAAAGAATTAAACGACTTTAAGGTTTCACAAAAAGAATTCTTAACTGCATTTAAAAAAATTGAAACAGAAATGCAGGAAGTATTAGAATTTTGTAGTAGTAACGTTAAAAAATTTCATGAAGAACAAATGCCTAAAAAAAAATGGATGATTGAAATGCATCCGGGTGTTTTAGCTGGGGAAAAAGTAGAGCCTATAGAAACAGTGGCTATTTATGTGCCTAGAGGCAAGGGATCTTTTCCAAGTGTGGCAATGATGGCATCAATTCCAGCTATAGTTGCTGGTGTTAAAACTCCAATTATTTTTACACCACCTGAATTAGATGGATCCGTTGATTGCGCTACACTTGTTGCCGCATCTATTGCTGGTGTAAAAAATGTTTATAAAATAGGTGGAGCACAGGCAGTTGCAGCGGCTGCATTTGGAACACAAACTATACCAAAATGTCTAAAAATTGTTGGCCCTGGCAGCCCATGGGTAGCGGCAGCAAAAAATCGATTGAATGACTTTATAGACACTGGCATTCCTGCGGGCCCAAGTGAAGCCATAGTTTTAGCAGACGAAACTGCAAAAGGGAAAGTAGCAGCTTTAGATCTGCTGATTGAAGCAGAGCATGGATCGGATAGCTCTGCTTATTTAATTACAAATTCTACAAAAGTTGTAGAGGATGCCCTGTCATTTATTCCTATTTGTTGGAAACAAATGAGCAAGGAAAGAGTTAAGTTTTCATCTGAAGTACTCAGTGGACCAAGGGGAGGGATTATTCTTGTTGAAGATTTTAGTCAGGCCATTGATTTTACTAATAAATATGCACCTGAGCATTTACAAATACACTCCATTAATGCTGAAAATTATGTTGAAAAGATAAAAAATGCTGGTGAGATTTTGTTTGGCGATTTTTCGCCTTTAAGCATTGCTAATTTTTCTCTTGGTCCAAATAATGTAATACCAACTAATGCAGCATCAAAAACAAAATCTCCTTTAGGGGTACATGACTTTCTAAAATCTACTTCTATAGGGACAATTAATAAAGAAGGATATAATAAATTAGCACCATTTGTATATAAATTTGCTAAATACGAAGGTTTTGATGCTCATGCGAATGCTGTTTCCGAATTAAGAATTAAGGCTATGGAATCTTCAAGATAATTATAAACACTTTGTCATATATTTAATTGTATTTGAATAAAAATTAATAATTTAGTAGTTTTATATTATTAATAAAAATTAGATTAAAATTCGCCCTAACCATTCTAATTAAGTTT
>CAZCWO010000220.1:0-3262 GCA_964502335.1 uncultured Rhodobacterales bacterium | reverse complement strand
AAAAACAAATTTAGATCTAGCTTGTTATGGCATAAAGTTTGAGCTTGCCAAGATCAAAGCCTTAGAAGAGTTCTCAATTAATTTAAATTGGATCAGCAAACTGGCTATATTAACTTATAAAAATCAAACAGGAAATTTTTTAAAGAAATTTCCACTCTCATCACGTGAAAGACAAGTTTTGTCTAACTTAAAAAAAGTATTGGTTAAAAAGGAAATTAATCAACTGTTGTCAGATGACTGGGAATTTACTGCCTATTACTTAGGAGATGATGTAGCATTAAGACTTTTATTATCTTTAGATATAACAGATAAAACTAAGAATAGAATGAAACTAATTTTAGAATATAAAAAGCCTGAATTTCCTATTTGTGGAAATGATTTGATAAAATTTGGATTTAGACAGGGAGCAGATTTAGGAAAAGTTTTAAAAAAATTAGAAAAAAAATGGGTGAAGTCAAATTTCTCAATTGATAAAGATCAATTATTAGCTGAAATCAATAATTAAATTTGTAAATTAGTATTATATCCTTTAATTTTTTATTAACTTTTTTATTTTCAATGAGCACAAAAAAATTATGGAAAACAATAGCTACAGTCTATTAGAAGAAAAAAAAGATTTAATTGAGAAATGGTTTTCCAGTTTAAGAGACAGGATCTGTATCAGTTTTGAAAAAATTGAAAATTCATTACCAAATAATAATTCATTCGAAGCTAGTAAATGGAAAAGGGAAGGCGGTGGAGGTGGGAAAATGAGTATTATGAAAGGTGAAGTATTTGAAAAAGTGGGAGTTAATATATCAACTGTGCATGGTGTTTTTTCAGAGAGCTTTAGATCAAGTATACCCGGAGCTGAGAAAGATGGAAAATTTTGGGCCAGTGGAATTTCATTAGTAGCTCATCCAAAAAATCCATTTGTGCCTGCTGCTCATATGAACACAAGACTAATTTCAACTTCTAAAACTTGGTTTGGGGGTGGCGGGGATATTACCCCGATGAAACCTTCTCCTAAAATGTCTAGTAAATTTCATGCTGACTTCAAGAAGACTTGTGATAGCCATGATAAGAACTATTATGAAAAATTTAAGGCATGGGCAGATGAATACTTTTTCATCAAGCACAGAAATGAAACCAGGGGGGATGGAGGAATCTTTTTTGATTATATAAATACTGGAAATTGGAACAAAGATTTTGGTTTTATAAAGGATGTTGGTGAAACATTTTTGAATTCATATTCTGAAATCGTAAAGGCAACAATGAACACTCCTTGGAGTGATGAAGATAGAGAAGAACAGTTGATTAAAAGAGGAAGATATGCTGAATTCAATTTAATTTATGATAGGGGGACACTTTTTGGTTTAAAAACAGGAGGTAATATTGATGCAATTTTGATGAGTCTCCCTCCAGAAGTAAAGTGGAATTAAAGTGGATTTTAATAATTTTAATTTTTTTAATAAAAAAAATTGATTTTATATTAATAAGTCCTTGCACCTTTGCAGAAATTATCGCAAAAAGAAGTAATTTTACGTAAATGAACTGAGCAAAAAATAAGGAAATATTTAGTGAGCAAAGATAAATCCAGAAGAGATTTTATTGTTATAGCTTCGTATTCAATGGGTGCCGTTGGAACAGGTGCTGCCATATGGCCTATCATCGATCAAATGAACCCTGCTGCAGATACTTTGGCCATGTCCTCAACTGAAGTGAACATTGGGGAATTAGAAATTGGGCAAGCTCTTACAGTCAAGTGGAGAGGAAAACCAGTTTTTATACGTAGGAGAACTGAAACAGAAATCAATGATTCCAGAAAAGTCTCTTTAGACAGTTTGCGTGATCCACAGGCAGATGAAGATAGAGTTCAAAAAGATGAGTGGCTTGTAGTGATGGGAGTTTGCACGCATCTCGGATGTGTTCCATTAGGCCAAAAAGTAGGCGATGGAAAAGGAGATTATGGAGGTTGGTTCTGCCCTTGTCATGGCTCACATTATGATGCATCAGGAAGAATTAGAAAAGGGCCAGCGCCTCAAAACCTTGAGATACCGCCATACAGCTTTATTTCGGATAATGTGTTAAAAATAGGATAATTTTACGGTATAAAATGAAACACTCTCCTCCAGAATCACAATTTAAAAATCCTATAATTAACTGGATAGATAATAGGCTCCCAATATTTACTGTAATGAATGAGGCAGTAGGAACAGAACACCCAACACCAAAAAATTTGAACTATTGGTGGAATTTTGGATCACTTGCTGGGGTTATTTTAGTAATAATGATTATAACCGGAATTGCTTTGGCTATGAACTATACAGCTCATGTCGATCACGCTTTTGACTCTGTTGAGAGAATCATGAGAGATGTAAATGGAGGCTGGCTTATTAGATACATACATATGAATGGAGCAAGTTTCTTTTTCATAGTTGTTTATATTCATATGGCCAGAAATTTATATTATGGCTCATATAAAGCCCCTAGGGAATTATTATGGATTTTAGGGGTAGTTATATATTTGCTTATGATGGCTACTGCTTTTTTAGGTTACACTCTTCCTTGGGGTCAGATGAGTTTTTGGGGTGCAACTGTGATTACCAACTTTTTTAGTGTTATTCCATTTGTTGGAGAGCCAATTGTAAGCTGGCTATTAGGTGGCTATACTGTAGATAATCCTACTTTAAATAGATTTTATGCTCTCCACTATCTTTTACCATTTGTGATTGCTGGCGTTATACTTTTACACATTGTGGCTTTACATAGATTCGGATCAAATAATCCACTAGGAATAGATATTAAAAGTGATAAAGACATGATCCCATTTCATCCATACTACACTATAAAAGACTTTTTTGGCTTGTCTGTTTTCCTAGCTATATTTTGTGTATTTGTTTTCTTTGTTCCAAACCTTTTAGGACATCCAGATAATTATGTTCCTGCAGATCCATTATCAACTCCTGCCCATATTGTTCCTGAATGGTATCTATCACCCTTTTATGCAATTTTAAGAGCCGTTCCTGATAAGTTGTTAGGAGTCCTTGCAATGTTTGGAGCTATAGGTATTTTATTTATATTACCATGGCTTGATAGATCTCCAGTGAGAAGCGCGCATTTTAGGCCAATGTACAAGGTTTTTTATTGGCTTTTTATTATTAACATGCTTGCTTTAGGATATTTGGGCGTTCAAAACCCAGAGGGTATTTATCTCATTTTAGGAAGAACTTGTACAGCTTGGTATTTTATCCATTTTCTTATTATCATCCCGTTACTGAAT
>CAZCWO010000219.1:0-3279 GCA_964502335.1 uncultured Rhodobacterales bacterium | reverse complement strand
CTACATTTAGTTTTATGCCTTATGAATTTGATCGCTTAGGCGTTTCACCAACGCAATTTAGTATTTGGCTTGCTTTTACAGGGATAGGATATTTTACTGGAAATATTATTAATAGAAATTACGCATCAAGGTTTGGAATACCTAAAATGTGTTTTTGGGGATGTTTAGGCTCTGCATTTGCTTTTGTTTTAATGATTAGTTTTCACTATTTAGGTCTTCAGCATCCAATTTTTATATCTTTTCCACTATTTTTATTCGGTTTATTTAATGGTATTACTGTTGCCAACTCTATTATTGGAGGGATTTCAGCAACTGGAGAATTTTCTGGTACTGCTACAGGAATTACTGGAGCATTGCAAATGGCAGCTGCAGCAATATTTGGAACTGTAATTATTAGTGCTGGTGGAGATGAAAGTTTTTCATTATCTATAACAATTATAATTGTTTTAAGTTTACTAGCTATATATTCATCAGTTTTGACTTTAAAAGCAAAGTAGTTTGGGGGTATATGATGATAAATAAAGATAAAATTATTGTTAATTCATGGAATGAATGGGATCCATTGAAACATGTCATAGTTGGGGTAGCAGACGGGGTACATATTCCGCCACCTGAACCTGCATTAGATGCAAAAGTTCCAGAAGATTCTGACATGAAAGGACAATGGGGTCCAAGGTCTGAAGAAACTGTTTTTAAAGCTAACGAACAATTAAATAATTTTGCTAAGATTTTGAAAAGTAGAGGAATAGTAGTAGATAGGCCTATACCAATTGATTTTTCCCAAAAAGTTTCAACTCCTGACTTTGAAACTGATTCTATGTTTGGTTCAATGCCCCCCAGAGATGTTATCTTAACAGTTGGAAATCAAATGCTAGAGGCAACGATGTCATATCGTTGCAGATGGTTTGAATACCTTTGCTATAGACCACTTATCCAAAAATATTACAATGAAGATAAAAACATGCTACATGAAGCAGCTCCTAAGCCTAGATTAACTGATCTTGATTACAGAAAGGACTATCTTTCTGAAACTATTGGGATTCAGAAAAGATTAAAATGGACAGCAGAGAAATATTTTGTAACGACTGAAGAAGAGCCGTTGTTTGATGCTGCTGATATTCTTAGATTTGGAAAAGATCTTGTTGTTCAACATGGATTTACAACAAATTTGAAAGGAATAGATTGGTTAAGGAGACATTTTAAAGGTCACAATGTTCATACAGTTAATTTTCCTGGAGACCCATACCCAATTCATATAGACGCAACATTCTCCCCTCTGAGACCAGGGTTAATAATAAATAATCCTGACAGACGTTTACCAGAGGAACAAAGAAAATTTTTTGAAAAAAATGATTGGGAGATTGTTGACGCAGCAAGACCAGCGCATAATTCACCTCCACCACTTTGTTATTCCTCAGTTTGGTTGTCTATGAATGTGTTGGTGTTAAATCCAAAGACAGTATGCGTAGAAGCAAGTGAAATTCATCAAATGGACCAACTTGATAAACTCGGATTTGAAGTTGTGCCAGTGCCTTTTCGGGATGTTTATGCTTTTGGTGGAGGCCTTCACTGTGCTACAGCAGACGTTTTTAGAGAAGGAAATTGCGAGAATTACTTTCATAATTCATAAAATTAAAAAAAAAACAACAGGTTGTTTCTTTTTATAAAAAGTATATGTATATTTGATAATATCTGAGCAATAATTGAAAATTAAATGAACTCTTTTCTAATAGAATATATACCTATTATCATTTTCCTAGGTCTAGCTGTTGGTATGGCATGTTTAATAATGCTAGCTACATGGTTAGTAGCTAAACGTTACCCTGATGAGAATAAACTTGCCCCTTATGAATGTGGCTTTGATGCTTTCGAGGATACCAGAAGCCAGTTTGACGTTCGTTTCTACCTAGTGGCCATATTATTTATTATTTTCGATCTTGAGGTTGCTTTTCTTTTTCCATGGGCTGTATCATTGGGATCTATTGGTTTGTTAGGTTTTTGGTCTATGATGATTTTCTTGGGCGTTTTAACAGTAGGTTTCATTTTTGAATGGAAAAAAGGAGGTCTTGAATGGGAGTAGAGACTAACGAAGGTTTGCTATCTTCTGATCAAGACACAATTTTAAATGCTGCTGTAAGTGACATTAAAAACAAAGGTTTTATAGTAGCTAGTGCTGATAAACTTTTTAATTGGGCTAGAAGTGGTTCATTATGGCCAATGAGTTTTGGTTTGGCTTGCTGTGCTGTCGAAATGATGCATGCAGCTGCATCGCGTTATGACATGGATCGATACGGAATGTTGTTTAGGCCTAGCCCAAGACAAGCTGACGTTATGATTGTTGCAGGTACTTTAACCAATAAAATGGCACCAGCTTTAAGAAGAGTTTATGATCAAATGGCTGAACCAAGGTGGGTGGTTTCCATGGGTTCATGTGCAAACGGAGGAGGATATTATCACTATTCATACTCAGTTGTAAGAGGGTGTGACAGAATTGTGCCAGTTGATGTGTATGTTCCTGGTTGCCCGCCTACAGCAGAAGCGCTTATATACGGACTTTTACAACTTCAAAAGAAAATAAGACGAACCGCAACAATTGCTAGATAAGATTTATTGGATAAATTATGGAAAATTCTTTAGATGAAGAAACAAGCAATTTTTGTTCTATTATAAAAAATATTATTGGTAAAGACGTTGTTGACTCAAAAATGAATTTTGAGCAATTTCAGGTTATTGTTCCAGCTAAACGAATTTATGATGTTCTTACAATATTACATAGCAATTCCTCTTTTTGTTTTGATCAATTGATCGATATAACTGCGATTGATTACCCTGATTTATCTCCTCGATTTGAAATAGTTTATCTTTTACTTAGTACTTCAACAAACAATAGATTAATAGTGAAGATAAAGGTTGATGAAGGAGAATTGGTGAGATCTTGTGAGAATATATATAAATCAGCAAATTGGAGTGAAAGAGAAATTTGGGATATGTTTGGTATATTTTTTTCAGGTCACCCTGATTTAAGAAGGTTGCTTACTGACTATGGATTTGAGGGGCATCCTTTAAGAAAAGATTTCCCGCTGACTGGAAGGGTTCAGGTCAAGTATGATGTTGATCAAAATAGAGTTGTTTATGAACCAGTTAAATTAATTCAAGAATATAGAGATTTTGACTTTTTGAGTCCTTGGGAAACGTCTTTTGATGAAAATGAAAATAATAAAGACAGTGAGAGTGATCAAAATTGAGTGAAACTGAAATTAAACCGATAACTATGAATTT
>CAZCWO010000218.1:0-3298 GCA_964502335.1 uncultured Rhodobacterales bacterium | reverse complement strand
ACAGCTAGCTTTTCTTGCGTTGCCAGTGATCCCTTCTTTGAAAATAACTGATTATGGATTGGTGGATGTTGAAAAATTTAAAATTATTAAATAATCTAAAATGTAATAACTTTAAATTAAGATTGGAGTGTTAAGGTGAAAAAATTGAGAATATTTTTAATTCTAACTTCAATTTTATTTTCTGAACTTTCATTTGCAGATGTTAAAAAGATAAATAATGAGCAATTAAAAAACTTAATCGGTAAAGCAATTCCATTAGTAGACATCAGGACACCAAAGGAATGGCTAGAGACTGGCGTTATTAAAGGAAGTCATTTAATTACATTTTTTGATGAGAATGGAAATTTTAATTTAGATGAATGGTTGCCAAAGTTAGAAAAAATTGTAGATAAAAAAGATCCATTTATTTTAATTTGCAGAAGTGGAAGAAGAAGTAGTAGTTTAGTTGCAATGTTTTTAGATAAAGAACTTTCTTACAAAGAAATCTTTGATGCAACAGATGGAATGAGGGAATGGAAGAAGGCAAATAATTTAACTATTAATCCAAAATTATAGAAACTCAGATCTTTAATCTTTTTGAAAAATATTCATACTTCTCCATACGTTATATTTATCCTTATAAATAATTACGTGAAATAATGACCCTAATAGATGGATTGAAAAAACACTACAAAGGATCATTGTCATAAAAAAATGAGCGTTAACGAAATTGTCATACATAATTAAATCTTCTTCAACTAACCTAGGTAAGGTAAACAACCCGAGGAAAATAACATCACTTCCTCCAGTCCATGTAATCATCATACCTTGAATAGGTATGACAATAATCAATAAATATAGAATAATGTGAACAAATTTTGACGAAATTCTGTGAATAGTATTTAGGTCATTTCTTGAGGGTCTAGGATTATAAAGCTTCCAGGCTAGTCGAAAAAATATAAGAAATAGAATAATTGTTCCAAAAATTTTGTGGAAATGAATTAGCTCACCCTTTTCTGAGCTTACATTCATAAAATGGAGGTTAATACCAAAACAAATTTGCAGTAAAATAAATACAGCCATCACCCAATGCAATATTTTTGCAACTAATCCCCATGAGTTTTGTGAACCTTTTAAATGTATCATAATTAATTATATTTTATATTTTCAAAATAGATGATAACTTTAAGTAAAATAATACAATAACATTTGTTATAATTTAATACTTAAGCCCCTCGTATGTTTAAAATTATTATATTAGTAATTTTATCTTTGTTTTTTTTATTTATTGTGACTAAACTATTTCCAATTATTATTAGACTCTTCCGTTCATTGATTAATTCTCCTATTGCAAGAGGTTTTATTTTTCAAGCTATTATCAGGTTAATCAGGTTTTTAATATTCAGGCGCTAATTTAAGAATTAATTTATTGAATTTATAGTATCGGTCAGGGATTTATCTAATTTTAAAACCATTTCATCAATGTGACTTTCTTCAATTATAAAAGGGGGAGCTAATAGTACGTGATCGCCTTTTTTTCCGTCTACTGTTCCTCCTGAAGGGTAACAAATCAGGCCGTTGTTGAATGCAGAAGCTTTGAATCTTTTATGGAAACCAATTGATGCATCAAATGCTTCGTTAGTATCTCTGTTTTTGACAAATTCCATACCAATAAACAAACCCCTCCCTCTAATGTCTCCAATAAATGGATTTTGAGAGAACTTATTTCTTAATTGATTAATTAATTGTTCCCCCAATAAAGTTACTCTCTCTGGTAATTTGTTTTGAATAATTTTATTTAAAACGGCTTTAGCTGCAGAACATGCAACAGGATGACCTAAATAGGTATGACCATGTTGAAAAAAACCTGAACCTTCTGAAATAGTATCAAATATTTTTTTACTGCAAAGCATTGCCCCTATAGGTTGGTAACCGCCTCCAAGACCTTTTGCAATTGCCACTATGTCTGGAGATATCTCTTCATATTCACAAGCAAAAAGGTTTCCTGTCCTTCCCATCCCACACATTACTTCATCTAAAATCAATAACACTTGATATTTATTGCAGATTTCACGAATTCGTTTGAAATATCCCTCAACAGCTGTAACAGCGCCTAAAGTTGACCCAACAACAGTTTCAGCAACAAAGGCCATTACAGTTTCAGAGCCAAGTTTAAGTATTTCCTGTTCTAAAAAATTTGCTGATCGTTGCCCGTATTCAAAGTCACTTTCACTATCTAATTTTTCTCTGAAAGCATAGCATGGATCAATGTGATTTGATTCGAATAAAATTGGGGAAAAGGGTTTCCTTCTCAATTCGTTTCCACCTACTGATAGTGCTCCAAGAGTATTGCCGTGATAGCTTTGTCGACGAGCAATAATTTTACATTTTTTTGTTTTGCCTTGCTCAACAAAATATTGTCTTGCTAACTTGATGGAGGCTTCCATGGCTTCCGATCCTCCAGAAACAAAGTATACCTTATCAATATCTGGTGGGGAGTATTTTATTAGTAATTCGGCTAGTTCTTCTGCTGGCTCTGACGAGAAAAAACTATTATGTGCAAACGCTATTTTAGACAATTGTTTTTGAACTGCTTCATCTATTTCGCGGTCACCGTGGCCTAGACATGAGACTGCAGCACCGCCGGAACCATCAAGATATTTTTTGCCCTTTATGTCAGTAATATAACAACCAGAAGCTGATTTAGCTATCGGAACACTTATTTTAGAATGTCGGGGAAAAACATATGACATCCTAACAAATCCATATCTTTGCAGGATTATTTTTTGGTCTAACATTAAAATTTATTATCATAAAATTTGTTTGCGATATCACATCCATTATAATACTTATTTATATTATAATATATTATGAATTTATTATTAATAAAATTTAAAACAACTTTTCACGGTTAATTAGAATTTTATGTCAACATTAGCCGGGTATAAGGGTTCGCCATATTGGTGGGATGAAACGCCACCAATATCTGTTGAGCTAAATGAATTCCAAAAAAATACTGAAATTGTTATTGTTGGTTGCGGTTATACTGGTCTGGGTGCAGCGATACCACTTTTGCGAGCCAAAAAAAAAGTAGTAATACTTGAGAAGGGCCTAATAGGGGAGTGTGCCTCAACAAGGAACGGTGGCATTACTAGTGGAAATATACGTCTGTCTTTTAGTAAACTAAAAAAGAAATTTGGTGAAAAAAAAGCTCTGGAATATTTTGCTGAGTCTATCGCGGCAAGAAAAGACCTTTATAATTTCATAATTAATGAAAATATAGATTGTGACTTTAAATTAACGGGAAGGTTTTTAGGTG
>CAZCWO010000217.1:0-3299 GCA_964502335.1 uncultured Rhodobacterales bacterium | reverse complement strand
AGCATGAATTAAATGTTGAAGAAAATAAGGGAAAATAAAACAATTCAAATGACCTTCAACAAACCTTTCTGCAGGGTGCTTAGGAGCAGAAATTATAAGAACCCCATTATCAGACAAATAATCAAATATTTTATCTAAAAATAAACCTACATTTCTTTGATGTTCTATTACATGAGAGCAAAATATAACATCAAATTTTTCATCAAAACTAATATTAAGAAAATCTTCTTTAAATTGAGCTGTTTCAGAATATTTATCTACTTGATAAACTTTAAGCCCAGATGTTGAAAGAATTCTTGAATGCTGACCATCACCAGACCCTATATCTAAACATGTTTTATATTTTTCACCAATATTTCTTTGTTCTGATATAATAAATTCCATTAAGCCAAATGCACCCCAGACTAACTTTTCATCTTTTGTGGTTTCATTTAATGGTTTTGGAAAACAATTTAGGGATTGTTTATCTAATTTAGATATTTGTTTGTTAATTTCTTCAATTGCTAAATTTGAATTTTTTGACATAATATTATCCATAGTTTTTTTTATTGAGCAAATTTTAAGCCAAAAAAAGTTTTTCCCTTCTTTATTATTTCCTTTCCACCTTAACTGACCATTCTCATAATATTCTTCCAAAAGACCATCTTTTCTCCCTTCTTTATAATTTACTTTTATCTCTAACTGACCATTTTTATTATAACTTACGAAAAGACTATCTTCTTGTCATCCCTTACGATGTTAAGCATTCTTAAAAGATTGAATATCTTCATATGACAAAGCAGGATAATGCTTTTGATAGTTACCTTGTTTAGGAAGCAGATATTCGAGGTTTCCTTTTAGGCTGGCTGGATTGTCCCCTTGAAAAAGTCCCTGAGCTTTAGCAAAATAAATTATCTTCTCAATCCTTTGACGAACCCTACTGGCTGTTTCTTTCTTTGACATCCAAATTGGTATTAAAACATTTTTGATGTCCCTTGTTTTAATTGCTGATATTGGAAGATTTCCTATGAAAGGATAGACGTAAGTTTTCAAAGTATTTTTCCATTGCTGTTTATGTTTGGAATTTTTCCACTGACATTCCATCTCTGAAATATACGTTCTTGCAACATTTTCAAAAGTGGATGCTTTTCGAAGACGTTCTTGTTCTTTTTGTTTATCTCTTTCTTGAAGCGGATCTTTTCCTTGAATGATGAAGGCCTTTAAACCATCTCTTGTTAAACGTGCTGATTTAAGTGAGATTTCTGGATATGGTCCAAGACCCATCTCTCTTTTCTTGCCATTAATCGTGTATATAAAAGTCCAGTTCTGATTTCCATTTTTTCCGACTACAAAATATAAATTATTGCCGTCTGAATATCGGCCTGTTTTATTTTTACTTTTTAATTGAATATTTGTTAACTTACTCATCTCAACCCTACTTTCAACCCAACCAAATCACTTTTCTTTGAAGGGTATGTTAATATTAATAAAAGTAAGGATACAATATTAAGTAATTGAATTCATTGAAAAAATTGAGCCTTAATGAACTCTTATGAATTCTTATGAAGTCTACTTCTGGCGGAGGAAGGGGGATTTGAACCCCCGAGGGGCGTTAACCCCAACACGCTTTCCAGGCGTGCGCCATAAACCGCTCGGCCATTCCTCCAATTACAAGTTTTAATAACTAATACCTTAATGGAATTAAAATTACAAAATTTTTGATTTTTTAAAAAATTGTTAAATTTATTTCTATGTAGTAAATTAAAAATGAAGTGGATTGTTCAAATAGCTAAAAAATTTACATTTGTTTTATTATTATTATTTTCATTTCTAGCTATATTTTCGTGTAGTTTTGATTTCCATTTGCTTATTTATGAAAGTGAATCAAAATTTTCAAGTATAGGTGAGTTTTGGTATGAGCTATCACCGAGCAGTATTCAAATTAGTGAAGCGATAGTATCAAGATATATTGACCCTTGCAGCCAATTTGTAAGTTTAAATTGCAATCCTTTTTTATGGCATCCTTTCGTATCTTCAATTTTGATTATACCTTCAACACCAACATTTCTATTGTTTTCAATTATATGCTTATATTTCTATAAGAAATTAAAAAGATCTGAAAATTATTATTACTTTAAATAAATCAATCAGAAATTTTCAAAGCTTCAAAAAAAGCGGTTTGAGGAATATCTACATTGCCAAACTGTCTCATTTTTTTCTTTCCTGCCTTTTGCTTGTCTAGCAACTTCCTTTTTCTGGAAACATCTCCTCCATAGCACTTAGCTGTAACATCTTTCCTCATTGGGCTAATGGTTTCCCTAGCAATAACTTTACCGCCAATCGCGGCTTGAAGGGCAACTTTAAATAGTTGCCTTGGTATTAAATTTTTTAACCTTACACAAATTGCTCTTCCTCTAATTTCTGCTTGCTCTCGATTAATAATCATGGCTAAGGCATCAACGGGTTCATTGTTGACTAAAATTGAAACTTTTACCAAATCTCCTTTTTTGTATTCACCAATAGAATAGTCAAAACTAGCAAAACCTTTGGTGATACTTTTCAACCTGTCGTAAAAGTCAAACACTACTTCATTTAAGGGAAGCATATAAACTATCATCGTTCTGGTTCCTGTATACTTTAATTCAACTTGAACTCCTCTTCTTTCAATACATAAAGTTAAAACAGAGCCGGTAAATTCATCCGGCGTTAGAATTGTTGCTTTAATCCATGGCTCCTCTATGCTTTGGATAAAAGTAGGGTCTGGCAAGTCAGCTGGATTGTGTAATTCTTTTTGATCTCCTTTTTGGGTGTTTACTTTGTAAACTACAGATGGAGCAGTTGATATAAGCTCTAAATTAAATTCTCTTGTAAGGCGCTCACGGATGACTTCCATATGAAGTAACCCTAGAAACCCACATCTAAAACCAAAACCTAATGCCGCAGAAGTTTCAGCTTCAAAAGAAAAGGAGCTATCATTCAAGCTAAGCTTTATCAAACTTTCTCTAAGTTGGTTAAACTCAGATGAATCTAGGGGAAACAATCCACAAAATACAACTGGAACAGATGGTTTAAATCCAGGTAAAGGTTCTAAACATGGCTTTCTATCATCCGTAATAGTATCTCCAACCTTACAATCTGAAGCAGTTTTTATACTTGCTGTAATAAAACCTATTTCACCAGGGCCTAAATGATCTACAGATTTAATCGCAGGTGTAAAAACCCCTACTCTTTCAACCTGATATGCTGTTCCAGATGACATTAGTCTTATTTTCTGACCTTTAATAATTTTGCCTTCTCTTATTCTGACAAGTATCATTACC
>CAZCWO010000216.1:0-3300 GCA_964502335.1 uncultured Rhodobacterales bacterium | reverse complement strand
ATTTGATCATCTTTAACATCTATTAACTTAATTCCTTCATGCCTTATTATGATATTAACAGGAGTTTCATTTTCATATTGGTGCGAATGAAAATCTCCTAAAATAGTTCTAATTTTACCATTATTGATTACCCCAGGAATTAAATTTACCTCCCCAAAAAACTCGGCAACAAACTTTGATTTTGGACGGTTATAGAGATCACTAGGCCTCCCTACCTGCATAAGCTTACCCTCATTTATAACAACTATTCTGTCAGACATAAACATAGCTTCTTCCGCTTCATGGGTAACTATAATTGCTGTAGTTTCAGATTTTTTTAATAAATGCAAAACTTCATCACGCACTTTTTCCCTTAATCTTATATCCAGTCTTACAAAAGGTTCATCTAGTAAAATTACTTTAGGCGAAGGGGCTAGAGCTCTTGCTAGTGCAACTCTTTGTTGTTGCCCACCAGAAATCTCATGAGGATAAGAATGTTTCAATCTTTCAATATCAAGTAATTTCATCACTTCATAAGCTTTATGCTTTTCTGATTTTGAAAGCCCAAAAAGAATATTGTTTAGGACTGAAAGATGAGGGAACAAAGCATAATCTTGAAAAACAAATCCAATTTTTCTTTTTTCTGGAGGCTGAAAAATCTTTTTACTTGAGATGATATTGTTGTTTATAGAAATTGAACCAGAGTTAAGTTTTTCTAATCCTGCAATGGCTCTTAAAATAGTCGTTTTCCCACTTCCAGAAGGGCCCAATAACGCAATGACTTCGCCTTTACTTACTTCAAAGTTTATATCTTTCAAACATTCAACATTCCCATAAGAGTGATGCAAAGATTGAAGATTCAATAACGGTTGTCTTAGAATTGTATTATTTAAAATCTCATTCATTAATATTAAACCATTTTGATTATTCTATTTTAATACCCAGTTCTTCAATTAAATTTTTCTGATCCTCTTCATTGCTTTCTTCTAGTTTACTAAGATCCTCAGTAATTAACTGCTTCGGTCCAACCAAACCAGCAGATTTCAAATCTGCTAAACCGGGTAAAGAAGACAAGTCTTGAAGTCCAAAGACATCAAGAAACACATCCGTTGTTCCCCAAGTTAACGGCCTACCTGGAGACTGCCTTCTGCCCTTTGGTTTGATCCAATCTAACTCTAGGAGCAAGTCTAAAGTGCCTCTAGAAATCCCAACTCCTCTAATGTCTTCAATTTCTGTTCTCGTAACAGGCTGGTGGTAAGCTATTATGGATAAAGTCTCTAAAGCTGGCCTTGAAAGGGGCTTTCGTTTAACCTTTTCTATAGTTAAATTCTCTGAAACCTCTGGCGAAGTCCTGAAAGCCCAAGCAAGATTGATTTTCTCTAATATAATACCCCTACCTGAATAGTCTCTTGATAACTCATTTAAAATATCATCTAAACACAATGAAGGAGGAATTCTTTTTTCCAAAACATCTATCCTTACAGGATCTGATGAAGAAAAAATTATGGCTTCAACTACATTTTTAAAAAATTTAAAATTATCATTACTCATATTAATTTTAATCTCAATTATTTAAATTATTTTTCATCCAGATAGTTCCAAATGGGTTTTCTTGTCTTATTTTCAATTCCCCTTTATTAGCCATTTCTAATGAAGCTAAAAAGTGTGAAGCAAGAGCATTATTATCATTTATAATAATTTTTTGCATTTCTGGGAGTAGATCTTTTAAATCTACCCATTCAGTATAATTTTTAATCAAATTTATAATTCTTTCACTAGCTTCCTTAACTGAATAGAGTTTCGAAGTTTCTATTGTTAGTTCAGTATTATTAGGTTTATTATTTATTTGCCCATAAGCACTTAATAATTGAAATAAATTAGCTTCATACTCATATTTTATTTTGTCTTCATAAAAAAACGTTTCGCCTCTCGCATACCTGCTGTCACCTAATTTAAGCAACCCCATTAAGCTTTCTGATGCCTTTTGCATTGCCTCTAACCTAAGAAGTCGAATTTTTATTTCAGCTGTAATCTCTTCTATATTTTCAGAATTATCTTCATCATGTTGATCAGGAATTAGGATTTTTGACTTCAAAAAAGCTAACCAAGCGGCCATGACTAAGTAATCTGCAGCAATCTCAATATTCAATATTTTAATTTCTTCAATAAAAGAAATATATTGGCTTGCTAACTCTGAAATTGAAATAGAAGACAGGTCAACTTTTTGTTCGCGTGAAAGATGAAGTAATAAATCAATTGGACCTTCAAAGCCGTCAAGATTTAAAAACAGTGACAACTGTTCTCCAGAATTATTATAACTGAAATTATTTAAATTATTTTCTAGGTCCATAAAATTTAATTTTTGATTATTTAGAACGTACGATACAGTTATTACCTTCTGACTTTAAGATAGCACAAAGTGTTTCTGCTTCATTTCTACTAATTATAACTGTTATAACCCTCCACCAAAATCCTTTGCCTTCCCCTAAGTCTACAGTCATTACCTGCAATGATTTACCTCCTAAAGAAACAGCTAATTTTTCATTTAAAATTTTTACTGAAGATTTTGCTTTCTTTTCATCATTAAAAGAAGCTAATTGAACGAAATATCCTTTTTTTGGTTTGGGAACAGGTTTTTCAACTAATGAAGTTTTACTGTCATTTGATTTGTTAGTTTCAGATTTTTGATTTGAAAGGTTGTCATTTTCTGAAACAGAATTTAAATCATTATTATTTAATGAGTTATCATTTGAAGTAATTAATATATTAGATTTTGAAATTTGATCTTCGGTTTTTATTATAGAATCATTTTTTGAGCTATTATCATCAATATCTTTATTAGTATTTATCCCTAAATCTATACTTGGCAATTCGGGCTCTGGTGCTGGTGGATTGATTATTTCAACAGTCTGTTCCTCAATATCCTTGTCTAAGATACCATAAAATATTTTATCTCGATGATCTATAACCTTCCCTCCGGGTTTTTCTGGTTTTTCTTTTATTGGCCCTTCAGGTGCTTTTATAATTGGGATGTTATCTTCTTTAAATAAGTTTATATTTATAATGATATAAATTACTCCACATAACACAAAAATTACAGCGAATAAACCACTTAATAATGGAATTAAAAATCTAAATTTGTTAGAAGTTTCCTCCACTACATTTCCTCAGGAGCTGACACTGATATTATTTCCAAACCTGAAGCAATTACATATTTTGTTGCTTGGACTAAGTGCAAATTTGCAAAAGTTAAATCAATATTATCTTTTTGAAAAAATCTAAGCTCCTCTTCCTCCCTGCCCTGTGACCATAAACTATGAA
>CAZCWO010000215.1:0-3308 GCA_964502335.1 uncultured Rhodobacterales bacterium | reverse complement strand
TAATACTTTCATTGGGTTGGTGCATATATTTCATTTCTCCAGGACCAAATACAATAGTTTCTATGCCTATGGATTGGAAATGACCTCCATCAGTTCCATATGAGGCAACTGATGGTTTGTTTATTTTCCACAACTTATTAATTAGATCTAAAACTGGAGACTTAAAACTAGCTTCCATAGGAGGACAGAAGGATACTTCTGTCATTTTAATTTCAGAGCCTTTAAAAATTTTCTTCATTTCGGGTTCAAGAGTTTTTGAAGAATAAGTTTTAATTTTAGAGAGGATTAAGTAGGGATCATCTTCTTGAAGAGGCCTGATTTCCCAATCAAAATAGCAGTAATTTGGTATTATGTTCCTAGCTTGACCACCCTTAATAAAGCCAACCGATAAAGAGGAGTAAGGCGGGTTAAAAGGGGTGACTTTATTTGTGGATAGAGATAAATCACTATTAAGTTTTTCAATGAAGGAGATTAACTTTGCTGCGTAGTAAAGTGAATTAACTTTTCCTCTTGGGTCTGAAGAATGGCCTGACGAAACTTTAATTTCTGTGATCATTTCCAGTCCACCTTTATGCCCAACTAGAGGCATCATTCCTGTAGGCTCTCCAACAATTGCTATTTTAGACTTGATTCCTTTATTTTTAAAAAACTCCATTATTTGAGATGCACCAAAGGTTCCCAATTCTTCGTCAAAGGTAAAAGCAAAATGTATTGGATTTTTTAATTCATTTTCAAACTTTTTAAAATATGGAGCCATTGCTAAAGTAATAGCTAGAAATCCTTTCATATCTACAGCACCGCGTCCGATTAGATTTTGGTTTTTTTTAGTTAATGTAAATGGGTGGTTATCCCATTCATTTCCAATCGCTGGCACGACGACTGTATGTCCTGATAAAATTATACCGTCAATCTTGCCTTTACCAAAAGTGGCAAATAAATTAAAACTCTTCCCATCTTTATGAGCGTCAAGCTGAATATCTACATTTAGGTTTTCAAGATAACTTTTTATATAATTAATTATTTCAGCATTTGATTGACCAGCTGTTGATGGGAAACTGACTAAATCAGATAATAGTTTTTCAGCTGCACTTAAAGGCGAGATCATTACGATACCAAGTGAACATGCTGAGGAAAATTTGATAACTTTTTACAATCTTTTGATCTCACGTGAAGAGTTTCACTTAATTCCATTCCCCATCCTTTCATCCACATGCCAAGAATTATGTGCACCACTGAATTTTCAGGCACCACATCTTTTTCTCCAGCCCTAAAACTAATAGTATGTTCCCCCCAATCTGGAGAATATGAAAGACCAATGGAATAACCAATTCTACTTTTTTTAACCAAGTTGTGTTTGTTTAAAACATTTTGCCAAGCGTAATGTACGTCACTTGCTATTACGCCAGCCTTTAAGACATTCATTACTTCAAACATTCCTTCCTGAACTGCTTTTGAAGTATCAGACAGTTCTTGAGGTTTTTTTTCCCCAAGGTGGATTGTTCTTGCTAAGCCAACATTGTATCGCTTTCTACAGCCACCTAATTCAAATGAAATTGTTTGCCCTTCCTGAAGTTTTTCATCAGTCCACATAGGATGAGCAGATGAGGCGGCCTTACCAGCTAAAATTAGTGGGTGCAAAGCTGGCATATCACCTCCAAAAGATGGGGTTCCTTTAATTTGTGCAGCTATTATATCTGCCATAAGATCACATTGACGAACGCCCACTCTAGAACTGTCCCACGCTGTTTTCATAGCAATTTCAGCAATTTTTCCAGCCTGATACATGACCTCTAGTTCAGCCTTACTTTTTATAAGTCTAATCCAGTTTACAAGAAGGTCTTCTTCAATCCATTTAGCATTTTTAAGTTTGCTCTTCAAAGCCTTTAATGATCTTGGTGAAGCATAATAGGAATCACTTTCGTAACCAATTATAGCATTATTAAATCCTGCACTATTCATCCAAGAAGATAAAAATTCTGATGGATGGACATCTGTTTTTTGCACCAAGTTTTCAGGATATGAAATTACTTGAGAGGGAGATAAGTAGGTAGTAATGAAAGCTGTTTCAGCGTCCATTTCTCTTCCCATCCAAAATGGTCCTTTGTCAAAGTCAATAAGCATTAATTGAGGGGTATAAAATGACCAGGCATCATAACCAGTCAACCAATTTATATTTGATGGGTTTCCTATAATTAAAGCGTCTAATCCTCGTTCTTTCATTTTAGAACGAACTCTTTTTAACCTTGAATCATATTCATTTTTGTTGAAAGCTGGAGGCATAAATTATTATTTATTTAATTAAGATTTTAGTCAATTATCAAAATAACATGAAATTAAATATGTGGATTTCTATTTAAATATTTACTTAAAAGTTTTTGGTTGTGTTCTTTGGAGTGGGGCATGTTTCCACTAATGTAAAATGGAAACAGTTCTTCATTTTTTGATAATTCAGCTACTTCAGAAATTATTGAGTTTAAAATGAAAGATCCTCCTATTGTTGAGAAAGGCGATACTTTTACAAATTTTTTTATTTCTATGAGAGCATCTCCAGCTGGGCCATGATTGTCAAAAAATATATCTACGACTTCATCGAGTCTTTTTTTGTATTTAGACATCGGAGCGCATTTTGAATATTCTAAAGATGATATTCCAATAGATTTGCAATTGATGCTCTTTGCATAAAAAGCCGCTTCTAGTGGTGACTGATTTACACCGCTGTTTGAGAAAATTACTAAGAGGTCATTAGAGTTTATTTTATATTGTTTTAAAATACTTTCTGTAATCCCTTCTGTTCTTTCAACTAAAGAACTTAAATTTGCACCTTCATGCAACATTAAACCTGAAAATAAAATTGGGCATATTGGAGCAAAACCACCAGCCCTAAAATGCCCTTCTTCAGCCATCATATGGGAATGGCCGGTTCCAAATATATAAATCATACCATCATTTTTATAAGTACTATAAAATTGTTTTGCGGTTTCGATTATTCTATTTTGTTGGGACTTAATAATTTTTTGGATGGTTTCTATAACTATAGATTCAAACTTTTTAACATTATGTATGTTTTTCATTTTAAAATTATATTTTTATCTATTTGTATTAAAGCCTATTTTATGCATTAAATAAAATTTAATTAAAACACAAATCGGAGGAAACATGAAAAAACTTCTATCAATAATATCATTTTTTACCTTTCTTTTTTCAATTAGTAGTGCTTTAGCAGGCACTGTCATAATTGAATCTTGGAGAAATGACGATGCTGATGCATGGAATGATAAAATCATCCCAGCATTTAATGCAAAACATCC
>CAZCWO010000214.1:0-3334 GCA_964502335.1 uncultured Rhodobacterales bacterium | reverse complement strand
AATAACTAAATCAGATATCGTATATGGTCTACCTAATAATTCATTAGCAGTTTCTATTTCCCCAGCTTTAAGATACTCTCTAATTTTTGTTGATGATATCGCTAATCCACTTTTACTTTTTATCTCTATATCTGAAACACTGAGTTTGTAATTATTTCCAATTTTTTTCAGGGTTTCTATACTGCCTTGTCGGTTTTTCCCAAATTTAAAGTCTTTGCCAACAAAAACATGTTTAATGGATAAATTGTCACATAAAATTTCCTTTATAAATTCTTCTGGAGATAATTCTGAAAGCAAGTGATCAAATTTCAATTGAACTAAACAATCGACATCATATTCTTTTAAAGACTTGCTCTTCGAAACACTATTCTGCAGTTTAAAAAACTCTTTTTCTTTTGAAAAGTATTCTCTTGGGTGAGGTTCAAATGTCAAAATTGTAAGAGGAAGATGTAATTTTCTAGAATACTGTTTTGCTTGTTTTAAGACGTGAACATGGCCTAAGTGAACTCCATCAAAGTTTCCTATAGCTGCAGCACTTGAGCTGACATTCAATTTTTTTTCTGAAATTCCCCAATTTATAATTTTCATTAAATAACTCTTCAAAACTCAAATAAATATATTTTTTAATGAATTAATAATATAAACAATTTATTAGTGGTAGATTTAATTTAGTAAAAGATTAAAATTATCTTAATATTTTTAATAATTTGAACTTAATCAATGGACTATATAAACTTCTCAAATGAGTTTCCTGCAATAATTCAGATAGCTGTTGATTGGTCATTGAATTTTTTAGCAGCCGTCATTACCCTGATAATTGGAATTTGGTTTTCATCAAGAATTAGTATTTGGATTAGAGAGACACTAATAAAGGTAGATAGGCTTGATCCTACTTTGCCTCCAGTAGCAGGTTCAGTAATCAGATATGCATTACTTGTTGTAACAATAGTAGCCGTTTTAGCTCAATTCGGTGTCAATACAACTTCAATCATTGCTGTCTTAGGTGCAGCAGGCCTTGCTATTGGATTAGCTTTGCAAGGCACCTTATCCAATGTTGCAGCAGGTGTTATGTTATTATTTTTAAGACCTTTTAAAGTGGGTAACTGGATTGAAGCAGCAAACATTTCTGGAACTGTAAGAGAGATTGGTTTATTCACTACGACAATTGACACTTTTGATAATGTTTATATTTCTGTTCCAAATAGCACCATATGGTCATCAACAATTATAAATCACTCAAGATATAACACACGCAGAATGGATATTGATATAGGCGTATCATATAACTGCGATCTTGATTTTGTTTTAAATACATTGTTGATAATGGCAGAGGATGAAAGGGTTTTAAAAAAACCGCAACCACAGGGATTGGTAGTGCAATATGGTGATAGCTCAATTACTGTTAGATTAAGGTTATATGCCAAAAATAATGTCTATTGGGGATTATATTGGGATCTAATGAAAAAAACAAAATCTGTTCTTGATGACGCAAAGATTGAGATACCATTTCCCCAGAGGGTAGTTACCTTGAATCAAAAAAAATAACATTATTTTAAAACTGCTTATAAATAATTATTTATTTTATATAGGGATAAATCAGTACTATCTTACATTTTATTTATACTTCCCTGAACTTTAAATCTATAACCTAATTATGCAACCTATAATTAAATTAAACCGCCAGAATATTAAGAATGATAAATTGCGAGAAATTGCTAGAAGGCATGGTTTTGGAGATAAGCTCCTTGATGACAAGACTCTCCTCAATTCAAGGCGGCAACTAATTCCTGACAACTTTAAAGGTGATGTTTGGCTTTTTGGTTATGGTTCTTTAATTTGGAATCCAGTTGTTGAACCAATAGAAACACGAAATGTTAAAATTTATGGTTACAGAAGAAAGTATTGTTTAAAATCTGAAATGGGTCGAGGGAGTAAAGAATATCCTGGCCTGGTTTTAGGTTTAAATGCTGGCGGTTCTACTTTAGGGCAAGCTCTCAAAATAAATACAAAATCAGCCCCTCTCGAATTAGATTTAATCTGGAGACGTGAAATGATAACTGGTGCGTATATTCCAAAAATACTTAAAGGGTATACAGTAAAGGGGAAAATTGACATGATTGCGTTTATAATAAATAAAAGTCATGAAAATTATCTATTCTCTATTTCAGAAGCTAAAACCGCTTTAATGATATCAAAAGCTCAAGGATACCTTGGAACTGCATGTGAATATTTAAATAAAACTTGTGAAAGTCTCAAAAATTTAGGTTTACGAGATAGCTACTTAGAGAGATTACAAAAAAGAATAATATCAAGTAATTTTTCATAAAATCATTGATTAATAATAATTTAAATATAATAATTCAATAAATTATTTTAACTTCTGCGGATGTGGCGGAATTGGTAGACGCAGGGGATTCAAAATCCCCCGGTGGCAACACCTTGTCGGTTCAAGTCCGACCATCCGTACCATCTCATAAATGCTGAAATAAAGTAACCCTTGGAGACAAAGAACTGCTTAAATCAAGTCAATTCACGATCAAAAATTTTTATGATAAAATCAAAGAAGTTTCCTCAAGCAAAACTACAAACAAAGTTTTATTTGGTTTGTCTTTTGCAGAGTCTATTTTCTTCCCTATACCAGTAGATCCATTATTAGCTGCATGCATTATTGCTAAGCCTAAAAAAATTGTGTTTTTGACAGTTTTCACGATTTTATCTTCAGTTTTAGGTGGAATTATTGGATGGATAATTGGATTGTCAGTTGGTGTTGGCATTAATAACTTAGTTGATTTTTTGCCTGGAGTTTCTGGAAGTGATCTCAAACAGGTAAGTAATGGTTTTGCCAATTGGGGGTTAATGCTTACATTCATAGGTGCATTTACACCACTACCTTACAAGCTTATTGCTATTTCAGCTGGAGCTACTGGGGTTCCGTTGACAATATTTTTTTTAGGTTCAATTTTTGGCAGGGGAGTAAGATTTTTAATTATAGCTTTATTATCTTATTATCTTGGTGAAAAAGCTATAAAATTTATAAAAAATAATTTAGCTTTATCCACATTAGTATTAGGAGTAATTATTTTAATAATATGGTTATTGATAATTTAATTACTAAAAATCCCTCTTTAGTCGCAATTATATTTTCTAGCAGTTTGTTAATAACAGCTTTAGCACTTGAATATATTATTAATTTGGTACCTTGCCAGATGTGCATATGGCAAAGATGGCCACATTTAGGTGTGATAGTAATTTGTTTGTTATCTTTATTCATTAAAAATTATTATAATAAGCTCTTATTACTTGCTGGTATTTTGTCTCTAATCAGTTCTGCAAT
>CAZCWO010000213.1:0-3379 GCA_964502335.1 uncultured Rhodobacterales bacterium | reverse complement strand
GGTTTATGTGGACCAAGTAAGCTTAAATATCACCCTGGTGCTGTCGCCGCTTGGGAAGAAGCTGGATATAAAATAGCTGATTGCGCAAAATAAAATTATTCAATGACCAAGGTATAACCTTGGTCATTGACACTAGTTAGTTTTGTTCCTTTATTAATATCAAGCTAGAATAAACTAAGATGACTTCTGTTAAAAATTCACCTGTACAAGAACTTGAGAAAAATAATGATTTTGGTCTTAAAATAGCTAAAGTAATTGCTTTTTTTCTAGTTTTGATTGGAATGCTTAATACAATACCGTCGATTCCTGGATTAGAAGAATTAGTTTGGAGAGTTACTGGCAATGACCGAATAGTTTTCCGGAAGTTTTCATATGAATATTTTTTTCCACTAACATTTTTTATAATGATGGTGGTCGTATCACTTAATCATTCATTTTGGAGAGAGTATAAACATACTACAGCTATCAAAAGATTTTTCAGTTTATTTATGGATATTAGCTTGATAGTGATGGCAGCAGCGATCTCATTATCATTTGTTATTGAAATTGACTCTATTTGTTTAATAGATCAATTTACGGGTGAAAGGGCAGAGCTTATAGCCAAGTCCCTTCAGGAAGAGAAAGAATTTGCTCTTCTCTACGGCCTTCCTGAGCCTTCAACGGTTGATGATCCAACTTGTATAAAACACTTAGGAAATTGGATTTTTCTTATTATAACCGCAGCTCTATTAATTTTTCTAATTTATAATATTAAAGTTTGGGGTTTGCCATTGGTAATGGTTGCTATTGCAGTTGCTTTGTACACCTTAATAACTGTTCTCATTTGGTATTTTGTCGGCGCCGAGGATATCAATAAATACTTAATCACAAAATTAGGTGGGGAGCCAAGATTTTTAACAGATGGAAGGCCTGCCGTTAGAGAAATATTGGTTAGTAATGGACAGGGTTTGCTAGGGCGATTTATGAATATTTTAATTAATACGGTTTTCCCATATATAGTATTAGGCTCATTATTTGGTGTTTCTGCAGGGGGTAAATCATTAATTAAAATAGCTTTTTTGTGGACACGAAACTTGAGAGGAGGACCAGCCCATGCAGCTATAGTCAGTTCAGCAATGTTTGGCACTATTTCTGGCGGTCCTATCGTAAATGTTTTATCTACAGGGGCACTGACAATTCCGATGATGCTCAAAAGAGGATTTGCAAGAGTTTTTGCAGGCGGTGTAGAAGCGTCCGCGTCGTCCGGAGGTCAAATCATGCCTCCAGTAATGGGTGTTGCTGCATTTATTCTATCTGCCATGACAGTGGTGCCATACAGAGAAGTTATAGTCGCAGCTGCATTGCCTGCAGTTGCTTATTTTGGATGTTTATTTTTGTCTGTTGTATTCCAATCTAGAAAACAACAAATTACCCCTATTGGAAAAATCACAGATGAAATGATTTTAACAGGCGAGGACTATAAAAATCTTATCATGATTTTTGGTCCTATCTTATTAATATTATTTATGCTAATTACCCCCAAAGAAGTGGTGGGGTGTGGACCTCTAGGTAGTTTATTTGGTGTAAACCAGATCATTGAAAATGGCTCTTGTAAGACATTAGATTTACCTTGGCTTTTTCAATTATTTCAAAATTCAGCTGGTGACGCTGGTTCAGCGGGCTGGTGGGCAACAGCATTATTAATGGTATTATTTTTCTTAGACAAGAATATTAGACTAAATCCTTCAAAACTGGCTTTGGCATTATCCAATGCCGGAATATTAGTAAGCACACTTTATTTGATGTTTTTAGCTGTGTCTGTAATTGATTTTTGCCTTAATTTTACTGGGCTTTCTAATTTTATAGCTACTGATATAATTCATTTATTAAGAGGGTATGATGATGGCTTGATTAATAATGGTCTTTTTTTGTTTATTGCATTAATTGTAACTATGGCAATGGCTATATTATTAGGCATGGGAATGCCGAGTGTCCCAGCTTATTTAAATGTAGCTCTTTTAATGGGGCCAATGCTTGTAGGCTTGGGTATAGCGACATTTACTGCCCATATGTTTATATTTTATTTTGCAGTGGCATCAGCAATCACCCCTCCTGTTGCGATTGCAGCTTTTGCAGCTGCATCTTTAACTAAGGCTGATCCAATGGCGACTGGTTTCTCTGCAGTGAAGTCAGGAATTGTAATGTTTATAATACCTTTTATTTTTGCATTTTACCCAGAGCTTTTGGTTATAAGCGCAGCACAAATAGATCCCAACTCCCCCACAGGAGACTATTTACCTGGATACGATGGCAAAGTATATTTTATATCTTTGATTTGGTTGCTGGCACGCCTTTCTCTTTTTTTATATTTAATTTCGAGTTGTTTAGCTAGATTTGATAAAACTGCAATAACAAATTGGGAAATAATAGTTAGAATAATTTTGGCTTCCTTAGTAATTTCTTCTTCACAGTTAATTTTCTCAGTTGGTATATCATTGTCTATTTTACTTTTAATTTGGCATCACATTTTTAATAAAGGTAAAACTTTAAGTAATACAATTTAAACACAATTATTAAATTCTTATTATTGAAAACAATGGAAAATAATAGACCAAACATTCTTCTTTTTATGTCTGACAATCAATCAGCAGACTTTATAGGATGTTATGGAAATTCTGAGGTAATAACTCCCAATATTGATTTTTTGGCTAAAACTGGAATGCAGTATACATCTGCATTTTGCACGAACGCAATGTGTTCTCCTTGCAGAGCTTCCGTGTTGACAGGATTAATGCCTTCATGTCATGGAATACATAATTGGCTAGATGATAATCTTGAGCAATATTGGCCGGATAATTGGAATGCTATAGGAGAGTTCGATAGTCTTCCAATTAAACTAAAAGAAAGTGGATACGTTAATGCATTAATCGGCAAATATCATCTAGGTAAAGCTTGGAGAAGGCCAGAATCTTTTGATCATTGGATAACGTTTCCTCATGGACATACAAAAAGTTTTTATAAAAACAAAATCATTGATAATGATAAAAACTATGAGCATGAAGGGCATTCAGTAGATTTTTTTACTAGTAAGACCCTCGAATTTTTAAGAGAACAGGAAAAGCAAAAAACACCGTTTTTTTGTTTTGTTCCCTTTAATGGTCCTTATGGTCATTGGCCGTCAATTAAGGGAAGGGCAAAAAATGTATTTGCCGATCTTTATGATAACTGCGAACTAAATTCAGTTCCAAGAGAGGGAATAAATAAAAGAGTTATAGACAGGTATTCATCTAGAGTTCTTGATAGTGGAGGGGACCTTCCAGAACAGTTTTCAGGGCCATTATTATTACCTAATAATAAAGATAGTTTAAGGAATTATTTTTCACAAACCTCACTCATTGAT
>CAZCWO010000212.1:0-3409 GCA_964502335.1 uncultured Rhodobacterales bacterium | reverse complement strand
TGTGAGCAAAAATATATCATTAAATGAAATGGTCTCCATCAATCTGGTTTTATTGTATAGATCACTTAAGTCTAAAATTGAAATAATAGAAATCAAAACAGCCCAGGAAGCTAAAATACTATTAGTAAGTTTTTTTATAAAGTAATTCAATAATGCCTGATTTTTATAAAGGTTCATATTGGTTCTTCTTAAATTGAAAAAATGCAATTTTATTATTATAAAATAGCGCAACTAATAAACTGAATAAAATTGGTAGAATAGGGATTAAATAAAAAACAAACCATAGAGATGGGTTAAAGATTAGAACTCTTCTCATAGAGATTAAAAGCACTTGAATAAGAAGGGCGATAAGAAGAGATGAGGATATTTGGATTATTTGATTTTTATTAATGTTAGAAAAACATAAAAGTATTATTATTGCTTGAAGCGGCAATGTTATAACTAAAATTGGGAATGCCAGCCTAAAATGCGCCTCCGATTTTGAGTTAAGATTTTCTTCTTTTAATAAGGTAAAAATGGATTTTTCATTTACATCGAGCCATCTAAAATTAGGATTAATTTTTTTTCTTGATATGTCCATAGTATAATTTTTAAAGGACAACTCGTTTAAAACTTGGCCATTTGTTTTCACTTCTCTTCTATGCCCTTCAATCAATTGAAAAATTGGACCTGATGGAGTTAAAACTACCCTTCCTTTTTTTGCAAATGTATCAATTTCTTTATTTTCAACACGTGTGTCATAAATAAAAATGCCTTCAAGGTCAAACTTCGATATTCTTTTATCTATTAAAATAGTTAACCCTTTTTGAATGTCATTAAAAATCCCTGCTCTTAAAAAAACTTGAGAAATATTATTTCTTAATTCGAACTGCTT
Source organism: uncultured Rhodobacterales bacterium (assembly GCA_964502335.1). Classification (GTDB taxonomy): domain Bacteria; phylum Pseudomonadota; class Alphaproteobacteria; order Puniceispirillales. The sequence goes on along the minus strand of CAZCWO010000212.1, from coordinate 2,535 downwards.
CGATTTAAATTTATTATAAGCTTTAGGAATTACATATAAATTTATTATAGTTAGAAATATCAAGTTGATAAAACTCATTATAAGAATTGGTTTGATAATTTGAAAAAAACTTGCTCCAGAAAAATGAAAAACAAGGATTTCTTTGTCATTATAAAATCTATTGAAAACTATTATAACAGACAGTAAGGAGCTAATAGGTAAGATCATAATTAGCCATAAAGGGGAGGGCAAAATCGAAATATATAAAAAATCAAAAAAGGAAGAACCATTTTCAATGACTAAATCTATTTGACGCAATGATTGTATTAGCCAAATCATTGAAAATAAAATAGCAGTTATATTTAAGGTAGTTATAAAAACTTGCTTAAAAATATAATTATGTAAAATCATCAATTTTTAATTTATTTTATAAAATTGTATAAAATTAATTTTCTATACTATATATAAACTTATACAAAAAAAATATATAATTGGAGTTTTTTTTGGAATTTTTAGTAACCACTTTGGAAGAAGAGAATTGGAATAATGAAGAGTTATTGATCTTTCCAATTGATTCTAATTCAAAGTTATCATCCAATTTGAAATCTTTGCAGAATAAAACTGACATAAATATTAAAGATGTTTTAAAAAACTCTAAATTCAAATCACATTTTGGGCAAACAATTTTAATTAGAACTGCAAAGCTCTCTTTTTTGTTACTTGGAACTGGTAAGAGCCTCAAACCTAACCTTGAGAGTGAAAAATTAGGTGGTATATTATACTCTTCTATTAGTAATTCTGGGTTTAGAAACATAACAATTTTTGGAACAGAAATTTATCCCTCTCCAAAGCTAGAAAAGATTCTTGCAAAGGTTTCAATTGGAATGGAAATGAGGTCCTATTCTTTTTTGAAATATAAATCAAAATCAAATGATAATGAACAATTAAAAATTAAATCAGTTAAAATTGTAACTACACAAGTTAATTACTTGAAAAATCAATTAAAACTTAATAGAGAATTATTTTCTGGAATTTCTATGGCTAGAGATTTGATTTCTGAGCCAGCAAATATTTTAACCCCAGAAAGATTTATTAAGAAAATCAATGAAATGACAAAATTTGGAATTGAAATTGATGTTTTAGATGAAGAGAAAATGAATGGTTTAGGTATGAACGCACTTTTAGGAGTGGGAAAGGGTAGCAAACAAAAGAGTTATTTAGCCATTATGAAGTGGAACGGAAATTTAAATAGTAGAAAAAACATTGCATTTGTAGGCAAGGGTGTTTGCTTTGATTCTGGAGGACTGTCTTTGAAATCTTCTAAAGGAATGGAAGATATGAAATGGGACATGGGCGGTGCAGGAATAGTTGTTGGCGCTATGAAGGCAATTGCTTTGCAAAAGATTAAAAAGAATATTGTTGGTGTTGTTGGTCTTGTTGAAAATATGCCTGATGCAAATGCGCAAAGACCGGGTGATATTGTTAAATCCATGTCTGGAAAAACAATTGAGGTATTAAATACAGATGCAGAAGGTAGATTAGTATTAGCTGATGCTTTGTATTATACAAATAAAACTTATGAACCAGAAGCTATTATTGATTTAGCAACTCTTACTGGAGCAATAATAACTGCCCTTGGCCATGAAAGAGCTGGTTTATTTTCAAATAATGAAAAATTATCAGATACATTACATGAGGTTGGTGAAATAACTGGTGACTTAGTTTGGAGGATGCCTTTAGATAAAAATTATGGGGAACAAATGATAAGTACAATTGCTGATTTGAGAAACATTGGTTTAAGTTATGCTGCAGGTGCCATTCAAGCAGCATGTTTTTTAGAGCACTTTGTAGGCAATACCCCATGGGCACATATGGATGTTGCTGGGGTCGTTTGGAACAATAAAAAGAACGATTTATTTCCGGTAGGTGCAACTGGATGGGGAGTAAAGTTGTTGTCTGAGTTCACTAAAAAATATCAATTTTAGTGTATATAAATCACTTTTTTCAAATGCATTGGAATATAATAATACAAATATTTTTATTCTATTTTTCAATTTTTTCTGATACTTAAAATTAATTATATTTGAAAAGGGAAGACCAATGATTATACAGAGAACACTTTCAATTATCAAGCCTGATGCTACTAGAAGAAATATTATTGGAAAGATTGTATCAAAACTAGAAACCTCAGGATTAAAAGTAATTGCTCAAAAGAAAATACTACTTACCAAAAATCAAGCCAAAGAATTTTATATTGTTCATCAAGATAGACCATTTTATGATGACTTGGTTAATTTTATGATATCTGGACCAGTAGTTGTACAAGTTCTTGAGGGGGAAAATGCAGTTCAAAAAAATAGAAATGTGATGGGTGCTACAAACCCAAAAGAAGCCGATGAAGGCACAATAAGAAAAGAGAATGCGGAAAGTCTTGAAGCAAACTCAGTTCATGGTTCAGACTCAGAAGAAAATGCTAATGTCGAAATTTCCTTCTTCTTTTCAAAGATTGAATTAGTAATTTAAACTAATTAATTTATAGAAGAAAAATTGCCATTA
>CAZCWO010000211.1:0-3414 GCA_964502335.1 uncultured Rhodobacterales bacterium | reverse complement strand
TGATATGATATATTAGAGATTGGTATCCATTCAGATTTTTCTACAAATTGAAACCCATTAACATTCGAATTAAAATTTAATAATAGTATTATAGAGAGCACAAAGGTTATAGAACTTGACCAAAGAGCCACCATCTTTGAGTTTTTGCCACCCTGATCATCGTCAGAACAAGTTAAAAGAATAATAAAAGCTCCCAAAAGAGGTAAAAATGTAATAAATGACAAAATAGGTAAATGTGAAATCATAAATTAAATTCCCTTCCCCATTAAAATCAATGTCAATAAAACAACCAAACCAATTAACATTGCGAATGCATAATGATAAATATATCCAGATTGTAAGATTACACTTTTTGAAGAAATAAATTTTGCCAGCCTAGAAACTCCATCTGGACCAAATCTATCTATTGTATTTTCGTCACCACTTTTCCAAAAAATATGTCCTGCCTTGACAAAGCTTTTAACAAACAAATAGTCATAAAGCTCATCAAAGTACCATTTATTATAAAATATTTTGTATATTGGATTTAATGATTTTGCTATTGTGCTTGGTAAGTTAGGTAAAACTATATAGAATATGTAGGCAGTTAAGATGCCTATAACAGCCAATAGCACAGGTAAAAGCTTGACCCAATTGGGAACATAATGAGCTAATTTTAAAGCTTTATTGGTGTCTGATATATATATTGAATGTCCCCAAAAATCATGCCAATGATGTCCAACAAAATTTTCATAAAAAATCCAGCCAGAGATAACTGCCCCAATCCCAAGAACAAAAAGAGGGAATAACATCACGATAGGAGATTCATGGACATGTGACATTACCTCATTACTAGCTTTTGGATTGCCGTGAAAGGTTAAAAATATTAATCGCCATGAATAAAAGGCTGTTAAAAAGGCGGCGATCGCACCTAACCAAAAAGCAAAGAATCCAGAATTAGAGCTTGCAGCCCAAGCTGCCTCTAAGATTAAGTCTTTTGAATAATAACCCGAGAAAAACGGTATGCCCGCTAAAGCTAAAGAGCCTATCCACATCAAAGTATAAGTTATTGGAATTTTTTTCCAAATACCGCCCATTTTCCTCATATCTTGCTCATTTGACATAGCATGAATTACTGAGCCTGCACCTAAAAACAAAAGAGCCTTAAAAAATGCATGAGTTGTTAAATGAAACATAGAAGCAGGGTATGCTGAAACCCCAGCAGCAAAAAACATATAACCCAATTGAGAGCATGTAGAATAAGCGATTACTCTTTTAATATCGAATTGAGTTAATCCTATAGTTGCGGCGAAAATGGCAGTTAAAGCTCCAACAATTGTGATTAAATCCAATGCAAATGGAGCATATTCTAATATAGGTGAAATTCTACAAACTAAAAACACTCCTGCAGTAACCATTGTAGCAGCATGAATTAATGCAGAAACAGGTGTGGGGCCTTCCATTGCATCAGGTAACCAGGTATGCAAACCTAATTGAGCAGATTTTCCCATAGCGCCAATAAAAAGCAATATCGAAATAAGTTCAATTGAGTTAAAATTTAATCCAAAAATTATAATTGAAATTTTACTTAATGAGTCTACATTATGGAAGATTTCGTCAAAATAAACTGAACCAAAAATTGAATAAGTTGCAATGATACCTAGTATAAACCCAAAGTCACCAACCCGATTAACAATAAAAGCCTTCATGGCTGCCGCATGAGCGGATGGTTTGTGGTACCAAAATCCTATCAATAGGTATGAAGCAAGGCCCACTCCCTCCCAACCAAAAAAAAGCTGCACCAAATTATCGGCAGTAACTAACATCAACATAGCAAAAGTAAACAAACTTAAATATGACATGAATCTTGGTTTTGAATCATCATGACTCATATATCCAATAGAATAAATATGAACCATTGCTGATACAGTTGTAATGACTATTACCATTACAGCTGTAAGCATATCGTACCTTAATGACCAAACTACATTAAAGTCTCCAACTTCAATCCAAGTTAAAAGTGGGTATATTTTATCAACTTGATTATTTGAAAGATTGATAAACTCAAACCAGCCAAACAACATAGATAATATTAATAATAATGATGTTAGGTACATACTAAATCTATCACCAAGCTTTCTGCCCCAGAAACCTGACAAGATAGAACCTAAAAGAGGTAAGAAAACAATTAAATAAACCATTATTATCCTCTCAATTTCTTAATATCTTCAACTGATATTGAACCACTATTTCTATAGTAAACAACAATAATAGCGAGACCAATAGCAGCCTCTGCTGCTGCAACCGTTAAAACAAAAATGGTAAAAATTTGGCCATCAATGTCATTTAAAAATGATGAAAATGAAACTAAATTAATATTAACAGCTAATAGCATTAGCTCTATCGACATTAGAATAGTAATTACATTTTTTCTGTTTAAAAAAATACCAAATACTCCTAAAGTAAAAAGGATCGCACTTAAGCAAAGATAATGTTCTAAAGAAACAATCAACATAAGATTATTCCTGCGCTATGTTTCATTTTTTTTCACTTTCACTATAGTAATAACATCAGAAACTTTTCTAGCATTTTGATCTAAAATATTTTGTTTTTTTACACCTGGTCGATCTCTTAATGTAAGAGTAATTGCGCCAACCATAGCCACAAGCAAAATTAACCCTGATATTTGAAATATATAAATATAATCAGTATATAAAATTGCTCCGATTTGGTGTGTATTAGGAACGTTATTCGTTAAATTTTCTTTTTGACTAACTAAAACATTTTCACCATTAATCATTAAGATTATTTCGACAAATAAAATTAAACCAATCAAAGAGCCAATCGGATAATATTTTTGAAAACCATCTTTAATTTGGGAATAGTTAATATTCAACATCATAACTACAAATAAAAATAAAACAGCGACTGCACCTACATATACAATCACTAGCATCATGGCTAAAAACTCAGCTCCAAGCATTACAAATAAAGCACCAGAATTAAAGAAGGCTAGTATTAAAAACAAAACTGAATGGACAGGATTCCTGGATGAAATTACCATAACAGCACAACTGACAATAATAAACGAAAACAAATAAAAAAATAAAGAAATAATCATTTTTTACCTAAACTTATCCTCTTTTTGAAGGTTTCTTGATATTTCATCCTCCCATCTATCTCCATTCGCTAACAGTCTTTCTTTGTCATAAAATAGCTCTTGTCTAGTCTCTGTTGAAAATTCAAAGTTAGGTCCCTCAACAATTGCGTCTACTGGGCAGGCTTCCTCACAAAATCCACAATAAATGCACTTAGTCATATCAATGTCATATCGAGTGGTCCTTCGGCTCCCATCTGGTCGTGGTTCAGCCTCAATGACTATAGCTTGAGCAGGACAAACTGCTTCACATAATTTACATGCAATACATCTTTCTT
>CAZCWO010000210.1:0-3428 GCA_964502335.1 uncultured Rhodobacterales bacterium | reverse complement strand
TCATATGCAAAAATAGTTGACCAAACGATATTTCCAACAGCACAATCTGTTATAGTGTTTGGAATAAAATCATCAGCTGCTGGCGTGCCATCAGATCCTGCTGGTAGAATTGATGCATCAATTTCTTCTAACAAACCTTCGTCACAACCACGAACAGCATCAGAAAGCTCTAAGTCAACAATATCCCAAGTCACATTTCCTGCTTCAACTTGTGATTTGATTTCTGCTAGTCCCCCTCCATAGTCTTCAGAGACAACTTGGTGACCTGTTGCTGCAGTCCATGGCTTGTGATAAGCCTCAATTTGTGATTTAGTATAAGCACCGCCCCATGATACAGCAGTTATTGATCCTGCTGATGCGGCACTTGCAAATAGCGCTGCCCCAGCAACACCAATTATAAGTGATTTGAGTTTCATTATTTTCTCCTTTTAAACCCGATAGTTTATATTATCTAAATTAATTTTTAGATAATTATTTATTAGCATTCCATGATCTTTTGTCATGTTATTACTAATACTATATATCATGCATCTAACGCATGACAATCTTTAGAATCCCAACTTAGTGAAATTTTTTCTCCAATCTTTAAATTATTTTGGATATTGGAGTTGGGTATCTTAACTATAAATTCATTTTCTTTGTCCAACTCAATTAAACAACGAATATGATCACCATGGTAAATCAACTGCTTAACAAGAGCGTTCACCTTATTTTTATACTTGCTATTAAGGTGGATTCTCTCAGGCCTAATAGATAAAGTTGTATCACTACCAACTCCCCCACAATTCACCTTTAAAGCTTTTACTTCCAAGTTCTGAGCAGTTTTCACTGTTACTTCATTGTCGTTAATATTTTTGACTTTTCCGATTAATTTATTATTTTCCCCTATAAACTGTGCAACAAAAGCATTTTCAGGGTTTTCATACAATCCTGCAGGAGTCGATAATTGCTGAATTTGACCATCATTAAATACGGCAACTCTATCAGACATAGTCAAAGCCTCAGATTGATCATGCGTTACATAAACAACAGTAACACCCAGTTGCTTATGAAGATTTTTAATTTCATATTGCATATGCTCTCTTAATTGCTTATCTAGTGCACCTAAAGGTTCGTCCATCAAAACTAATTCTGGATTAAAAACCAAACTTCTAGCTAAAGCAATTCTCTGTTGCTGCCCTCCTGATAATTGTGCAGGCTTTCTATTAATAAATTCAGACATCTGCACCATTTCCAAAGCTGTTTTTACTTTTTCTTCTCTATTTTTTTTTTCTATTTTTCTAACTTCCAATGGAAATGAAAGGTTTTCTCCTACTGTCATGTGAGGAAATAAAGCGTAGTTCTGAAAAACCATACCAATATGTCTTTTGTGTGGCGGTATATTATTGATAGGTTTTCCATCGAGTAAAATCTCACCATGAGTTGCTGTTTCAAAGCCTGCAAGCATTAATAAACAGGTTGTTTTTCCAGATCCTGAAGGGCCTAACATGGTTAAAAATTCACCCTTTTTAATCCTTAAATTCAAGTCCTTTACTACTAAGCTTAAACCATCATAGCTCTTTTGAACTCTTTCAAAAACTACAAATGAATCATCTTGAACTCTCATAATTATTATTTGTTCCCTCTAAAGTTGTTTAAGCTTTTTTGCTAATAAAAATAACATATCATATAAAAAAAAATTCTTATTGCAATTAAGTAATACTTTTTTATTGTGAAACATTGATTTGAATTAGGTTTTTGAAGTTTCCAATTTGTTTTATAATTTAATCAGAGTAAGATGTTATTTTTTAATTTTGAAAAATGTTAACTCTATATTTCATTTGTCCAAATTGGATTTGTCCATGCCTTTCTTCCGTTTTCATCAATAATCACTATGCGCACCCAAGGTGTTTTATTGGTCCTTTCCAATCCAGGTGGAAATCTAATTTTAGTTCTGACCATTGCATCACCATGAGATGCAAGAGATGCGGAACCGTATCCAACTAGAATTGCAGAGCTAATTGGTGAGGTCTCTAGATTTAACCCTTCTCTATTTATTGATAGATCAAAAAATTTTGGTCCCTGAGAAGAGTAAAAATGTCCTTCTTTTAAAGATTTTAACAAAGAAAGAGGTTCATTTTTTTCTGACTTAACTTCGACCCAACCACCAAAAAAATCACTTGATTTAAAATGTGCATCATCAGTAGCAATTAGATTTAATTTTTTTCCTTGTGATAGTAATAAGTCTAATAAATACGCTCCATCTCCTCTGTCACTATCTACGGCACATCCATGGTTATAAATTTCTGCACAATGCGCTGCTCCTATAGTTTCAGCATCACTTAAAGTTAAACCTGACCATTGAGGATGTGCAATGGATACAAATGCCCCACTATCTCTACATCTTTGAGCCAGATTTGCAGCTGTTTCTTGGTCATGAGAAGGAATAAAATTTGGAGAATTTGAAGGCTTGAAATCTTTTGGTAACCCAACAGCTAGCAAGTGCCAGATTTCACCATTCTGCATTGACCCTGAGTGAACCTCCGCACCCAGTATTGTTGTAAAATTACTTTCCCTATAATTTGTTGTATCAGTAATGGGGTAATCATAAAGACCAACAAAATGATCGGATATACAAAGAAAGTCATAGCCTTTTTCCTTGTATTTTTTACAAACTATGTCCGGGGAGAACAATCCATCTGAGTTAGTTGAATGTGTATGAAGATTCCCTTTGAAAAATTCACCATTATTTGAAAAAGTAGATGGCCTCATATTTTTTGCATGTAGTTGATAGTTTTTATTTAATCTTTTAATTTAATAACAAAAAAACAGATAAGAATCAAAAACTAGATAAGTTATTAATTGTGATTAAAAATATTTTGATTATTTGAATTATTTATATGCCTTACTTTTATCCAACAATCATTGTCTTGAGATAAATAAAACCATTTTTCACCTGACTTAACTAAAAATGTAAATTGATTAAATTTTTCAGAATCTTGAGAGTTTTTTACTAAATCTGATATTTTGATTTCACAAGCACTTATTCCGAAAGAATAAAATAAAAAAACTGAACAAATCACTATACTAATAACTATATTATATTTCATGAAAATTAAATTTACCTAAAAATAAATCTATAAAAAGATAATTTCATGACAACTTTATGAAAAAAAATGTTTAAAATGCCTCAAATACGACTCGATCAAGGCAAAAAATATTGTATGCTATGATTATTAATATAAATTTGAATAATGAACGCTTCAAGAGGTGATTGTGTCCGAATTAACTGACCAATTCTATGAAATAAAAAATTTAATTTATGAAAAGTTTTTGATTTTTATAACTTATTTAACAAATCTCTATGATTTAACTTTATTAAAAGTAAAGTCTGAGCTTGATGTTTTGAAGAATATTATTTCTTCATTAACAAATTATTTATCAAAAGC
>CAZCWO010000209.1:0-3432 GCA_964502335.1 uncultured Rhodobacterales bacterium | reverse complement strand
AAACCGAAAAAGGCCGAATAGGCCAAGGGGCAGTGGATCATAGCGGAATTCTGCTCTTTTGCAAGATCACAGAAAAACGTATATCTGTCGGTTTTTCAGCCTAATCAAGGTGTTAAAAACAAGCCGGCCTTGACAGGTCAGTCCAACCTCCGCAAAAACGGGGCTCGTGAAAGCACACTTTTATTGCCTGAATTTGTTACTGGCACTTGGCTTGATTGGCTGTGGCTCTGAAGCCCCGGAACAAGACACCACCTCCGAGCTCCCCGATGAGAACGGGAACTCATCATCGGTTGTGCTTGCTCCTCCTTCCAAACCGGTGGTGGCGGAGACGCTCAAGCCGGAGCCGGCCGCTTCCAAGCCGCTGGCCGCTGAGACTCTCGAGCCGGAGCCAGAAAACACGACACCCAAAAAAGATATCTTCCGTAGCGCCGGTGGCGGCGACGTCGATGCTGTTAAATACCACCTTGCCAACGGTATTAAGGTCAACTCACAGGACAAGACCGGGAAGACACCGCTGCTTTGGGCCGTGCGCAGTCAGAAACATGCCGTCGTGTCCCACCTGCTCGCTCGTGGCGCGAACCCCAATCTTGCCGACAGCTCCAATGTAACGCCTCTCTTTTGGGCGGTGCGAATGCGGCGTCCCGAACTGGTGAGTCAGCTTCTCAGTAAGGGCGCGGACATCGGGCACAAGGACAAAAACGGTAGGACTGCTCTCGACTATGCAAAGGATGAGACGATTATTGCGATCCTTCGTCGTCGCGCCAGCGAGAAAAAATAATCGTTCCGGCCACAATAAATACACCTAATACTGATCTGACGATGAGTGACGTACGGGTGGGGATTGTCGGCGCGGGAGCCAACACAACGACCAAGCACATTCCGCTGCTACAGGCGATCAATGGCGTGGAAATCGTCGGCGTGGCCAACCGTAGTGAGTCGTCGTCGTCCGCCGTGGCCAAGCGTTTCGGCATCCCGAAAACATACGGGCACTGGGAGCAGGCGGTCGCCGATCCGGACACGAACGCCATTGTTATCGGTACCTGGCCGTATCTGCATTGTCCAGTGACACTGGCTGCAATCGGCGCCGGCAAACACGTGCTTACCGAGGCTCGTATGGCGATGAACGCCGTGGAGGCAAGGTGCATGTTCGACGCCAGCTTGGCCAAGCCTGGGCTGGTTGCCCAGGTCGTGCCATCGCCGATTACGCTGTTTGCCGATGCGACCATTCAGCGATTCATCGCTGAAGGCTTCCTCGGCCAACTGCTTGCGGTGGAGAGCCGCGTTCGCGGCGATTTCCTCGACAGCGAGTCGAAGATGCACTGGCGGCAGAACACCGAACTGAGCGGCAACAACACGCTGGCGATGGGCATCTACTACGAGGCAGTCGTGCGCTGGGTGGGCCGCGCAACAAACGTGATGGCTCGGGCGAAAACCTTCACCAGGCAGCGACTTGATGAGAACGGCGAGCTTCAACCGGTCGTGGTGCCGGAGCATCTCGATGTCGTCGCCAACCTCGAGAGCGGCGCGCAATTGCACCTGCAGCAATCAGCAGTCACCGCGTTGCTTCAGGACGACGCGATTTATCTGTTCGGCAGTGAGGGGACACTGCGGCTGACCAGCGACCGGCTATTTGGAGGCCGCAAAGGCGACGAGCAACTCACCGAAATTTCCATCGCCGACGGGGAACGAGGCAAGTGGCAGGTTGAGTCTGATTTCGTTGCCGCTATCCGGGGTGAACGCGGTGTGACTCACACGACTTTTGCCGATGGGTTGCACTACATGGAGTTCACCGATGCGGTCGCTAAAAGCATTCGTAGCAGTCGACTCGAGGCGGTTTGAGCCGGCACCATGCTATGCGCACTGTTGAACTTGATTTCGCGGGTATGTTCACCACAGAATCCCGTTTAGTTTGTAATGACTGACGAGAATACCAAACGTTCCGCTGGCGTGTGTTACGATAAAAAGAACCCGTTCCCCTCCACGCTCAAGCGACGCGTGCTGCTCAACAAAGTGGGCTCAACCAAGGAGACACTCCATCTTGAGTTGTGCTTGGCCAGTTCCGGGTTGGAATACCTTCCAGGTGATTCTCTGGCCATCGTGCCGACCAATTCTTCACAGGTTGTCGGGCAATTACTCGAGGCGGGCGGGTTCGACGACGGAGAAATGGTGGAACTTAGGGGAGGGGAAACCAAGCCGCTCGGTGAGGTGTTTGAGACCGAACTTAACATCACGGGCGTCACCAAGAATGTCCTCAAGAAATACAATGTCTTCGCGCAGTCGGAGAAAATAGAGACGCTGCTCAATCCCGAGAACGAGGCGGCGCTCGACGACTATCTTAGGGGGCGGGAGGTCATCGACATGATCACCGACTTTCCTGTGTCTGGGTTGGCGGCGTCGGGCTTTTGCGGCACGCTCAGAAAACTGCTGCCGCGCCTGTACTCCATCGCCTCGAGTCCAAAGGCACATCCAGGGGAGGTACATCTGACCGTCGCTGTGTTGCGTTATCACAGCCATGGCCGCGATCGCGAGGGCGTTTGTTCCACCTACACCGCCGACCGCGTGAACGAGGGCGGCACCATGCCGGTGTTCCTGCATTACGATAAAAACTTCAAGCTGCCGGAGGACGGTGCCACTCCAATCATTATGGTTGGCCCTGGTACCGGTATCGCGCCATTCCGTGCCTTCGTCGAGGAACGCACCGTAACCGGTGCCACTGGCAAAAGCTGGCTCTTCTTCGGCGACCAACACCGGGCGACTGACTACCTTTATGGCGATGAGTGGGATCGCTATCTTGCCGAGGGCAGGCTATCGCGCATCGACCTCGCCTTTTCGCGCGATCAGTCGGAAAAGGTGTATGTGCAGCACCGCATGCTCGAGCATGGTGCCGAGTTGTACTCATGGCTCAGCAATGGTGCGGTGTTTTATGTTTGCGGCGATGCCTCGCGTATGGCCAAGGACGTCCATGAGGCGCTGATCTCCATTGCCGAGAAGGAGGGCGGTAAATCCCGCGATGACGCCGAGGCATGGGTCAAGCAGCTTCAGACTGAAAAACGCTACCTCAGGGACGTCTATTGATCGTAGGCAAGTGGAAGGCGGCTTGCTTTTAGCGTTGTGCTGTCGGATGTTGTGAGCAGTACAAATCGAGATTTATGACCCGCATTCTTATACACGCTAGTTTATTCGCGCTTGCGGGGTTGCCCTTGGCGAAGCCATCCACCGTCGTTGCAGCTAAGAAACCCAACATCGTCATCATTGTCGCCGACGATCTTGGCTGGGCCGACGTCGGCTTCCACTCGAATCGCATCCCGACGCCGCACCTCGATAGGCTTGCTCAAGAGGGTGTCGAGCTAGATCATTTTTACGTGTTCCCGATGTGCAGCCCAACTCGCGCCGGGTTGATGACCGGTCGCTATCCGATTCGGTTCGGTATGG
>CAZCWO010000208.1:1335-3441 GCA_964502335.1 uncultured Rhodobacterales bacterium | reverse complement strand
ATTCTATCAAAAAATAATTGGTGGAGGCCAGCTTCTGTTTGAGTGCTATCAAGCATTTGTTCTTTATTAATATCTGTTGCATCAAAAGTCCCACACATAGGGCATGCATCATCACTATAGGCATTTTTTTTATAGATATATGAACATCTCATATTATTCGGGAGTTGATTCTGGCATAGAAGATAGACCTCATCATTATTAGTTTCGTTAAGTTGCTCTGCTACCCAATTAAATCTATTTTTAAACCTAAGATAAGATCTCCTGTGACTCCACAACTCCCATTTCAATTTTTCAACAGGGCCGAAAGTACTCCAATTTGAACTAACATCAATTACAATACATTTTGATTTATTTTGAGATGAACGAAGCCCTCTTCCTACAGACTGCCCCCATAAAACTTTTGACAAAGTTGGCCTCAAATGAACTATGATATTACAATTCGGGTTATCCCATCCTTCAAGCAAGACACCAACAGAAACCACAGCCTCTACGTCACCTTTCTCGTGTTTGGCTAAAACATTCATTCTTTCATTTAGAGGTGTTTGAGCAGTAACAATTGCACATGAAATTCCTTCTTTTTCTATATTTTCTAATGTTACCTCAGCAACAGATACATCGGGACAAAACCAAGCACTGATAGGTTTGGGAGATACATTTTTTCGTTCGCAATTATAAATATGAACAGAGTATTCTATCATTGAAGATTTCACAATTGCTGATGCTAATTTAGTTGTTGGAAAATCCCCAGAACTAATATCTATATCGGTGAGATCTAAATCATGAACAAAGTAAGGTTTATAGATTGGAGGCACTAAAATTTTTTCATCAATAAGGTTTTGAATATCAGCGCAGTCAATAATTGAGTCAAATGCCAGATGGAGTTGATCCCTTTGATCACCAGTTCTTCTTTCAGGAGAAGCAGTTAAGCCCATAAAACGGGCGTCGTCTTTAGCGTTATCTCTAAAATTATCAATGATCGCTTTATAACCACGACCATTAGGAGATATTCTATGTGCCTCATCTACAATTACTAAATCTGCCATAGGGATTGCATCTGCTATTATCTCTTTAGCTCTCATATTGGTTGATAGCAAAATGTCATATCCATCAAAAGCTATACTAGTTTCAGAAACTGCGAGTTTTTTTATACTATGCTCTTTGTGAAGAGCTTTTTCTAATTGCTCCAACAGCACCAATCTGTGGCATAAAACGATAACCTTTTTTTTGTTAAAAAACCTTTTGATTAATTCACTGGCCAAAAATGTCTTGCCAGCGCCAGTTGGAGCTTTGAGTATAAACCGACGATTTTCTGCAACAATAGATGGGAATTCATCTATTATTTTTTGTTGCCAATTTCTAATTTCCATAAATTATTTTTTAAGAATATTCAACAATAGATTGTTGAATTTGTTGAATTAAATTAAAAGAGTAAGAATACATAAAATGATCAAATGGTCAATGAATTTTATATAAAATTATTAAAATATTAATAAATATTTGGATTATAATTAGTTTGTTAATTTTTTAGGGGTAAATTTTGAAAATTGGAATTTTAGGTGCAGGAGCTATGGGGATTTTGTTTGGCGGATCACTTAAAAAAGCTGGCTATGATGTCAAATTGATTATGAAGGATAGGAGTAAAAGAGAACTCATCAACAAAGAGGGCATCAAAATAAACTTAAACCATGGATCTTATAGAGTTTATCCGAAAGCAATTACTCCTGATGGAAGTCATAACTTTGATTTGATTTTAGTTTTCACCAAAACAAATGATACGATAAATGCTTTAGAAAGCATAAAAAAATTTATTTCTAAAAACACTTATTTAATGAGCCTTCAAAACGGACTTGGGAACTTTGAAAAACTACTGATTTATGTAAATAAGTCTAAAATAATTTACGGAACTTCAATGGCACCTGCAGATTTAATTAATATAGGAGAAGTTACGTCATTGGGATCTCATGTCAGCCAATTTAAATCTGGTGGTTTAAATAATAATATTTTTGTAGAAAATGTCGCATTAGCATTAAATAATGCTGGTTTAAAATCAATTATTAATAATAAAGTTGATGAGGTTATATGGGCAAAAGTTGCCTTTAATAGTGC
>CAZCWO010000208.1:0-1235 GCA_964502335.1 uncultured Rhodobacterales bacterium | reverse complement strand
AGGTAAAGACCCTGAATTAAATCCTTTTTTTAACTTCACTAGAGGTAAAATATTATCAAAAAAGTTTGTTGTTGACGAATTAGAGAGCTTGGAAGAATGATATCTAATTGTCATTAATTAAAAAAAGAATTATTTTAATTTAATGACAGCCAACGAAAAAACAAACACCAAAAACAAATCAAGTCAACAATGGAATTGGAAGCCAGAAGGTTTGCTAGAGTATTCTCCGTTATTTGTGTGGCCATTTAATTTCTATAATTTTCTATATTGGATAAAAGAAACTTATTTAAGTATTTCAATTAGAATGATTGTTCTTTTCTTATCCTTAATAACCTGGTTTTTATTTATGCCCTCTCTTGAGAGATGTGTTGAAATTAAGTTTGATTGGCTTTTAGAAATTTTTATCAGAAATCTTATACTAATGATCGTTGTTGCGGGAAGTTTACACCTATATTTCTACTCATATAACAAACAAGGTTTGAAACTAAAATTTGATCACAGAGATTTAACTAGAAACAGTCGAGTTTTTGCGTTCAACAATCAAGTTTTAGATAACATTTACTACAGTATAGTTTATGGAGTAACTTTTTGGACGATTTTAGAAGCGATGTTTTTATGGTTATTTGCAAATCAATATATAACTTTAATGACTTGGTCACAAAATCCATATTTATTTGTTTTGATAATTTTTTTGACACCAATTTGGCATTCTTTTCATTTCTATTGGACACACAGAGCCCTTCACTGGAAACCTCTATATAATACTATTCATTCATTACATCATAAAAATATAAATGTGGGGCCATGGTCAGGAATGTCCATGCATCCTATCGAAACTTTTATTTATTTAACATCGGTTTTCATTCACCTTGCAATAGCATCACACCCCTTTCACGTAATCTATCACTTGCAATTTATGATTTTTAACGCAGTAATCGCCCATAGTGGCTTTGACGGTTTATTGGTTAAAGATAAAAAAAGATTGTCTTTAGGTCGTTTCCATCATCAACTCCATCACAGACATTTTGAATGTAATTATGGGAATGCTGAAATGCCCTGGGATAAGTGGTTTAAAACATTTCATAATGGCGCAGAAAATTCAATGGCTGAAATCAGGAAGAATAGAATTTTATAATTAAATTCAAAAAAATACTTTAATAAGATTGATAATGTTTTTATCAATTATATTTTGAACATATCATTGCTGCTGCCTTATGAGCGAGCATTATTGTTGG
>CAZCWO010000207.1:0-3465 GCA_964502335.1 uncultured Rhodobacterales bacterium | reverse complement strand
GGCTCAACTGTTAGACTGAAACCTTGATTACTAAAAACGTTGTATATAGTTTCCCCATAATCAGAAAAATTAATTAAGCCATTATGATAGTTTACTCCAAGTCCCCCACCTAAATCTAAGTTAGGAACTTTATAACCAAGCTTCCTTAGATTGTTAGCTAAAAATAGTATGCTTGTATAAGCCAGTTTAAATTCGTTCATATCAAAAACCTGACTTCCAATGTGAATTGCCAGGCCCATTGTTTTTATATATTTTTCATTGGCTAATTTTTTATATATTTCTACCGCTTCTTCCATTGGCAAACCAAACTTTGTTTGGCTTGATCCGGTTGCAATCTTTTCATGTGTCTTGACCTCAATATCTGGATTTACTCTTATTGCAACTGGAACTTCAGTTTTATACTCTTTTGAAATTTCTATAATTTTTTCAATTTCAGGATAAGACTCAGCATTAATTTGTTTGATACCATTATTAATAGCTAGTTTAATTTCTTCTTCTGTTTTCCCAACACCTGAAAAAACGATCTTAGAAGGAGGAATATTAACGTAAAGTGCTTTTTTTAATTCTCCACCTGAAACAATGTCAGCTCCAGATCCAAGTTTAGAAAGCATTGATAAAATACCTAAGGTTGAATTTGCTTTTAATGCGAAGTGTATTTCAGTTTTAGTTTTTGAGAGTGATCTTTCAAGACGTTTATAAGAACTTACAATACTTTCACCTGAATAAACATACAGTGGCGTTTTATATTTCTCACCTAGTTCTTTAAGAGAAACATGCTCACAACAAAGTTCGTTGTTAGAGTTATATTTGAAGCCTTTGAAATTCATTAAGAAATTTCTTCTGAAGACTGGTCTTCTGGGATGGGCATAGACTTTTTACCGCATCCTGTAAAATTAAATAATAAAAGAATAGTAGTAATTAGAATAAAAAAATTATAAATTATAGACTTCATATCCTTAACTTAAAAACCTTTTTCTTGCATTCATAATTTGTTTTTTAACTTCTTTTGGCGATGTCCCACCATATGAGTTTTTTGAATTAACAGAACTCTCAATACTCAGAAAAGAGTATACTTTATTATTTATCCTTTTGTCGATTTCTCTGAAAGCTTCTATGGGGATATCATTTAAAGAGCATTTATTTTTTTCAGCATATTTAACTGCTTTTCCTGAGAGTGAATGTGCTTCTCTGAATGGAATATTTAATTCCATTACTAGCCAATCAGCTAAATCAGTAGCAGTGGAATAGCCAAGACAAGCAGAAGATAGCATTGCTGTTTTATTGACTTCAAGGTCAGAAACCATACCAATACAGGCATTTAAAGATAGATATAAATGATCAAAAGCATCAAAAATGCCTTCCTTGTCTTCTTGCAAATCTTTACTGTAGGCAAGTGGCAAACCCTTCAAAACAGTCATTATAGCCACTAAAGACCCTATAATTCTTCCTGACTTTCCTCTGGTCAGTTCTGCTGCATCAGGGTTTCTCTTTTGAGGCATAATGGATGAGCCAGTTGTAAACTGATCTGACAACTTGATAAAATTAAATTGATCAGTGCTCCAAATAACAATTTCTTCTGCCATTCTACTAAGATGAATTGATGTAATTGAAGATACAGAAAGAAACTCTATTACAAAATCTCTGTCAGATACTGAGTCAATAGAATTTGAAGACGTAGAAGAGAAATCTAACTCTTTTGTAGTAAAAGTTCTATCGATTGGAAATGCTGTGCCTGCTAAAGCTGCAGAACCAAGAGGGTTTTCATTCAATCTATTGGAACAATCAAAGTATCTAGTACGATCTCTTCCAAACATTTCTACATAAGCTAATAAATAATGGCCAAAAGTTACTGGTTGAGCAACCTGCAAGTGAGTAAAACCAGGCATTATAGTGTTATAATTCTTTTCGGCCAAATCTATCAATGCCTTTTGAAGAGCTTTCAAGCAGTGATTAATTGTTACTATTGAATTTCTAGTCCAAAGCCTCAAATCAGTTGCAACTTGATCATTTCTTGATCTTGCTGTATGCAATTTTCCAGCTGTCTCGCCAATAATATTTTTTAGTCTGGCTTCAATGTTCATATGGATATCTTCGAATTCAACACTAAATGCAAATTTATTACTTTCAATTTCTTTCTGTATTTGATTTAAACCATTAATTATTTTTGAGGCATCTTCCTCCGATAATATCTTTTGCTTTTTCAGCATTTTTGTATGAGCAATTGATGCGAAAATATCTTCCTTGTATAGACGTTTATCAAAAGAAATAGATGCGTTGATATTTTCCATTATTTTGGAAGGTTTGCCATCAAAACGGCCTCCCCATATCGCACTTGATTGTTTATTATCTTTTGATATATTTTTATTAACCATCAAGATTCCTCTGAATTGAAGCTTACAGTGTTTAATAATAAATTATTAATTAAAAAAATCATAACTATTTTCATAGGCACGATAATTCTAAATTATATAAATTTATCTTCTGCCCAAGATTTAACTTCTTATGAAGAAAAAACATTGCCTAAAATAATTTTGTTTGATGAAAATAAAAAAAAAATAAATCTGAATTCATACTTTAAAAAAAATAATTATAAAGCAATCATTCTAAACTTTTGGGCCACATGGTGCCTGCCATGCATTGATGAATTGCCATCATTAAATAAATTAGCCAAAAAACTCAACCAAAATAATATAAAAATTATTGCTGTTTCGATGGATAGAGGCAACGAACAACAGTTAATAAAGTTTCTCAAAGAAAAAGGGGGCGATAATTTAATATTTTTTCAAGACAAAAAATGGAGTGCTGGAAAATTATTAAATATCAAAGGACTGCCCGAGACTTTTATCATAATAAAAACAATTAATGATTATAAAATTATTTTTAGGCATTTAGGGCCACTAGAATGGGATAGTGAGGAAATCAAAAACAAGATAATCCAATTAATTGACAAAAATAAAACTTAATTACGGTCTTAAGTTTAAGATAATATTTTTTGCCTTTTCCTTCATTGGAATAATATCATTGGAACAATCATTTATCCAATTTTAGCATCTAACTCAGGAATAGCATCAAATAAATCTGTAACAATGCCATAGTCAGCAACTTGGAAAATTGGAGCATCCTCATCTTTGTTTATTGCGACAATAACCTTGCTGTCTTTCATGCCTGCTAAATGTTGAATTGCGCCTGAAATGCCCACGGCAATATATAACTCAGGAGCGACGACCTTTCCAGTTTGACCAACTTGGTAATCATTTGGGACAAAACCAGCATCAACTGCTGCACGAGAAGCTCCCACGGCCGCACCAAGCTTGTCAGCAACTTTCTCAAGCATTTCAAAATTAGAGCCATCCTGCATCCCTCTTCCACCCGAGATGACAATTTTTGCAGAAGTTAGTTCAGGTCTTTCAGAACTAGAAAGTTCTGATTTTATATAATGGGATTTATTTGTTTCTCCAGTGCCAT
>CAZCWO010000206.1:0-3474 GCA_964502335.1 uncultured Rhodobacterales bacterium | reverse complement strand
CATTTCTCGATCAATTTCTAAAACTATTTCGTAAGTGTCACCGCCTGTTGGGTTAATTCTTACAGTTCTTGCTCCTCTAATTGTTCCTGTTACGACACCTCTGAATGTATCGTTTTGAACCATTAAATCTACTACAGTTGTATTACTATCAACTTGCAATCCATGAATTTGTTCTGCAAGATCTCTCATGGCTGCCATTCTAGCTGCCCTGATAGCCATTAAACGTTTTTGTGCGTCAGATCTTCCTGGCTGAGTACTTATCACAGCATATCCCACTGCGGTAAGTGTTGGAATTTCCTCCACTGATGCGTCTAACACCTGCTGAGCCATTATTAAGTTATCAGTCTGACTTGTTTTGTTGATTGTTTCTTCAGGATTGATATTGTTTACTAAACTTTTAGGACTGAAATTATTAACTAAACTGGTTAGGGGATCGGTTGTGTCATCATTCTGTGCAATGCCTGGTGAATAAGTGCAACCAGAAATCATTACTATTGATGATAACGCTATATAAGAAATTACTACTTTAATTTTATCTGTAAATTGTTTGTTCATGAACATACTCCATTAAAAGCTCTTCTTCGGGTATTATCGCAATGTGATGCATTATTCATGCCACTAGCTATAGTAATGAATTCTTTTTAGTAAAATCCCATTGGCATGCAACTTGCCTTTAAGAGAGGGATATTTAATTTTTTATTCATTGCACTTGTAAAAGAGAAAAACTAATAGAATGAAAGTCAAATTTATAAATATAGCTTACAGAAAGGCTTCAATGTCTATTAATAGTCATTTTAAATATACAAGTTATGAAATTCATACAAGAATTAGTCATAATTTTGACATGGAGAAAATGTCATGGAAATGACGCTTCGTCGTTTGGGTTTTAGTCAAGTAAGCCCGCTATTAAAGAATATGGGATTACCCTTAGGTATTCTAATGTTAGTTGCAATGATGGTATTGCCACTTCCTTCATTCCTATTAGATATTTTCTTTACAAGTAATATTTTACTTTCACTTCTTATCCTAATGGTTGCTATGAACGCATTTAGACCGCTTGAATTTTCAAGTTTTCCTACAATCTTGTTATTTGCAACAATTTTAAGATTAGGATTAAATGTAGCTTCTACTAGGGTAGTTCTTAGCGAAGGTCATACAGGAACTGATGCTGCCGGCAAAGTTATTGAAGCATTTGGGTCATTTGTAGTAGCAGGAAATTATGTTGTTGGTATTTTTGTATTCATTATTTTAGTGATTATAAATTTGCTGGTTATTACGAAAGGTGCTGGAAGAGTTTCTGAGGTTTCTGCTCGTTTTACTCTGGATGCTATGCCAGGCAAACAAATGGCAATTGATGCTGACTTAAATGCAGGAGCTTTAACCACAGAGGAAGCCAAGTCAAGAAGAGAGGAAATTTCTAAAGAAGCAGATTTTTATGGATCTATGGATGGTGCCTCAAAATTTGTCAAAGGAGATGCAATAGCAGGAATTTTAATCCTCATAATTAATATTTTAGGTGGGTTAATTATAGGTATTTGGATGCATGGCTTAGAGATAGAAGAGGCTGCAAATACATATTTTCTTTTATCAGTAGGAGATGGGTTGGTAGCACAAATACCTTCACTACTTTTAGCAATAGCTACAGCAATAATTGTAACACGTGTTTCAGAAACTCAGAACCTAGGCGAGCATATAAGTAAGCAAATGAACCTTTCTAGAGCGTGGTTGCCTGTTTCTGGTGTATTAATATTAATAGGTATAGTTCCTGGAATGCCAAATACTTTGTTTCTTGTTGCGGGTTTCGGTGCTGCTTTAGCTAGTTTTTTATCTAGGAGAGCAGAAAATTATAATGAAACTCAAGAGCTGAAGCAGTTATCTGCTCCAGAAGAGGAAGATTCAGAAGAAAAAATTAACTTAGCAGATATTGCTGATAACTCTCCAATATCAGTTCAATTGGGGTATGGATTAATTGGAATGGTAGATGAGGAAAGTGGAGGACCATTAGTAAATAGGATTACAGGCATTAGAAAACAAGTGTCAAAGGATCTTGGTTTTATAATACCGGCGGTAAGGGTTAAGGATGACTTAACCCTTCCAGCAAATCAATATAGAATTAGAGTGGGCCAGACCATTTCAGGTGAAGATATTCTATATCCTGATAGAAAGTTAGCTATTCCTGGAGATTCTAGCAAGGTAAAAATTAGTGGGATTGAAGTAATTGACCCTTCTTTTGGTATGGAAGCAATATGGATTGAAAACCATAAGCAGGCTGAAGCTGAGGCTAACGGATATATGGTTGTTGAACCTGAGTCAGTTTTAGCAACACACTTTAGCAGAATTTTGTTTAGAAATGCAGGAAAGCTGATTGGTCAAGATGATGTGCAATCATTACTAGATAATTTATCAGAAAGTGCCCCACAGTTGGTTCAGTCAGTTATTCCGAAGATTGTTCCATTGCACAGTTTGACGGGTGTTTTAAGGTTGCTTTTAGATGAAAGGGTTCCAATTAGCGATCTTAGGCAAGTGTTGGAAAGTCTTTCTGGAATGAATTTAACTAATATGAGTATTCAAGATATGGCAGAAGCATTGAGACCAGATTTAGCGGGGTTATTAATACAAAGACTAGCGCCCTTAAATGAGCCACTACCTGTTATCACTTTCTCGTCTGGTCTAGAGCATATGCTTATAAACATGGTTCGTCAAAGTGGTGAAGAGGGGTTAGTTTTGGATAATGCTCTAGCTCAAAAATTAATCACTTCTCTTGTTCAGGCAAATGAAAAAATAGGTGCAGAAGGAAAGCAAGCAGCTTTAGTCGTTTCACCTGCAATCAGAAGACAAATTTCATCAATTGTGAAACAGCATATCGAGGATATTGTTATAATGGGATTTACTGAGTTACCAGATAATAGAAAAATTAATATCGTTGCATCAATTGGTGACGATATAGACAAAGAGTAATGGAGGAAAAGATGACAACAACAACAGTTATAGCTAAAGATACTTCTTCAGCAATGGAGGATATTATCTCACAATTAGGTGATGATGCGGTAATCGTTGCAACAGATCATAAAGATGGTAAAGTACATATGACAGCAACAACTGACAACACTTCAAGAGTGCCAAGAAGAATGAAGCCAAGTCAGCAGTTTTCAAAAATATTTGAAAGTAGAATGTTAAATGACCAGATCCTGCAAAAGGATAAACCACTAGAGTTAGATGATGCATTCAATGAAATTGGTGCCAGTACAGCGCAATTATCAGCATTAAGAGCAGAAATAAAAGACATTAAGAATATGCTTTCTGGAGTGGTTGTTACAGAACCCCAAAATTTAAATGATAATGTTGCCTCTTCAACTGCCCTTCAGTTAAGGCAATTGGGATTTAGCCCTAAAGTTGTTAAAAACCTTGAAAAGAGTTATATAGGCAAAGATTTTGAAAGTGGAAGAGTTTCTTTTTTGAGATCTTTAGCAAAGA
>CAZCWO010000205.1:0-3481 GCA_964502335.1 uncultured Rhodobacterales bacterium | reverse complement strand
TTATTTATTTTTTTTGTGTGCATGAAAACTGTTACCAGAAAAAAATATGGAGATAAATATGAGTATAATGCCTTTTGATGACAGGGATGGTTTTATTTGGATGAATGGGGAAGTTATTCCATGGAGAGATACCAAAACTCATGTTATTTCTCATGGGCTGCACTATGCAAGTTTAGTTTTTGAAGGTGAGAGAGCATATAATGGTAAGATTTTTAAATCTTTAGAGCATACAAACAGATTGTTTAATTCTGCGTCAATTTTGGACATGACTATCCCTTGGACTTCTAGCGAAATTGAAGAAGCAAAACTAGAAATGCTCAAAGTTATGAAGCTTTCAAATTCGTACGTTAGAGCATTTGCATGGAGGGGTTCTGAAATGATTGCTGTTTCTGCTCAAAATACAAAAATCCATACAGCAATAGCAGTATGGGAATGGCCATCTATGTTTGATCCTGAGGCTAAAATGAGAGGAATAAAACTTGATATTTCAAAATGGAGGAGACCACCTGCAGAATGTGCCCCAGTTCATGCTAAGGCGGCTGGTTTGTATATGATTTGTACTTTAGCCAAACATGAGGCAGAAAAAAAAGGATTTGATGATACTTTGATGCTTAGTCATGATGGCTTAATAGCTGAAGCAACAGGAGCTAATATTTTTTTTAGAATGTCTGATGGCAATATTCATACACCTCTGCCAAATACATTCTTAAATGGAATAACCAGGAAAACAGTAATAGAGTTATTAAGAAATGAGGGCTTGCAAGTTATAGAAAGAGATATAAATTTAGATGAATTAGAAAATGTAACTGAATGTTTTTTAACTGGCACTGCGGCTGAAGTTACTCCAGTTGGAAAAATTTCCAACTTTGAATTTCAACCTGGAAACTTATGTAAAAAAATTATGGTCGACTATTCTGAGTTGGTAAGGTCAAGATAAATTAATCCTCCCATTTATTTAATTCTTGTTCATCTTCTTTTCTAGATAAAACCCATTTATTTTGATTATTAATTTTCTCAGATTTCCAAAAAGGTGCTTGAGTTTTTAGATAATCCATTATGAATTGAGTTGATTCAAAAGCTGCATTTCTATGTAATGATGCAGAAGCAGCTAATACTATTTGATCACCAATATTTAATTTGCCATATCTATGTATTATTAAGGTGCCTAATAAAGGCCACTTTTTTGATGCTTTTTTTGAAATTTCTAAAAGCATTTTCTCAGTCATGCCTGAATAATGTTCGATTGTTAATGAGGTCAATTTTTTATTATTTGAAAAATTTCTTACATACCCAATAAAGGAATTGATTGCACCAGGTGTCTCTATACAATTATTTTTTAATTTTTGAATTTCATCTTGAGCTATAAAGTCTTTTTCTTGAACTTTAACTATCAATTTTTAACCTCCTGTAACTGGAGGGAAAAAAGCAATTTCATCTTTTTCCTTTATCTTTTTTTCCAAGTCCGCAAACTCTTGATTAACAGCTACTTTTATCGAATTTAAATCACTAAAAGCATTTTTATGGTTTTCTGATTTTTCTTTTAGAAAGGTAATTAAATCACCAACGGTTTCAACGTTTTCAGGCTTTATAATTTCCTGGGAATTTAATCCTATTTTTTCTTTTAACCATGAAAAGTATAGAATTTTCATAACAAAGCCTCTTTAAAAGGTATAAAATTTACAATATCCCCTACCATAACATTATCTATATTTTCTCCAACTTCTATCAAACCATTAGCACCTGAAAGTGAAGTCAATACACCTGCCCCTGGTTTGCCGTTTATTTTGACATAATAAGTATTATTTTTGTAAAATAATTTACCCCTTAAGAATTCTTTCCTTCCAATTTTACATTTTTGATTAAATTGGGCAATTGCAGGCATTTTTATTATTTCAGAACTTAAAGCTGCCATTCTCTTTTTAATTCCAGTTTCTACTAACAATCTAAAACATATTTGTGCAGCAACTGGATTTCCAGGCAAACAAAATATAGGCACGTCACTTATAGAAGCAAAACCCATTGGCCTTCCTGGTTTAATTGATAATCTCCAAAAATGAATTCTACCTTTCATATCATTTATTACGGATTTTATATGATCTTCTTCTCCTTCAGATGCTCCACCAGAAAAAATGATAAGATCATAGTTTTTGATGAATTTATTAAGGAAATATTTTAATTTTTCAGGGTTGTCTTCTATAATCCCATGTAGGCAAGGCTCATTCCCAGTTTCTAGGCATAAATTAAAAATCATCGGTCCATTACTGTCATACACTAGTCCACTATTTAATTTTTCTCCTGCTTGAATAATTTCATTCCCAGTAGAAACAATTACAATTTTTAATTTTTTATTTACAACCAGATTTTTGATGCCTATTGAAGATGCCAATCCTATTTCGGTTGAATTAAGAAAATGACCTGATTTAATTACTAATTGATGTTTTTTTATATTCTCACCTGCTGGTCGGCAATTTATCCCTTCTTTGATATTTGGAGGAATAAAAACACAACCATTCTTTTCTTTGCATTCTTCTTGCATTGCAATTGTATTTATGGGTTTAGGTAATATAGAACCTGTAAATATTTTTACAGCATTATTTTCTTTAATAGAAAATACTTGTTGCAAACCAGCTTTAATAACCTTAGAAATTTTTATATTTGAACCATTCTCAGGATCATAGTCTTTATAATTAAAGCCAAAACCATCTACCGCTGCATTATTTTTTTCAGGGAGGTTAATTTTTGAGTAGACTTCTTTTAGTAATACTCTTGAATTGCAATCCTTTAAGGGAATAGTTTCTCTTTTAATTAATGGTTTAATTTTTGATAAAATAATTTTTCTTGCCTGATCAAAATTCATTTCATTAGTAATTTTGCTATTGAATATTTTGTTTTTTTTAAGATTAAATTTATAAATTAAAAATTCTACGATTTGTTTTGGATCATTTAGATTAAGAATATTAATCTTTTTGATATTTTCTAATTTTTTATTATTTGGGTTGTCAGTGGCAATTGCAAAAATATCTTTATCTTTAAAAGATAGAATTTCGTTATTTTCTTTTTCTCTCCAAACTTCTAACTTTGGAAAGTGTTCTTTTTTAAACCCTTCAACTATTAAGATATCTTTTTTGCATGATAAAGATAATAGTTCTTTTAGGGTTGCTTCTTTACCATTTTTTCTTTCTATAATATGGGCAATTCTTTTTGTTGATGAAACAATCACCTCCTGAGATCCAGCTTTACGGTGTTTCCAACTATCTTTTCCAGGTTGGTCGATTTGAAAATTATGGTGAGCATGTTTAATTGAGCCTACTGAAAAGCCTTTTTGAGAAAATATTTTAATTAATGAAACAGTCAGTGTTGTTTTTCCTGAATTTGAAAATCCAGCCAACCCAAAAACACAATTATGTTTATTTACTATAATGTTACTCATATATTATTAATTATCTATTAAAGATGCTTTCACGTATTTGTATGCAGTAAA
>CAZCWO010000204.1:0-3482 GCA_964502335.1 uncultured Rhodobacterales bacterium | reverse complement strand
TTCATGTCATTGATAAAAACTTAACCATAAATGGACTAATTCATTTATTTAAAATTAATAATAAAAAAGTGATTATATGAAAATTGAAAAAACAGATTTAATTTTTTTGCCTTTGGGAGGTTCCTCTGAAATAGGAATGAATTCAAACTTGTATCATTACAATGATAGTTGGATAATGGTTGATTTGGGAATAAGTTTTGCTGATGAAAGTCTACCCGGTGTTGATGTTCTTCTCCCTGATATAAACTTTATAATTGAGAGAAGAGATAAACTACAAGGTATATTCTTAACCCATGGCCATGAAGATCATATGGGCGCTATTCAATACATTTGGGACAAGCTAAGAGTCCCGATTTATGGAAGTCCATTTACAATTGCTTTGTTGAAAAAGAAGTTAAAAGAATCAGGCCTATTAAACAATGTAAAATTAAATATCATTGATGAAAATAAAACTGTTAACATCGGTCCTTTCAAAGTCAAGCCAGTTAGATTAACTCACTCTATCCCAGATCCTTTGTCTTTATCAATTTCAACCTCCGTTGGAACAATTTTTCATACTGGCGATTGGAAATTTGATAACAATCCACAGGTTGGATCAAAACCAAATTTCGAAGAAATAAAGTCTATCGGAAAGAAGGGTGTCTTAGCAATCATTGGTGACTCAACTAATTCTATGGTTGAAGGAAAAACTGAATCCGAAAGAGATGCTTTAAAAGGAATTAATTCTGTTATTAAAAAAGCAACTGGAAGGGTTATTGTAACTTGCTTTGCGTCTAATCTATCAAGAATAAAATCTATTATGAAAGCTTCAGTTGAAAACAAAAGGAAAGTTTTTTTAGCAGGTAGATCTTTGAATAGAGTGGTGGAAGCTGCACGTGAGGTAGGATATTTTGTAGATGAGTTGGAAGATTTTTCATTAAAATCTATCGATCAATATAAACATGAAGAAGTAGTTGTAATAGCAGCAGGATCTCAAGGAGAAAATAGGTCAACAATGACAAGAATTGCTAACTCTCAACATGACCAGGTAAAAATAAAACCTGGTGATACAGCAATTTTTTCTAGTAGCAAAATACCAGGTAATGAGTTAGCAATAAATAGAGTTCACGATGCTTTGTTAAAAAAAGGCGTTAAAGTAGTTACAGATGAAGATGAATTAGTTCATGTATCCGGTCATCCGAGTAGAGAGGATATAAAAAAATTATATGGTTTAATTAACCCTCAAATTTCAGTTCCTGTCCATGGAACGGCAAGACATATTCAAGAGCATTCAAATCTAGCCAATAGCTGTGGTGTGCCATTGTCTATTCAACCAGAAAATGGATCAATTATAAAACTTTCTGGAAATTCTCCTTCCATAGTTGGACAAATACCAATCAAATCACTAGTTCCTGATGGAAATCAAATTATAAAATCAGATTCAAGTATTTTTTCTACGAGAAGAAGAATGTTATGGAATGGAGTAATTTCTGCAGTGATTGTTTTAGATGAAGAGCTTAACCTTCAATTACCTATTAAAATTTCTCAAAATGGTGTTGCTGAAGGTAATAATGAATTAGAATGGAGTTCTGAAGTTAAAACTGATATTGAAGAAACAATCGAAAGTTTAACGAAGAAACAATTATCAGATGACATGAAAGTTGAAGACATGGTGAGATCTTCAATAAGAACGGTTACAAAAATATTTTTTAATATTAAACCAATTATAAATGTTCATATTTTAAGAGTTTTTTGAATTGAAGTGATAGTATGGGACTCGTTTCAGGAATTGTTGTTTACATATTATTATGGTGGTGGGTTTTGTTTATGCTTTTACCTATAAAAGCAAGTCCACCAGATAATCCTATCATTGGTCACGCAACTAGCGCTCCAAAAAATCCATATATTATTTACAAATTTATAGCAGCAACAATTTTATCATGTTTACTCTGGATTTTAACATATTATATAGTTAACTATAGAATTGTAGAATTATTTTAATGAAAAAACTTTTGAAAATTGCTATTTCTAATGATCATGCTGGAACTGATTTAAAAATTTCTATATTAGATTATTTGCAAAATCATAATTATAAAGTGATCAATTTAGGAACAGATAAAAATGAAGCTGTTGACTATCCAGACTATGCATTCAAGGTTGCCAAATTATTAAAAGAAAAAAAAATTGACTATGGTGTTTTAATTTGTGGATCTGGAATAGGAATAAGTATTGCTGCCAATAGATTTCCGCATATTAGAGCAGCTCTTTGTAATGACGTATTGTCTTGTGAATTAGCTAGGTTACACAATGATGCTAATATTTTAGTCTTAGGGGCCAGGTTAATTAGTAAAGATTTAGCAATAGAATATATTAATAAATTTTTGAGTACAAATTTTGAAGGTGGTAGACATAAAAATCGAGTAAAAAAGTTGTCAAACCCACCTATATTATAACATGGAGTAAAATTAATGGATGGCTTTTTTAATACCAAACTGTCTATATCGGATCCCGAAATATCTGATGCAATCGATAAAGAATTAACAAGACAAAAGGAACAGGTTGAATTAATAGCTTCTGAAAATATTGTTTCAAAGGCGGTTTTAGATGCTCAAGGTAGTATTTTGACTAATAAATATGCTGAAGGTTATTCTGGTAGAAGATATTATGGAGGCTGTGAATACATTGATCTTTTAGAAACCATTGGAATCAATAGAGTAAAAGAGATCTTTGGCTGTGATTTTGCTAATATTCAACCACATTCTGGGGCTCAAGCAAATCAAGCAGTTTTCATGTCATTATTGGAGCCCGGTGATACTATATTAGGAATGTCTTTAGCTGCAGGAGGTCATTTAACTCATGGTGCACCTCCCAATTTATCTGGAAAATGGTTTAATGCTATACAGTATGGTGTTAGGAAACAAGACGCCCTAATTGATTTTGACCAATTAGAAAAAGATGCAATTTTACATAAACCCAAATTAATTATTGCAGGAGGTTCAGCTTATCCAAGAACTCTTGATTTTAAGAAATTTAGGGAAATAGCAGATAAATGTGGAGCTAAACTTATGGTGGATATGGCCCACATTTCAGGTTTAGTAGCAACAGGTGATCATCCTAGCCCTGTTTCTCACGCTCATGTAGTTACTTCAACAACTCATAAAACGCTCAGATGTGGTAGGGGGGGGATGATCCTTACTAATAATGAAGAAATTTCAAAAAAAATAAACTCTGCTGTTTTTCCAGGTTTGCAAGGGGGCCCATTAATGCATGCCATTGCAGGAAAAGTTGTTGGTTTTGGTGAAGCTTTAAAGCCTGAATTTAAGTCATATATTAAATCAGTTTTAAGTAATGCAAGAGTTTTATCAGAGGAGCTTATTAGTAGAGGATTGAATATAGTCAGTGGTGGAACTGATACGCATGTTGTTTTGGTTGATTTAAGACCTAAAGGGCTAACAGGCAATATTGTCGAGGATGCTCTAGAGAGGTCAGGTATCACTTGCAAC
>CAZCWO010000203.1:0-3526 GCA_964502335.1 uncultured Rhodobacterales bacterium | reverse complement strand
ATTGATTTTAATGATATATCGAATTCAAAAAGAGTTGATATTGCTAAGTTTTGGATTAATAATTTTCCTTATAATTTAGATTTAAAAAATGAAAAGTAGCATTTCACCGATTAATTGTTCATATAGAGTCATTAGGTTTTAATGATGGAAATAATTTCAAAAAAATTGACTAAAGAAAATTTCAAACACTACGGCGATGTGATTTCAATAGAAACTCACAAAAATATGGAAACTATTAATGATGGCTTTACTAAGCGGTATGATATTAGCAATTACATTTCAAATGAAAAAAATAATGAAGGCCCATCAATTTCAATCTTTAAGGGCATTCAAAGGCCACTTCCTCTAATAATTAACATGTTAGAATGTCATCCTCTGGCTAGTCAATCTTTTATGCCTTTGAACGGAAACGATTGGATAGTAATAGTGTGTAAGGGCAATGAAAAAAAACCTGAAATTAATGATATTAAATGTTTTGTTGCAAACAATAAACAAGGTGTAAATTATTATCCTGGCACGTGGCACCACCCACTTATTACACTCGAAAAAACCCAAGATTTTTTAGTGGTAGATAGAAATAATTCAAAATTTAAAGTTAATAATAACCTCAGTAAATATTGGTTTGATAACACAAATGTTAAAATCTAATTTAAGTTTATATGAATAATAATTGCATTGTTTTAAATAATAAAAAAATTGATATATCTAAGTCCAATCCAAATACTATTGTCTTAGATTGGATACGCTTAGATAGAGAACTAAAGGGAACTAAAGAAGGTTGTGCCGAAGGGGATTGCGGAGCATGCAGTATTTTAATTTCCCCTGTTAGGGGAGGTAAGTTTAAACCTGCTAATTCATGTTTATTAAAATTAGGTCAAGTTTCAGGTTCTGAGATAGTTACAGTTGAGGGATTGGGAAACCAAAAAAATCCAAGTTCTGTTCAAAAGATTCTAGCTAACTTAGGAGCAAGTCAATGTGGTTTTTGTACACCAGGATTTGTAATAGCAATAACAGGACTACTTTATGAAAACAACAAACCTACAGAAAATGAAATCCATGATGCATTAGCAGGAAATTTGTGTCGGTGTACTGGATATAGACCAATAATGGATTCCGTTAAAAATATTAAATTTAAGCACAACTTTAAAGAATGTACAAAATGGAACAACAATGATAAATTTGAAGGAAAAAAAGCAGTATTTTACTATCCCAAAACACTTCAAGAGGCTTATAATATCTCTTTAAATCATGAGAATGTTAAATATTTATCAGGCGGTACAGATTTAAATTTACAATCTCAAGATACTGAAACAAAATTAAATTATATCTTACTAAATAGAATACCAGAATTATTAAGAATTGATGAAGGACAAAATGAAATCCAGATTGGTTCATCAGTCACTTTAGAAGAATCATTACCTTTATTCGAAAAATATTTTTACCCATTTGCAGAAATATTAAGAAGATTTGGCTCTTCACAAATTAGATCTCAAGCTACAATTGCAGGAAATTTATGTACTGCATCTCCTATAGGTGATGCGGCCCCTTCTCTAATGGCTTTAGGCTCTTCAATAGAAATTTTCTCTAATAATCAGAATAAATATTTAGCTATTGAAGATTTATTTTCCGATTATAGAAAAACTGTTTTAAATCCAAATGACATAGTGACCTCAATTAATATACCTATACCATCAAATGATAAAAAATTTTATGCTTGGAAAGTGTCCAAAAGGTATGATCAAGACATCTCAACGGTTTCTATGGCAGCATTAATCGGCATGGGAGAAAATAATATAATTCAATCTTGTAGAATTTGTTTTGGTGGATTGTCAGCCACAACATTTAGAAGCAAAGAAATTGAAAATTCATTTATAGGAATTAAACCAGATCAAGATCATACTAAAATATTAGAAATAACAAAGAAGTCTATAAAGCCATTATCTGATTTGAGAGGAAGTGCGGATTATAGAGTTAATCTAGCCTTTGGTCTCATAAAGAGACTATTATATAAGCTTCTAAATAATGATATTGCAATTGAGGTAATGAAAGTAAAAATTGATGAATGAAATATCAAATTTAAATTCCGTTGGCAAATCAATTAATCATGATAGTGCACTCAGGCAAACGACTGGAGAAGCCAAATATATTGATGATATTTTGACACCAAAAAATACCTATCATTTAGCATTAGTTTTGAGCCCTGCGCCTTGTGGAAAAATTGCAAAAATAAATAAAGATAAAGCTTTGTCATTAAAGGGTGTTGAGGAAGTTTTGACTTACAAAGATATTCCTGGTGAGAATAAGATTGGTCCAATTATTCACAATGAACCTGCGCTGGCAGAAAATAGAGTTGCTTATGTAGGACAACCAATAGCTGTTGTAATAGCTAAAACACATGATCTAGCTCAACAGGCGTCAAAATTAGTAAATGTAGAAATTGTAGATGATGATGAGCCCATTTATGATTTGAGAACATCCTTAAAAGTGAATTCATTAGTTATGCCAAAAATGGAGTTAGTTAAAGGTAATTCTAAAGAAAAAATTAAAAATTCAGAATGTTATTTAGAAGGAGAAATCAATATTGGTGGTCAAGACCACTTCTATCTTGAGGGACAAATTGCCTTAGCAATTCCAGATGAAGAAAAGCAAATGACTATTTGGTCTTCAACTCAACACCCTACTGAAGTGCAACATTGTGTCTCTAGTATTTTAGGGATACCACAATCAAAAATTACATCTAAGGTTAGAAGATTGGGGGGCGGTTTTGGGGGCAAAGAAAGTCAAGCAAGTATAATAGCAAGTATTGCAGCATTATGTTCGTGGATTATCCAAAAACCAACAAAATTAAGGCTGACGAGGAAAGATGACATGCTTGCTACCGGTAAAAGGCATGACTTTCTTTCTATTTACAAAGTAGGTTTTAAAAGAAACGGTAAAATTGAAGGCTTAGAAGTTGATTTATTAAGTAGAGCAGGAAATGTTGCAGACCTTTCTGGCCCTGTTATGACAAGGGCAATGACACATATAGACAATTGCTATTCTTTAAAAGATATAACAATCAATGGTTATTGTTGTAAAACAAATACAGTTTCAAATACTGCATTCAGGGGTTTTGGTGGGCCACAAGGGATAATTACCATTGAAACCATTATAGATGAAATCTCTCGAAAACTTCGCAAACCTATAGATGAAATAAGACTGATGAACATTTATTCCACCAGAAATGGACTTAAAACACCTTACCAGCAAACCGTATTAGATAGTAATCGTTATACTGAAGTAATGAATGAGGTTTTTAGAATTTCTAATTACTCAAAAAGAAAAAAAGAGATAAAACTTTATAATGAAAAACAAGAACTTAATGGGTCTCCTTTAAGAAAGGGATTATCATCAACCGCTATTAAATTTGGCATTTCATTTAATAAAACTGAACTTAATCAAGCAGGAGCTTTAGTCCATGTTTATACAGACGGAAGTATAAGGTTAGGACATGGAGGCACTGAAATGGGTCAAGGGCTTTTTATTA
>CAZCWO010000202.1:0-3529 GCA_964502335.1 uncultured Rhodobacterales bacterium | reverse complement strand
CTATTGCAGGCATTGGAGGAATAAAAACTGAAAGAAGTGTAATCCCAATTGCTGGGAGTCCCATACCAAATAAACCTTGGACTGTTCCTGCAATCAAAAAAACACAACCCATCAAAGAATATAATTCACTATTGATTTCCATGGTTTAGATTCCAGTTTCTATAGGTTGGGAATGTTAAGATAATAAAAAATCAGTTAAATATAAAATATATAATTAAATGAAATTTGCGAAATACTTTTTTCTCATTTAATAAAATTATTTGTTGATCATTTCCAAATTAGTAATAATTATTTTCTATAAATAGGCTCGCGGTTTATTAATAAATTTGTTATAACAAATTGCAAGAAATTAATGTTGAGAAAGTAATGATAAAGAAAGCTTCTGGTATAGTTATTGAAAAAGTTTCTCCAATTTTAGGAGCTATAATTACTGGTATAGACCTTTCAAACAATATAACTGAAGAACAGTTTAATGATATACAACAAGCATTTCTTGATTACCAGGTTTTGTTTTTTAAAGATCAAAATGAAATTCCTCCCCAAGTTCAAATTGATTTTGGTAAAAAATTTGGTGAATTGCACAGTCATCCTGCTGCTCCAACAATGAAAGGTTTTCCTGAAATATTTGAAATCCATGCTCATAAAGACAGTAAAATTGCAAATGGAGAATTTTGGCACTCAGATGTTTCTTGCGACGTTATACCTCCCTTAGGCACCATGCTGCAAATCCACATACTGCCCGAAACTGGTGGCGATACAATGTTCTCAAATATGTATGCTGCTTATGATGCGTTAGGAGAAAAATATAAGATACTTTTGAATGGTCTAGTGGCTATTCACGAATCTGAGCATATTTATAAAGGAAGATACACAGATAGAGGAATTTCTGAAAATAAAATTTTAACTCCTACAGCCAAGCATCCTCTTATAAGGACACATCCCATAACAAGGAAAAAAGCTATTTATGTAAACCGTACATTTACAACAGGCATAGAAGGAATGAATAAGGAAGAAAGTTCTTCAATTCTTAACTTTTTATTTGAACATTGTGAACACGTCAATTTTCAAATTAGATACAAATGGTCAAAAAATGATATGGCTTTTTGGGATAATAGATGTGCAATGCATAGGGCTATATGGGATTACTGGCCTAATGAAAGAAAAGGCAGAAGAGTAACAATTAAAGGCGATATACCAATATAAAGGAAACCAAATAAACATGAGAGCTTCAGACCTACTTATCAAAAGTATTGTTAATTCCGGCATTAACAAAATTTTTTCTCTATCTGGTAATCAAATAATGCCTATATTTGATTCTGTTATAGATTTTGATTTGGAAATCATTCATTGCAGACATGAAGCTTCTGCTGTTTTTATGGCTGATGGATATGCTCAATCTAGTGGCAATACTGGAATTGCATTAGTAACCGCTGCACCTGGATTTACTAATTCACTTGGTCCTCTTTATGCAATTAAAGCTAATCAATCTCCAGTTTTACTTTTGTCTGGAGATAGTCCTTTAAGTCAAAATGGACTAATGTCTTTTCAAGAATTAAACCAAACAAAAATTTCAAAAGAATTAGTAAAAAAAAGTTGGCGCATTGAAGATGCTAATCTCATTGGCAAGGAAGTCACAGAAGCAATTTCTTTAACACGAAAAGGTAGGCCTGGCCCAGTTCACATTGCCCTGCCATTTGATATCTTAAATGAAACAATTGTAAAAGTCCCTCCTCAAAACATAAATATATCAGAACCCAATAATATAATGATCGATTCAGATAAATTATCAGTTATTGAAAAATTATTAAATAAAAGTCAAAAACCGTTAATAATTACAGGCCCCTCTTTATCTGAAAGCAGGAATAAGGATTTATATAAAAGATTATATTCTTCAACAAAGATTCCAATAATCACAATGAGCAGTCCAAGAGGAAGCAATGATCCAGCCCTTGGTAAAATTAAGCTCGCTTTAAAAGAGGCTGACCTTATAATTTTTATTGATAAAGATATTGATTTTACTCTAGGTTTTGGTTCAAAGGAAAGAATTCCATCTGATAACATCATATATATCTCACATAATAATGCATCCATTAACCATGCAAATGAAATGCTTAAAGATAGAACCTTAATAAACTTTAATGCAGAATCTACAAATGCAATTGCAAGTATATGCAAATTAAAACATAACCAAAATTATGGATCTTGGTTAAATCATGTAAAAAATTTGTTAGCTTCAAGACCTAACAAACCTACGACCAAAAATGATAAACTAAAACCTTATGATTTATGCAAGATAGTTGTTAATGAAATTGAAAATAATACTGATGCAATCTACATTTCTGATGGTGGTGAATTTGGGCAGTGGGCCCAATCGATTATACCCAAATCAAAAATTATAACTAATGGTCCTTCTGGCGCAATTGGCGGAGCAACGCCACAATCAATAGGAGCTTCATTCGCTAATCCAAGTAAAATCATAGTATGTTTTATGGGTGATGGAACAGCAGGGTTTCAAATAGCTGAATGGGAAACTGCTAGAAGACATAACTTACCAATTATATATATAATTGGAAATGATCAAAGATGGGGAGCGGAGGTTGAAATTCAAATTAGGGAGTATGGCCAAAATAGAGCTAAGTATTGCATGCTTGACAACCTAACAAGGTATGACCAGATTGCAGAAGGCATGGGCTGCCAAGGATATTTTATTCAATCAATCGATGAACTTGAAAATATAATTAACAAAGTAGTTTTATCTAAAAAGACAACTGTAATTGACATACAAATGGAAGGATTGCCAGCCCCTTCTTTCTAGAAAACTAAGTTATTTTTTGCAAAAATCAAATTGTTGTCTAATATTCAATTTCTAATATTGGAAAATTTTATGACCCAAAAATTAAAAACAATTCCTTTAATTGGTTACAGCGATCGTTTGTCAGTTAGACCAGAAGAAACAATTAGTTTTAAAGTATCTTCTGAAAATTCTGCTAGTTTTACAGCAAGCTTGTTTAGGTCCTATTCATCAGACCCCAACCCAAAAGGGGTCGGCATTTTTGAAGAAAGTGCTGAAAAATTTTTCCCAACACAATCATTCAAGTCTAGAAAACAAAACCACTATCCTGGATCATATGCAATTTCTAAGGATCAAATTTTATTACCTATAAACACTAGTTTTAGATTTAGTATAAACTTCTTTAATACTTTAAGTAAAAATAATGTTCAAACATTAATCTACATTAACAATCTAAAACTTTTCATCAGCAAAGAAAGTAAACTTACATGTGAATTTTCTGATGTGATTTTAAGTATTTCAAAAACTATTAAAATTAAGAACTGGTATCATTTAGAGTTTGGTTTTAATGCTCAAAAAAACCAAGTGTTTCTTAAACTAACTAACATCCAAAATGATCTATTGGAAGAAGAGGTTGTTTCGAGTTGCGATCCACGGCATTTAGAACCTGTTAGTGGAAAGTTATTGTTGGCTGCAAGCAAAGAAAATAATTCAGTTAAAGACTACTTCAACGGAAAA
>CAZCWO010000201.1:0-3537 GCA_964502335.1 uncultured Rhodobacterales bacterium | reverse complement strand
TTACCTTGAAGCCCGATCAGGACACATGCTTTTGTATCTGAAAAGATTTGTTTGAGCAGTAATGAAGAAACCAAACATTTTATTTGTAACCATTGATCAGTTAAGAGCAGATTGTCTTGAATCGCGTTCAGAACGTATTGTTAAGACACCTAACTTAGATGCACTAGCTTCTCAGGGCGTTAGATTTGCGAATCATTTCACTCAAGCTTCGCCATGTGGACCCAGTCGCGCAAGTTTATTAACAGGGACATACTTACATACTC
Organism: uncultured Rhodobacterales bacterium; assembly: GCA_964502335.1. Taxonomy (GTDB): domain Bacteria; phylum Pseudomonadota; class Alphaproteobacteria; order Puniceispirillales. The sequence continues at coordinate 3,274 of CAZCWO010000201.1, read as the reverse complement.
ATCAGTCAGTCTTTAATGGGACCCCTCTTGATGACAAATTTACAAATGTTGCTAAAGAGTTTCGTGCGGCTGGTTATGATCCCTTACTGTTCGGATATACAGATACAACTATTGATCCTCGAACAGTAGACGAAAATGATCCACGTCTTTTAACTTATGAAGGCCATTTACCAGGTTTTAATGTGGCACTTCCACTTCCAGAAGATAGAGATGCTTGGTACCAATGGCTTTCTGAAAAAGGTTATGACATTTCGGATAGAGAGAAGTTCCTGAAAGGAGATGAGAAAATTGAAATCCCTCATGGGAGAGGAAAAACATGGCCTCCATCACCGTATGAGACAAATGAGACTGAAACCGCTTTTGTTGTTGGGGAAGTTATCGATCGGTTAGAAAATGTAAACGAACCATGGTTCTTGCATGTTTCAATATTAAGGCCACATCCACCGTTCGTTGTGCCCGCACCATACAACGATTTATACGATCCCGCAGATTTTGATGAACCCATTAGTCCTAGTGGTAGCGATCACCCGTTTATAGATTCACTTTCTACAATTGATTTTTTCAAAGCTCCATCGGAACCAATTGACAGGCTTCAATTGAAGGCGACTTATTCTGGCATGGTCACTGAAGTAGATGATCAAATAGGCAGATTAATCGGATTTCTAGATGAAAAAGAACTGGCTGATGAAACGATTGTTTTGGTTACATCAGATCATGGCGAACTATTAGGCGATCATGGTTTAGTTTCCAAGTTTGGTTTTCATGAGCAAGCTTTTCATATCCCCATGATTATTCGATATCCAGCCTTAGAGGGTCCTAAAGGTTTAATTATCGAAGAATTTACAGAGAACGTTGATGTGATGCCGACTTTATTAGATCTAGCAGGGTTATCAACTCCTGCACAATGTGAAGGAAACTCAGTTAGGCCGTTCCTAGAGGGGGGAAAGCCAACTGAGTGGAGACAAACTGTTCATTGGGAATTCGATTTTAGAGTATTTGCTGAGAGAATTGGACTTCCATTAAATGAATGTCGTTTGATTGTTCATCGTGATAACAGAGGCAAACTTGTACATTTCCTTGGCATGCCGGACATCTTTTTTGATTTAGAAACAGATCAAAATGAACAAAATCCATTGTCTGAGCATCCTTTGATGGATAGTTTTTTTTCAGAACTGAGCGAATGGTTACCTGAAACCCCCGAAGGCCCTCTAGTGAATCTCTTAGCTACTGCCGAAGGGATGATCAATCTTAAAAATCCTGAATGATTCTTTTGAAAACTTTCCTCTAAGTAACAGTGCTTCTAGGATTAGTTTTAGGAAAATTTTAAGTTTAAAATTTTTTTAGGGGGAAGACTAAATGGTTTTTATTTTCTTGGATTCAAATAATTGTCGAATCTAATAAAGGGTCCGTCTTGGGAAGTACAAGAAAATTTTGAGAGATTCAATCAAGTAAACGATGTTTTTAATCGTGCTTTTTGGGATTCTGACATTGCTACTGATGGTGCGCGTGAATTTTTTAGATCGCACCGCGAACCGTTAAAAAAATGGCGGAATGCATCTGGCTTTGAACAGAGGGATTACGCCATTAGAAATGCCGCTTGGCATGTTGCAGATGTATTTGCTGAAATGCGAGACGCAGATGATCTAAGAGACGGCTTTCTTTCACCATTAAGCCAGTTACGTCAGGGTCCAGATGAGGCTTTTGATTTGGGAAGTCCGGAACAAGCTTCAAAGACTATTAAACAAGTATCAAAACTTTTTGGTGCTGATTTAGTTGGTATTTGTAAATTTGATGAAAGGTGGGTTTACACCCAACGGTATGCACGAAGTTCTAGTGAAGGAAAACCTGAAGGTCTTCCGGTTGATCTCCCAGAAAATCTTCAAGGCGTCATAGTCATTGGTCAAGCTATGGATCATGACCTTGTTGATACAGTTCCTTCAGCACTTTCAGGTGCAGCGGTAGGTCTCGGTTATTCAAAAGATGCGCTGGTACTTTTAGCGACAGCTCAATGGCTTTTGAATCTCGGTTATTTAGCGGTACCAAGTTTAAATGACACGGCTCTAGCAATTCCTTTAGCAATTCAAGCTGGACTAGGTGAATATGGCAGACATGGCATGGTAATAACGCGTGAATTTGGACCAAGAGTTCGGTTTGGCAAAATTTTCACAAATGCTCCAATGGCATTTGATAATCAAATTGAGTTCGGTGTTACAAAATTTTGTGAAAAGTGTAGAAAGTGCACGAATGCATGCCCACCTAAGGCGATACCTGATGGTGAACCTTCACCAGTAAAATTGAATTTATCCTCAATTTCGGGTGTAAAAAAATGGTCAGTTGACGGAGAGAAATGTTTCTCTTATTGGGGCAAAATAGTGAGTGATTGCATGATTTGTATGCGAGTTTGCCCTTACAACAAAGACTTCACAAAGTTTCGTCACAAAATAGGTTTACGTCTAGCTTCTACAAAATTAAGAAACATAATGTTAATGCTTAATGGGCTCTTAGGTTACGGAGAAAGACTAAAACCAAAATTGTGGTGGAATGGCGAAAGCCGTAGAAAAATCTAATTCTTAAGATTCGTTGTCACTTTCAGCTTCAAGATCCTCTATTTCGTTGTTCAGTCTTTTTATGGTCTGACTTGCTGTTGTTTCAAAAAGAAAAGGGAAAACAGCATGAAAAAGCGCAGCAACTGATGCTGCCGCCATGGAATACGAAATTTTTAAAGCTCTAAGTGCGTGCTCGGACCATGTTTCCCCTACTGACGATGGATGATCTGAAAAAATACCGATAATGCACAATACATAAAAATCGGAAATTTAAAAGTATCAGGGAAGTTAAGACGCAGAAAGCGCATTTTCGAGATCCTCTAAAAGATCCTCTATCGATTCGATACCAATCGAAATACGTATTAGATCGTCAGGAACTTCGAGTGGAGAACCCGCAACTGATGCATGTGTCATTGCTCCAGGATGTTCGATTAAAGATTCAACTGCTCCAAGAGATTCAGCCAATGTGAAAACTTTTGTAGAAGCAGAAATTTTTTCCGCTTCTTGGCGACCTCCAGAAGCAGTAAATGAGACCATTCCCCCAAAATCTTTCATCTGATGTTTAGCAATAGCGTGCCCCTTATGACCTTCAAGGCCGGGATAGAAAACTTGTTTGACTTTAGGATGTTGGATCAAAAAATTAACAACTGCTTTGGCATTTTCACAGTGGCGGTCCATACGCACAGCTAGTGTTTTAATTCCTCTTAAAACTAGATAACAATCGAATG
>CAZCWO010000200.1:1346-3550 GCA_964502335.1 uncultured Rhodobacterales bacterium | reverse complement strand
GCAATCCATTTTTTTCGAGCTGTTAATGGAGTGTCATTTACTCTAAAAATAGTATGTCTGCATCCCTGAGACAATTTCAAAATAGAGTGTTTATTCTCACCATTGCATATTATAAGGGTGCAACCCGATAATCTAGTAATTTTGGCTGCTTCTAATTTAGTTATCATTCCACCAGATGCATGCTCATAGTGAGAGGAGCCTGCCATATTTATAATTTTGTCAGTAATTTCATTAACTATTGGAATATGTTTGGAATTTTCATGCTGATATGGGTTTTTATCATATAACCCATCAATATCAGATAATAAAATTAATAAATCAGAAGAAGACATTTGCGCAACTCTAGCAGCTAATCTGTCGTTATCACCAAATTTAATTTCACTTGTAGTTACAGTATCATTTTCATTTATAACAGGTACTATTTTTGATTTTATCAGTGTTGCAATTGTAGCTCTTGCATTTAGATGCCGTCTTCTCGTTTCAGTATCATCTGGAGAAAGTAAAATTTGCGCACATTTGATTTTCTCTTTTTCAAGGGCATCTTTCCATGAATAAGCTAGTTCAATTTGACCAACTGATGCTGCTGCCTGGTTTTCCTGAAGATTCAAAGTATTGTTATGTGAATTAATTGAATTTCGACCAAGTGCAATTGCACCTGAAGATACTATGATGATTTCTTTGTTGATATTTAATAAGGATGAAATATCTCTACTAAATGCTTCTAGCCAATCACTTCTTATCTTACTTGTTTTTTTATCGACAATTAGAGAACTTCCAACCTTTATTATTATTCTTTTGTAGCTTGAAAAGAATTTATTAAAGTCTTCCTCAGTATTAAGTTTTATTTTTGGGGATTTAGTTACTTTACTCATAAATTTCTTAATCTGGGCTTTATTTTAGCTTAATCCTAAGAGAAAGACTTAACATATATTTTATTAACTATCCAATTTTAGTCATACAATTTATTTTTTAGTCTTTAAACTCAGTTATAATTTTAGATACTTTTCTTAAAAGATCAGGTATCCCTTTTTTAGAAAGTGATGATATATATATTACATCTTTAGCCCCAGCTTTTTTCAATTTTTGAAGAATTTCTAAAGTTAGCTCATCTAAAAATGCATCTGATTTAGTTAAAACAGTTATACATTTTTTACTTTCTAATTCAGCTCCGTATTGAGTTATTTCTTTTTGAACAACTTTCCAAGATTCTACAGGATCTTCATCACAGCAATCAACTAAATGCAAAAGAACTTTGCATCTCTCTATATGTCCTAAAAACTTCGTTCCAAGACCCACACCCAAATGAGCCCCCTTTATAAGGCCTGGAATATCCGCAATAATAAATTCATGATCATCAATTTCTGCTACACCTAATCCTGGGTGTAGCGTTGTAAATGGATAACTAGCTATTTTTGGCCTTGCAGCACTTACAGCAGAAAGAAATGTTGATTTTCCTGCGTTAGGAAGCCCTATCAATCCCGCATCAGCAATTAATTTTAAACGAAACCAAACCCATAATTCTTCTCCAGAAATACCTGGTTGAGCATACCTAGGGCTTTGTCTGGTTGAGGATTTAAACCAAGCGTTTCCTTTGCCTCCTTTTCCTCCTTCAAGAAGAATTTCTTTTTGCCCAATTTTAACCAGATCAATTAATAATGTATCTTTGTCTTCAGAAAGTATTTGCGTTCCTAAGGGTAGTTTAATTACAGTTGGACTTCCACTGTGACCAGATTTATTTCTCCCAGCCCCTGAGTGTCCTGTTTCAGCTTTAAAATGTTGTTTATACCTGAAATCGATTAGTGTATTAAGGCCTTCAACACATTCGACGATTATGTCAGCACCTTTTCCACCATCTCCACCATCTGGCCCTCCAAAAGGAACATTGGCTTCACGCCTGAAACTGACTGCACCGGGACCTCCATTACCACTTCTACAATATATTTTAACTTCATCAAGGAATTTCATTTTAACCGCCTAAACGGTTAGAGATAAATATTTAATTTTTATTCAGCTGCTCTAGTTTCAGTAGAAACATTAACAAACATTCTACCTCTAGATTTTTGACGAAACTTGATAACACCTTCAGTTAAAGCAAAAAGAGTATGGTCTTTACCCATCCCAACATTTTCTCCTGGATGTACTTTAGTTCCCCTCTGCCTGATTATAATATTACCAGCTAAAACTTTTTCACCACCAAATTTTTT
>CAZCWO010000200.1:0-1246 GCA_964502335.1 uncultured Rhodobacterales bacterium | reverse complement strand
ACTACTTTAAGCAATGTTAAGTCTTGCCTATGACCCTTGACGCGTCGAGAGTTTTTTCTTCTTCTGTGTTTTAAAGTAATAATCTTTGGCCCACGTGTCTGACGTATAACTGTCGCTGATACCGCCATGTTTTGTAATTCGCTTCCTTTTGAAATTTTTCCAGAATCAACAACCATTAACAAATCTGGCAAAGTAACAATCGTACCTTCATCAGCATTTATTCTTTCTACTAAGATTTTTTGATCATTTTCTACACGGTATTGTTTGCCACCGGTTTTAATAACAGCATACATTTTTAATTTTTCCTTGGTTTCTAAAATAAAAATTTATAATATTTCTTATTTAGCACCTTAAAATAGTTTGAACGCCGAAATATATCTTTTACACTAAATTTGTCAAGTATCTGGGTTAAGGAATAGCAAATTTATTTTATCTTTTTTTAATATTAATAGAAGAAACATCATGAATAAATCAAATGTAACTAATTTAATCGCTTTATTAATAACAATAGTTGGTTTTTTGAACCCATTCGAGAATAATATAATACTAATGATCGGCTTATTCAGCTTATCAGGAGGCATTACAAACTGGATAGCAATACATATGTTATTTGAAAAGATCCCTTTTATTTATGGTTCTGGTATAATTCCAAAAAATTTTAGTTTTTTCAAAACTGCCATTAAAGAATTAATTTTGGAAGAATTCTTTACAACACAGAACATTGAAACATTTACTCGTAATTTTGGAGCAGAATCAATCAAAACAATAAAGACGAATATTAATTATAATAATATTTTTGAAGGTTTAACAGTCTCAATTGAAAAATCACAACTAGGAAAAATGCTTTCTATGGTAGGAGGAAGAAAGGCGTTAGAACCTCTTAGAAAGCCCATAATCAATAAATTAGAAACTTTAGTTTCAAATATGCTTGAAACTCAAAAAGAAACAAAACTGGATAAAAAGGTTGTAAATAATTTACATAATGACATTGAACATTTAGTTGATAACAGATTGAATGAACTGTCTCCTAATGACATCAAAAAAATGATCAAAGATATAATAGATAATCACCTTGGTTGGCTAGTAATCTGGGGGGGTGTATTTGGTGGTTTTATTGGGTTAATTGCTAGTTTTATTAATCTTTTATAATTCAAAAAATAATTATTTTTTGAATATAAGGTTGATATTTTTCATTTAATGATATAAAGAACATATCATGAACAAAGGCTGTATATGATTGATATTT
>CAZCWO010000199.1:0-3640 GCA_964502335.1 uncultured Rhodobacterales bacterium | reverse complement strand
TTTTTTTAATAGTTTCTTTAATACCAATAGATATTGATTCTCCTATAATAAAATGACCTATATTGAGTTCACTTATTTCTATTATTTTCGCAATTTCAAAAACGTTATTAAATGTCAATCCATGTCCAGCGTGGACTTCTAAACCGATAGATTTCGCATATTTAGAAGCTTTTTTAATATTATTTAATTCATTTAATGCATCCTCATCGTTTTGCATGTTACAAAATTTTCCAGTATGTATTTCAATTGAATCAGCTCCTACCTGCTTAGCTATTTCTATTTGATCAATATCAGGATCTAAAAAGAGTGAACAAAGTATACCTACTTTTTTTAATCTTAACACCTGCTTCCTAATCATATTTTCATTAATATTTAAATTTAAACCACCTTCAGTAGTAATTTCTTGCCTTCTTTCTGGGACAATACAACATGCGAATGGAAGATTTTCAATGGCAAAATTAACCATTTCATCAGTTGCAGCCATTTCAAAATTAAGGGGTATTTTAACTTCATTCAGGAGTCTTTTTATATCATCATCACGGATATGTCTTCTATCTTCTCTTAAATGTGCTGTAATATTATCAATATTACATTCTATAGCTAATTTTGCAATTTCTATAGGATCAGGATGAGATCCTCCTCTTGCATTTCTAATTGTTGCTACATGATCTATATTGATGCCCAATCGTAAATTACTCAACTTTTTTCTCCGTTCTATGCATTCGTTTACTCTGCCAAATTTGAATAATCATTTTTATTGGAAAATAAAAAAACACTACAACAATCGGAAACAATAAAATACTGCCAACTAACATTTCTGCAAAATATTCAGTCAAATTATTTAATATGCTTGTATCTTCTAGAAAGTTTGAATTGCTAAAACTATTAAATATAAGTTTTGACCCAACATACCAACTGGCGAGCCAAAAAAATGGAAAAATAAAAGGCAAACCAGTAATTAGTACTCCCGCTAATGAAGAAATAATATTAGCCCTAAACAAAAAGGCTAGAAAAAAAGACATTAATATATGAACCCCTATAACCGGTGTAAAGTTACACCATACTCCCAAAGAAAAACCAAGAGCAATTTGATGAGGACTTGCTTTAAGACGTTTCAATCTAATTAATTGCTGCCGAACAAATCTATATAAACTAGATACATTAATGTGCATTAAAATATCTTTCCCTCCAAATTTAGCCCCGATATCTATCAACTGATTCCACGCAAGAGTTAGACCGCAATTCCATAATCACATTTGTGATATGACCTAAATCTTTTACTTCTATATCAACTAAAAATCTAAAGAAATCTGTTTCTCTATTTACTAATTGTAAGTTACTAATATTCCCTCCATATTGTGAAATTTGATTAGTTATTGATGCAAGACTTCCAGGCTCATTACTAATTACAATATTTATTCTTCCCACATGATATGCTGTGCCATCTTTATCCCAATGAATATCCAACCATCTTTCAGGTATATCATAAAATTTTTCTAAAGTATTACAATCAATAGTATGAACAGTAATGCCCTTACCAGTTGTAACAATTCCAATAATGTTTTCTCCTGGAAGAGGAGAGCAACATTTAGCAAAATGCACTGCCATACCAGGTATTAAACCGTTTATCTGAAGTATATTGTCTTTGTTTGAATAATTTTTATTTTTAGTATTTTGAAAGGAAATAGTTTTGTTAGAAGTTTTATATTTTAGTTTTGGATATAAAAAATTAATTATTTTTGAAGGATCAACAGAACCATTGCCTATGCTAGAAAATATATCTATTGGTTTAGAAAATTCATCTTTTGAATAATTTTGAAGTTTTTTTAATATTTTATTTATGTCAAAATTTTTATTAATTTGCCTGAAATGTTTTTCTAAAATTGCCTGACCAACATTAGAAAATTCTTCTTGAATTTTTTGTCTTACAAACTTTTTTATCCCTGCTCTTGCTCTCCCAGTTTTAACATAGTTTTCCCATTCTGGCATTGGAGTTGAGTTTTGAGAACGAAGAATTTCAACTTGGTCACCATTTTCTAATAATGTTTTTAATTGTCTAGTTTTACCATTTATCTTTACTCCTATACATGTATGCCCAATATCAGAATGAACTGCATATGCGAAATCTATTGGCGAAGCACCTCTTGGAAGGGCTATCAAGTCACCGTTAGGAGTAAAACAAAAAACTTGATCTGCATACATTTCAAGTTTTGTGTTTTCTAAAAAATCCTCTGGCCCATAATCTTGATCTAAAATTGAAACCAAATCTTCAACCCAGCTATTATTAATTTTCTCAATGTTTTGCAAATTCTGCTTATAAATCCAATGAGCAGCAATTCCAATTTCTGCAATCTTATGCATTTCTAGAGTTTTAATTTGAATTTCAATTTTTTGCTTAAAAGGACCAATTATATCTGTATGAAGTGATTGGTAGCCATTTCTTTTCCTAGTACTGACATAATCCTTAAACCTTCCCATTACATTAGGATATTTAGAATGGATTAATCCCAATGATGTGTAGCAGTTCATAGTATCTTCAACTAATATTCTAAAAGCCATTATATCAGAAAGTTGGTCCATAGGGACATTTCTTCTTTGCATTTTCTGCCATATTGAATAAGCAGTTTTTAGTCTTCCTGAAACTTCGATGACATTTACCCCATTAGAAGTTAGCGTATCTCTTAACTCGTCAATAATCTGAGGAATAATATTTTTAGATTCCGCCTCTAGAAAACTCAACCTATTAATAATAGAGCTCCTCATTTGAGGTTGCACTACAGAAAAAGATAAATCTTCCATTTCATTTTTGAGAGAGATTAATCCAACTCTTTCAGAAAGAGGGGCAAAAATTTCTAATGTTTCTTGTGCAATTTTTTGCCTTTTGTCAACGTTTTTAATACCACCAATAGTTCTCATGTTGTGAGTTCTATCTGCTAGCTTTACTAAAAGAACTCTAATATCATTACTAGTTGCTAAAAATAATTTTCTAAAGTTTTCAGCCTGCCTGATTCTATCAGATTGCATCTCAATTTTAGATAGTTTTGTAACCCCATCTACTAACTTGGCTACTTCAGCCCCAAATAGAGCAGAAATCTGGTTGATTTCCACGTTGCAGTCTTCTACAACATCGTGCAAAAGACCGGTTACAATTGTGTTAATGTCTAAGTTTAGTTCAGATAATATTGAAGCAACAGATACTGGGTGAGTAAAATAATTTTCCCCTGAATGTCTCTTTTGTCCTTTATGAGATTTTTCAGAAAATTCCCAAGCTTGTTTAATTATTTTGTAATTATTTTTATAATCAGATTTTTTTAAATTTTTAATTAAATTTGCAGGATCCATATATACAAATATAATAGTGCATTTTTATAAAAAGCTAATTATAAATCTTCAGCTTTGATTAACTCTTCTTCAACGTCCTGAAATCCACTTTGCAAACTATTTATTTCATTATTCTGATCGGAATTATTTTTGAATCCCTCAAGCTCATCACCAATAGAATACTGACTATCATTCTTCGCTTCAAGTTCATCGTATTCATCTTCATTTGAGACTTCAGGATTACTAAATTTTTGAAGGCCCTTAATTATTTCATCTCTTAAGAAATCAGGGTCAACTGTTTCGTCAGCAATTTCCCTTA
>CAZCWO010000198.1:0-3652 GCA_964502335.1 uncultured Rhodobacterales bacterium | reverse complement strand
ATGAGCGCTAATTATGTTGTCAACGCTGGTGGGATGTGGGGTCAAGAAATTGGCAAAATGGCCGGAGCTTCTGTCCCATTACACGCATGTGAACATTTTTATATTGTAACCGAACCAATTGATAACTTAACGCCCGAATTACCAGTTTTAAGAGTCCCAGATGAATGTGCTTACTACAAAGAGGATGCAGGCAAGATTCTATTAGGTGCTTTTGAGCCAAATTCAAAACCATGGGGTGGTGATGGAATACCCGAAGACTTTGAATTTGATAGCTTGCCAGAAGATTTTGATCATTTTGAACCTATTCTTGAAAGAGCTGTTAAGAGATTTCCTTTTCTGGATAAAGCAGGAATAAAAACATTTTTTAATGGACCTGAAAGTTTCACTGTGGATAACAGATACCTTCTTGGAGAAACTCCTGAAGTTAAAAATTTTTTTGTTGCAGCTGGATTTAATTCCGTTGGGATCCAATCTGCTGGAGGAGCTGGAAAAGTTTTGGCTGATTGGATTAACTCAGGAAGACCAACTATTGATCTTTGGGAGGTTGACATAAGAAGAATGATGCCCTTTCAAAAAAATAAAAATTATCTCCGAACCCGAGTTTCTGAGACATTAGGTTTATTATACGCTGATCATTTTCCATATAGACAATTTGAAACTGGAAGAAATATAAAAAGAAGCCCAATTCATTTTCATCTTGAAAAACAAGGCGCATGCTTTGGGGAAACTTCCGGTTGGGAAAGGCCTAATTGGTTTTTGAATGAAAATGAATTAAGTCAGAAAAAAATACCAAAATATAAATATTCATGGAAAAGGCAAAATTGGTTTTCAAATAGCGCTGACGAACATAAAGCTATAAGAAACTCTGTAGGTTTATTTGATTTGTCCAGTTTTGGTAAAATCAGATTAAGTGGAAAAGATTCAGAAGACTTTCTTCAAAAAATATGTGGCAACAACATAGCAGTACCCGTTGGGAAAATAGTTTATACACAATTTTTAAATGATGACGGAGGCATTGAATCAGATGTTACAATTACAAGACTGGCATCAGATGAGTTCATAATTGTAACGCCTGCAGCCACTATACATAAAGACCTTAACTGGATAAAAAACCATATCCCAACTGATGCGCATTGTTTTTCTTACGATGCCACTTCATCTGAAGCAGTAATATCTATCATGGGACCCAACTCACGTAAATTTCTTCAACCGTTAATTTTAAACTCTTTAGATAATGAAGATTTTCCTTTTGGACATGCCATGGAAATTGAAATAGGCATGAGCTTAGCTAGAGCTCATAGGATAAGTTATGTTGGTGAGTTAGGTTGGGAAATTTATATTTCATCAGACATGGCTGCACATGTTTTTGAACAAATACAAGAAAGGAGTGCAGAAATGCCCATTAAGTTATGTGGCTTACACAGCCTTGATAGCTGTAGAATTGAAAAAGCATATAGGCATTATGGTCATGACATTTCAACTGAGGACAATATAATTGAAGCAGGACTTGGCTTTGCCGTTAAAACTCAAAAACCCAAAAGTAAATTTGGCGATTTTATTGGGAAAAATGCCGTTGACATAAAAAAACAAGAAGGTGTTGAAAAAAGATTAATGCAATTTGTTTTAAACGATCCTGAACCATTATTATATCATAATGAACCCATAATAAAAGATGATAGTATTGTTGGTTACCTTACAAGTGGAAACTTTGGGCATCATTTAGGTTCTTCTGTTGGAATGGGTTATGTGACATGCAAACAAAAAGGTGAAAGTCCAGAAGAACATCTTAAGGGAAATTACATGATTGATGTGGCCGGCAAAAGATATTCTGCCACCGCTTACTTAAAACCTGCTTATGATCCATTAAGCAATAATGTTAAAATTTAATCTTCTTTAAGGAATTAGTTTTATGGGTGATGTTGAAATTAATAGAAGGGGTAAAAGGTCTGGAGGCAGAACTGCCAGAAGACTGAAAAGGTCAGCACCGCTACCCGATAATATTAAACCTATTGGCCCTGGAATGGTTGGCGGTTTATATAAGCCACTTTCGCGCAATGATATTGCAGCAATAGAGCAAACTATTTTCCAATTATTAGAAGAAGTAGGACTTTCTCAAGCACCTGATACTGGGATAAAAAAAATGCAACAATATGGAGCAATATTAGGTGATGATAAAAGATTAAGGTTCAAAAATGACGTAGTAAAAAAGGCTTTAGCTGACACACAAAAAAATACTACTCTTTTTGGCCAAATAACTAAATATGATTTACACCTTAAAAAAAATCATGTTCATTATGGTACTGCAGGTGCCGCTGTTAATGTGGTTGATGCTCATAATAAAACTTACCGACCTTCAGAAACACAAGATATTTATCATGCGGCATGCATAGCAGAGAACCTTGATAATATTCATTTTTTCCAACGCCCAATGGTAGCTACGGACATCGAAGACCCAAAAGAAATGGACTTGAATACATTATACGCTTGTATTTCAGGAACTCAAAAACATGTGGGTGTAAGTTTTACTGAGGCAGAATTTATTAAACCAGCAATTGAAATGTTGCACACAATTTCTGGTGGAGAAGACAAATGGAGGGAAAGACCATTTATCTCTAATTCTAATGCTTTTGTGGTACCGCCTTTGCGATTTGCTACTGAAAGTTGCCTGGTTATGGAAGAAGTCATAAAAGCTGGAATGCCTGTATTATTATTGTCAGCTGGCCAAGCTGGAGCCACAGCGCCTGCTTCTATAGCAGGAACAATTGCTCAGTCAACTGCTGAAGTACTTGCAGGACTTGTATATGTAAATTCAATCAAAGCAGGACACCCTTGCATTGCAGGCACATGGCCTTTTGTATCTGATTTAAGAACAGGCGCCATGTCTGGCGGTTCAGGAGAACAAGGTCTTTTATCCGCTGCATGTGCACAAATGCTTGATCATTTTAACCTTCCTTCAGGAGCTGCGGCTGGCATGTGTGATTCGAAGTTACCTGATGCTCAATCAGGTTATGAAAAAGGTTCAACAGCAGTAATGGCAGGCCTTGCTGGATTAAATTTGGTGTATGAATCTGCTGGAATGCATGCATCTTTACTCGGTTTTAGCTTTGAAAGCATGATTATCGATAATGATATGTTAGGTCAGTGTTTAAGATGTGTAAGAGGGATAGAAGTGAATAAAAACACACTATCCTTTGATGCTATAAAAGAAGTTTGTCTAGACGGACCTGGCCATTACCTAGGGCACGACAAAACATTGGCAGTAATGGAATCTGAATACGTTTATCCAGAAATTTCTGATCGTTCTAGTCCTAAGGAATGGAAAGAAAATAATAATCCTGAAATCCTTCAAACCGCTGATTTAGAAGTAAAAAACATTCTAGAAAATAAAAAATCAAACCACATAAGCCATGGTTTAGATAAAACAATAAGAGAAAGTTATAAAATTTATTTTACTAAATAATTTTTTTGTCGTTTAATGTTTACATAAATTATTTATTAGTTAAAAGTCGTTATATATGGAAGAGAAAAAAAATAAACGAGGACGTCCTAAGAAAGAATCTGTCATGGAAACGATTGCAGTAAGGTTGCCTTTTGAGATAATTTTAGAAATTGATAATTACGTCAATCAAATTAAACAAAATTTTCCTGGCAT
>CAZCWO010000197.1:0-3666 GCA_964502335.1 uncultured Rhodobacterales bacterium | reverse complement strand
AATGTTGGGGGCCAAAAAGTAATGAAATTGACAGTGCAACCAGGGTGGAAATGGTCTAATGATATTAAGCCGATAGTCGGAACTGAGAGTTGCCAGGCTAAGCATTTAGGAGTGGTTGTCGAAGGAAAAATTACATGTCGTCACGATGATGGAACTGAAATGACTTATGGTGCTGGTGATGCGTATTCCATAGAACCTGGTCATGATGCTTGGGTGGTTAGTGACACTCCAGCTGTTGCATATGAATTTCATGGTGCTTGGGAATAAAAGTTATAATACAATATAGATGAGTTTGGTGCTAAAAAGAATTAGTTCCATACTTATTTTGTAGGGCTAAATTTAATTTTTTTTCTTCTGTTTTTGAACTTAAACGTTCGTTTTCTATTGCTTTTAAAGTTGTGTTTGCTTTGCTTTTCTTTAAAATTATTTATTTCATGCGAAATATCCTCAACTTCTTCAATGGGTGATAATTTTTCCTTTATATTTCTAATGTAAGCCAAAGCAATATCTTCAGGAGAATGTTTATTGATTATTTTATTTAAAATGATTTGTTCATCATTTTTAATTTTATTTTTTGAAAATACCCCATCAATAATTAATTTATTATCTTTTTTTTCTATTTCTTCTCTAGATAAAAATTTATTTAATTTTGGTTTGATGCCAGAACTTGATACTAACCTTTCATAATGTCTGATTTCATTTGGAGAAAATAATAAGATACATTTTCCTTTATTGCCAGCTCTTCCAGTTCTGCCGCTTCTGTGAAGAAGACCCTCAGAATTTCTTGGAAGGTCAGCATGTATAACGATATCTAAATTAACCAAATCAATACCTCTAGCAGCCACATCTGTTGCAATACAAATTTTACACCTTCCATTTTTCATTGATTGTAAAGCTTTAAAACGCTCAGATTGATTTAAAGCACCTGACAAGCAAACAACATCAAACCCTCTATTTAAAAGTCTTGAATGAATATGAGTGACTGACGATCTTGTTGAACAAAATACTAGAATATTTTTATCATCATAGTATCTCAATAAATTAAATATTGCATTTTCATTGTCTCTTCTATTTAAAAAATAACTCTCATAAGCAATATCTGAATGAGGTTTATTTTTATTAGAAATTTCGATCCTTACGGGGTTATTTTGATATTTATTTGCTAATGCAATTATTTTTTTAGGTAAAGTTGCTGAAAATAATAAAGTTCTTATATTTTCAGGAGAAGAGCTAACTATTTTGTCCAAATCATCTTTGAATCCTAAGTCTAACATCTCGTCAGCTTCATCCAAAACTAATACAGACAAATTTGATAAATTTAGATAGTTTTTCCTTAAGTGATCATTAATTCTTCCCGGTGTTCCAATTAATAGATCAAATTTTTTAGTAATTTTTATTCTTTCTTTTTTTATGTCCATACCTCCAATAGAGGTTACTGTTACTAAATCAGTATTCCCATATAACCATTTTATTTCTTCAAACACTTGAAGTGCAAGTTCTCTGGTTGGAGCAACAATTAGCCCAGTTGGTTTTGATTTACTTCTTTTATGATCGACTAAAAGATTTTCAGATATAGATAAACTATAAGCAAGTGTTTTACCTGAGCCTGTTTGAGAACTCACAAATAGATCACGACCAGAGTTTTTTTCATTAATTACTAAATCTTGAACTTCTGTGAGCTTTGAAAAGCCTTTATTAATAATAGCGGTTTTTAAATTTTGATTGATGAACTTGTTATGAAACATCACGCTTGATAACAGGTTTTCTAATATTATAATACTCTTAATATTTTTTTCTTAAATCATCTCAACATTTAGCTTCATTTAAATAGAAATTTTGGAGAGTTTGATTTATTTTAATTGTATTTATTTGACCTTTACTTTGGTCTCGTGGGATATATTATTATTAGTAATTAATGGAGGTTACTATATCTGAAATTGCAAAAAGCATGTCGGTTAATTGGCAATGCAAGCATACATGGAGAAGGTCATCATATAATACTTTTTGGTGTCTTTTGGGTTGCTCCATTGGAGATTTTGGAACCATAGCTTTTTTCCAATTCTCAGGAATTACTTGGCCTGTGATTTCGATTATGACCTTAGCAATCATTAATGGACTTATAACGTCTATTATTCTTGAAACTGTAATTTTAAGTCGCCAAATGAAATTAAAAATTGCATTTAAGACTGCAATAGGAATGTCCTTTATTTCTATGATATCCATGGAGGTTGCTATGAACGTTACAGATGTTATTTTAACTGGAGGGGCAATATTAAAATGGTGGG
The DNA here is from genome assembly GCA_964502335.1 of uncultured Rhodobacterales bacterium. Lineage (GTDB taxonomy): Bacteria > Pseudomonadota > Alphaproteobacteria > Puniceispirillales. The sequence goes on along the minus strand of CAZCWO010000197.1, from coordinate 1,381 downwards.
TAATTCCAATAATGCTTTTGATTGGATTTATTACTCCTCTACCTTATAACTATTGGCGTTTGAAATTATATGGTGAAGCCTGTCATTAAGAAGATTTTTTTCTGTTCTTTCTTTTCATTAGTTTGTTTGCAAGATTAAACCCTATCCCAGGCCTGCTCCAAGGGCATACAGCTATACAAATTCCACAACCTTGATGTTCATTAAAAAATGGCAAACATTTATCAAAATCAACATACCATTTTTTTATTCCTCTAACAGTTTTTTTCTCATTGAATATCGCTTCAGGAGGACACTCATTTTCACATATTTTACAATTTAAACAAAACTCATCAACCTCATGTGATTGTTTTTTTGTATATGGCAAGGGACAATCAGTTAAAATAGCTGAAAGTCTGAAACTTGATCCAAATTCAGGATTGATGATTGAGCCATGTTTTCCCAATTCACCAAAGCCAGCTTCAATAGCAGGTGGGATCATTGTTATTTTACCTGACATTGGTCCTGTTAGAGGTTCTGATTCCCAGCCGTTTTTTCTTAACCAATTTGCAAAATATTTTGCTCCATATGCGGCACGTTTATATTGCCGCATTACCTCAAGTCCTCCCTCTGGTTCAGGGCTTTTTTTAATATTATCATAATTATGTTGAAAGCCTAAAACCACGATGTTTTTATAAGAAATTTTGATTCCTTTGAAAGACCAAATAGGATTAAACTTAGTGACACCAACTTTATCAAAAACTTTTTTTTCTATTGATTTAGAAAAGAAATGATTAATTTTATCTATTGTTAAATTTTTTTTTGTTTTTCTTGTTTTGGTAAGTGGTTTTTGTAATATTTTTGTTCTTTCTTTTCGAATTGTATCATATTCTTTCAAACCAGGATCAACAGTATAAAACCATTTCTGCAAATCACCATGATGTATGTCATTTGGATCATTACCCCAATAAACATAGTCGGGATTTCTTATTTTATTTTCCCCCAGACCGTTTATTTCGTTTCCAGAAATTTTTGGGAAAAGAGCCATTTGATCTGGACTTGGTTTATAATTTTTATAAACGTTTTTTCTCATAAACAGCTCTTATTGCGGATTATATAGAGTTTTTTCAATCGAAATCACCAATTGACCTTAATACATCAATCAAACTTTCAGCATATGGTGCTTCAGGAAACCAGCCCATAATGTCCTCTTTACTTTTCCCTGTCGACTTAAATCTTTCGAATAATTCTGCAGCTTTCTTTTTGTTTCCACTTTCAAATTCAGTAACAGAAAATACTGCTAATATAAGTGGAGACATATCTGGTGCATTGATCTTTTCACCAACTAAATTTCGAATCTCATCAAATTTTCCTAGTTTGTAATATTGGCTAACTAAAATATTTG
>CAZCWO010000196.1:0-3677 GCA_964502335.1 uncultured Rhodobacterales bacterium | reverse complement strand
CTATCGTGCCTATGTTAGCATGCGGTTTGGAACGATCAAATTTTTCTTTGGACATTTTTGTACCCTTTCTTTAATCAATAATTATTAATTTTTAAGCCATTTTTGCTATAACTTCATCAGCTACTGCTTGAGGCACTTGTTCATAATGATCGAATTGCATAGTAAATTGAGCTCTTCCTTGGCTCATAGATCTTAATGTATTCACATAACCAAACATATTTGCCAATGGAACCATTGAATCAATAACTCTTGCATTGCCTCTTTGGTCCATGCCCCCTACATTTCCTCTTCTACTATTTAAATCCCCAATTATATCACCCATGTACTCTTCTGGTGTTACAACTTCAACCTTCATTATAGGTTCAAGTAATTTTGCCGCAGCTTTTTGCATGGCTTCTCTAAAAGCTGCTCTTGCAGCTATTTCAAAAGCTAAAACAGATGAGTCTACATCATGACTTGCTCCATCAATTAATTCAGCCTTAAAGTCAATGACTGGGAAACCAGCAATTATACCAGTTTCCTTTTGAATTTTCAAACCTTTCTCAACACCAGGTATGTATTCAGTTGGAACATTTCCTCCTTTTACGGAGTTTTTAAAACTGTACCCCTCTTCACTATCTGGGGTAAAAATGATTTTAATTCTAGCAAATTGACCTGCTCCACCTGATTGCTTCTTATGAGTGTAGTCAACTTCAACTTCCTTGGTAATAGTCTCTCTATAGGCCACCTGAGGAGCTCCAATATTAGCTTCAACTTTGAATTCCCTTTTTAGTCTGTCTATTAAAATATCTAAATGAAGCTCACCCATTCCCTTCATTATAGTCTGCCCAGATTCAAGATCGGTGGTAACTCTAAAAGAAGGGTCCTCTGCAGCTAACCTAGCTAAACCTGATGACATTTTTTCTTGGTCATTCTTAGATTTAGGTTCAACAGCTATTTCAATGACGGGCTCAGGAAAAGTCATTGTCTCCAAAACAACAGGGTTAGATGAATCACAAAGCGTGTCACCTGTAGTCGTCTCTTTCAAACCAGCAAGTGCAACTATATCTCCAGCATAGGCAACATCTATTTCTTCCCTATCTTTTGAATGCATTACCATCATTCTACCAACTCTTTCTTTTTTACCTTTAGTAGAATTCAAAATAGAATCACCTTTTTTAAGAACTCCAGAATAAATTCTAACAAACGTCAAGGACCCTACAAATGGATCATTCATTATTTTAAAAGCAAGCCCGGATAGAGCTTCATCATCTGAAGGCTTTCTAACTATATTTCTTGTTTCTGAAACATCACCTGGTTTAAACCCTTCATAGGGAGGGACATCTAACGGTCCTGGCAAATAGTCTATAACAGCATTCAACATTGGCTGAACACCTTTATTTTTAAATGCAGAACCACAAAGCACGGGAACAAATGACATAGACAATGTTCCTTTCCTAATTAACATATGTAAATCATCTTCTCCGGGCTCTTCACCCTCAAGAAATTTTTCTGTCCAGTTATCATCTTGCTCAACTACTGTCTCTATCAGTGAGGCTCTCAATTCATTCGCTTTATCTATTAACTCAGGCCTAATGTCTTTTATTTCCCAAGAAGCGCCTAAATCCTCACTTTCCCATACCCACTCCTTCATTGTTATCAGGTTAACTATACCTTCAAACTGATTTTCTGATCCAATTGGCATATTTAAAGGCAGGGCTATAGAACCAGTTTTATCTTTAATCATATCAACACAATTAAAGTAATCAGCACCTATTTTATCCATTTTATTAACAAAAACTATCCTTGGAACTTTATACCTGTCGGCTTGCCTCCAAACAGTTTCCGTTTGAGGCTCAATGCCAGCATTTGCATCCAAAACGCAAACTGCACCATCCAAAACTGCAAGTGATCTTTCAACTTCGATCGTAAAATCAACATGACCTGGAGTGTCAATTATGTTGAATCTAAATTTTGCTTCCTCAGGATTATTGCCGTACCTTTTATCTGCATTCTTACCATCATTTGTATTGTACCAGAAACATGTTGTAGCAGCTGAGGTTATAGTGATCCCTCTCTCTTGCTCTTGTTCCATCCAGTCCATAGTAGCTGCACCATCATGAACCTCACCTATTTTGTAGCTTTTTCCAGTGTAGTACAAAATCCTTTCAGATGTGGTTGTTTTACCTGCATCTATGTGCGCCATAATGCCAAAATTTCTATATCTCTCTAATGTGTTTTGTCTTGCCATAATATCTATCTATCTCTAGTCTAATTACCAACGATAATGAGCAAACGCTTTGTTTGCTTCAGCCATTTTGTGCGTGTCTTCACGTTTCTTAATCGCCAAACCTCTAGTACTAGCAGCATCCATTAATTCGTTGCTTAGCCTTTCAACCATAGTATTCTCACCTCTTTTTCTAGATGCGTCTATTAACCATCTAATTGCTAAGGCTTGAGAACGTGAGGAACGAACTTCCATAGGGACTTGGTATGTTGCTCCCCCTACTCTTCTACTCCTAACTTCAACCTGGGGTTTAACATTCTCTAAAGCTTCTTTAAAAACATTCAAAGGCTCATTACCTAATTTTTTTCTTATTCTTTCTAAGGCTCCATAAACAATTTTCTCTGCAGAATATTTTTTTCCATCAACCATCAGGCATGTCATGAATTTTGAAATGATAACATCTCCAAATTTTGGATCTGGCAATATTTTTCTTTTTTCCGCTTTTCTTCTTCTTGACATTTACTAAAACCTAAATTGAATTAACTATTTTGGACGCTTTGCACCGTATTTAGATCGACGCTGTTTTCTGTCAGCAACACCTTGAGTGTCTTGTGATCCTCTGATGATATGATACCTAACGCCAGGCAAATCTTTTACTCTTCCTCCTCTTATAAGAACAACTGAGTGTTCTTGAAGATTGTGTCCTTCTCCAGGAATGTAACTCGTCACCTCAAAGCCGTTTGTTAGTCTTACTCTGGCAACCTTTCTTAGCGCTGAGTTTGGTTTTTTTGGAGTAGTGGTATAAACCCTAGTACACACGCCTCTTTTTTGAGGGCAAGATTCCATAGCTGGAACTTTTGTACGTGTAATAGGAACTTTTCTGCCTTTTCTCACTAATTGATTAACTGTTGGCATCAAAAACTACTCCAAAACATTATTTATGCAAAATTTAATCTATTCACATAAACACATAATTAAATTTTTAAATCATTTATTTTTTCAATTATAGCGTCTAAATAGTTTATTTATTTACCACCTATAATTGTGTTTCGAACAATATTTTATGACACTTAAAATGTCAAACAATTTATTCTTAATAAAACAAAGTTTAGTTTAGTTTTTAGATAGTTTATTTAAGAGACTTCTTTTGATATGCCATCATCTTCAGAATTTACTTTTTCTTCTTGAAGAAGTTTATCTCTTTCTAATTGAATTTGCTTGTCATTATCATTAGCAAGTTTCCTCAATCTATTCATTACACTTCCTGTTCCTGCTGGTATCAATCGTCCAACAATTACGTTTTCTTTTAATCCATCTAGGGTGTCTTTCTTTCCAGAAACGGCTGCTTCAGTTAAAACTCTTGTTGTTTCTTGAAATGATGCAGCTGAAATAAATGATTTTGTTTGTAATGATGCCTTTGTTATTCCAAGCAAAATTGGTGTTGCTAATGCTGGTTTTAAATTATTGGCCA
>CAZCWO010000195.1:0-3693 GCA_964502335.1 uncultured Rhodobacterales bacterium | reverse complement strand
AAGATATGCAAAGGCTCTTTTTGAGCTATCAGAAGAATCAAAAAGTTTAGATAAAGCTGAAAAAGATCTTTTATCTGTTCATTCTTTGATTGAAAAAAACAATGAGTTAAATATAGTTTTAAAATCTTCAAGTTTATCTCGAGAAAATCAAGCTAATTTAATGGAAAAAATTTTAAAAAAAATGAAAGTCAACCCATTAATTATAAAATTTATTGGAACATTAGCAATTAATGGACGGCTAAATATTGTGAATAATATAATAGATGAGTTTTTAAAAAAATTAGCTCATGAAAGAGGGGAGCTCACTGCAGAAATTACAACAGCAGTTCCAATATCAAAAGAAATAAATAAATCTATAGTTAAAGAAATTAGTAAGTTAACAAAAACAAAAAAAATTGAACTTAATGAACAGATTGATGAATCTCTTATAGGTGGATTAGTCCTTCGCATGGGATCAACTATGATTGACAGTTCAATAAAAACTAAACTGAGTACATTAAAATTGATTATGAAGGGTGTCTAAACCATGGATATAAGTGCTGCTGAAATTTCAAAAATTTTAAAAGAACAAATTGCTGACTATGGAAGTGAAGCAAAAGTTTCTGAAGTTGGTAGGGTTTTAAGCATTGGCGACGGAATCGCTAGAGTTTATGGCCTTGACAAAGTTCAACTTGGAGAAATGGTTGAATTTGATGGTGGCATAAGAGGAATGGCGTTAAACCTTGAGTCAGATAACGTAGGAGTTGTTATTTTTGGTGACGACAGAGCTATTCGTGAGGGAGATACTGTTAAAAGAACTAAATCAATTGTTGATGTTCCTGTAGGAAAAGAACTTTTGGGAAGAGTTGTTGATGGATTGGGAAACCCAATTGACGGAAAGGGACCAATTCCTGCAAGTGCGAAAAGGTCAAGGGTTGAGGTAAAAGCACCAGGCATTATGCCTAGAAAGTCTGTACATGAGCCTATGATGACTGGCCTAAAAGCAATTGATACTCTCGTTCCTATAGGAAGAGGACAGAGAGAATTAATTATCGGCGACAGACAAATTGGTAAAACTGCCATCGCTTTAGATACCTTTATTAATCAGAAGGAAAGCAATGATGCTGCAGGAAAAGATGATAGCAAAAAACTTTTTTGCATTTATGTTGCAATAGGACAAAAACGTTCTTCAGTAGCACAAATCGTTAAAACTTTAGAGGAATATGGAGCTATGGATTACTCTATTGTCGTAGCTTCAACTGCATCCGAATCAGCACCCATGCAATTTCTAGCTCCATATGCCGCTGCAACAATGGGAGAGTATTTTAGAGATAATGGGATGCATGCAGTTGTTGTATATGACGATTTGTCTAAACAAGCTGTAGCTTATAGACAAATGTCCTTATTATTAAGAAGGCCTCCAGGTCGAGAAGCTTATCCAGGTGATGTTTTTTATCTGCATTCTAGACTCCTAGAGAGAGCAGCTAAAGTAAATGACAAACTAGGGGCTGGGTCTTTAACGGCATTACCGATAATCGAAACTCAAGCAGGGGATGTTTCTGCATTTATTCCTACAAACGTGATTTCTATAACTGATGGGCAAATATTTTTAGAATCGGAGCTCTTTTATAGAGGCGTTCGACCTGCTGTTAATGTTGGACTTTCTGTTAGTCGAGTTGGTTCAGCTGCACAAACAAAAGCCATGAAAAAGGTCGCAGGTTCAATTAAACTTGAACTTGCCCAATATAGAGAAATGGCAGCCTTTGCTCAATTTGCTTCAGACATGGATGCATCTACCCAACAACTTCTTGCTAGAGGCTCTAGATTAGTTGAACTTTTAAAGCAACCGCAATATAGTCCCTTGCCCATGGAAGAACAGGTGGTATCTATTTACGCTGGAGTTAATGGTTATCTTGATAATGTAAATGTTGAAAAAATTTCTCAATTTGAAAGTGACCTTACTAATCTTATTAAGAGCAGTCACAAAGATATCCTAAAGTCTATTCGAGAAGAAAAGGTTCTTTCAGATAGCACTGAAGAAAAATTAAAAAAAGTTATTCAAGATTTTTTAAAGACTTTTGAGTAATTCAAAAAGAACTTTCAGGAGTTATGTTTTAAATGCCTTCTTTAAAAGACTTAAAAATTAGAATTAATACCGTAAAATCAACGCAAAAGATTACATCTGCCATGAAAATGGTGGCTTCAGCCAAGCTAAAAAGAGCACAGGATAAGGCAGAATCTGGAAGACCATATGCCACTAAAATGAGTAACATAGTTTCAAAGTTAGCATCTAAAGTAAATAAGGAAAGCGGTCCAAAATTATTGTTTGGCAATGGCCAAAATAACAATGTTTTAATAGTTGCTATTTCAGCAGATAGGGGGCTCTGCGGCGGATTTAATAATAATATAAGTAAAGAGGTTAGAAAAAGAGTTAGTGAATTAGAAAATAACAATAAGAATGTTAAATTAATTTTAATAGGAAGAAAAGTAGGGACGGTTTTAAAACGTGAAATGGGTGATAGGATTATCGGAGACTTTTCAGGACTTCAAGGAGATAATGTTTCATTTTCAAAAATATCCCCTATAACGTTACAAATCTTATCTTTATTTGAAGAAAGTACAGTAGATACTGTGGAACTATTTTTTAATCGATTTAAATCTATTATTTCTCAAGTTGTTACTAAAAAACCACTCATACCTGCTGAAGTAGATGCCCTACAAGACGAAAAAGATGAAGGTCAAAGTGTTTATGAATATGAGCCTGAAGAAGAAATAATATTAAATGAACTACTTCCAAGAAATCTTTCTACTCAATTATATAGTGCTTTGTTGGAAAGTTCAGCAGGAGAACTGGCAGCTAGAATGACTGCTATGGATAATGCCACAAGAAATGCTGGGGAATTAATTGACAGACTAACACTTGAATACAACAGAACCCGCCAAGCCTTTATTACTAAAGAACTAATAGAAATAATTTCTGGGGCAGAAGCGGTATAAATAATTATGAAAAATTTTAAAAAAAGAAAAGGAAATTACCATGGCAAAAACTAAATCTGGAAAAATTACTCAGGTTATTGGAGCTGTAGTTGACGTCAAGTTTGATGAAGATCTTCCTCCGATCCTAAATGCTCTTGAGGTTGACAATAATGGCTCAAGGTTGGTTCTAGAAGTTGCTCAACATCTTGGAGAAAATACCGTCAGATGCATAGCTATGGACGCAACTGAGGGTCTTGTTCGAAATATGGATGCTATTGACACTGGTGCACCGATCACAGTTCCCGTTGGACCAGAAACACTGGGAAGAATTATTAATGTCATTGGTGATGCGATCGATGAAAAAAAACCTATCAAGAGTAAGAAATCCTATCCTATACATAGATCAGCGCCAGAATTTGTTGAACAAGCAACAGAATCAGAAATATTAGAAACAGGTATTAAAGTTGTGGACTTGTTAGCGCCATATGCAAAAGGGGGGAAGATAGGTTTATTTGGTGGTGCTGGAGTAGGAAAAACTGTTTTAATTATGGAACTCATAAATAATGTTGCTAAAGCACATGGGGGCTACTCTGTGTTTGCTGGAGTTGGTGAAAGAACAAGAGAAGGTAACGACCTGTATCATGAAATGGTTGAATCTAATGTAATTATTCCAGATGGACCGGGATCAAAAGCAGCTTTAGTTTATGGACAAATGAAAGAACCTCCTGGTGCAAGCGC
>CAZCWO010000194.1:0-3719 GCA_964502335.1 uncultured Rhodobacterales bacterium | reverse complement strand
TTTGAAGATGGGACTCATAATAACCCACTTTGTTATTTGATAGAAAATAATATTCTCCACAAAGAATTAAACAAACTAATTTCAAACGAAATAAAAGAAAAAAAAATAAATCAAATCATAGGAGATATAAAAGATATTTCCTTAAGTCAGAATTATTCAGAAATTATTCTGAATTCAGGTAAAAAAATCAAAGCACTTTTGGTTATTGGTGCAGATGGTTCTAATTCAATGGTAAGGAAGTTAACTAAAATAAAAACTCTAGAAATCGGGGTCAAGAAATATGGTTTAGTCTCTCTTGTTGAGCACAACCAAAACCACCCTAATGTATCTTGGCAGGTGTTTTCAAAAAATGGAATCCTTGCCTTCTTGGCTAAGGAAAATCGAAACAACAATAAAAGTGTTTCTTCTTTAATTTGGTCACTAAACAAAAGTCAAATAGAAAATCAATTAAACTTATCAGCATCAGAATTTATTAAAAATATAAAGAAAGAATTTGGATCATATTTAGGAGACTTTTCATTGCTTTCAAAAATTAGACAATGGCCTATTAATAGAGTCGACGTGCCAAAGCCTACTGGATTGAGGACCGTTGTAATAGGAGATGCAGCACATTCAATATACCCCTTGGCAGGTCAAGGGTTTAATCTTGCAATAGGAGATATTGTTCAATTATTAAAAACTTTAGTTTGGGCAAGAGACAGAGGGTTAGATTTTGGCTCAAAAACTATTTTAGATGATTACTACAATAATAGAAAGCTTTGGATAAGATCTATTACTAAATTATCTGATGGATTAGATTGGTTTTTTACAAACACTTCTGATCAATTTCAAAGAAGTATGAGTTTACCATTTACAATATTAGAAAACTTGAACCCTATCAAAAGAAAACTTGTAAATATTATCAGAGAAAACTAGCTATCTTGACAATTTTAAAGATTTGATTCTACCAAGATAATTTTTCCATAATGTTTCTTTGTCTGTTGATAATTTTTTAAGGTATTGCCATGAAAAAATGCCTGTATCATGCCCATCATCAAATTTAATTGCTATTGCATAGTTTCCAATTGGTTCAATTGATTCTATTTTAACTTTAGACTTTCCTGCAGGAGTTATTTTTTGATTGGAAGAGTGGCCCTGAACTTCAGCTGATGGACTTTCAACGCGCAATAATTCTGCTGGTAACAAGTAAAACATTTCATTTTCAAACGTTATTTTTAGCTCGTTTTTTTGTTTGTTTAAACGGATTTCAGTGATTTGTTCCATTGGAAATTACGTTTCATCAGAAATTTTTCTTGCCTCTTCTTCGAGCATAATTGGTATCCCATCACGAATTGGGTAGGCAAGGCCAGCTTGCTTGCTTATCAATTCATTATTTTTGCTGTCATATTCTAAGTCACTTTTAGTAACTGGGCAAATAAGAATTTCCAGCAGTTTTGGATCAACTTTTAGATTATCTTTAGTGTTTTTTGGCATTTTGATCACCTTCACCAAATACGTTCATTTCTAAAATTATGTTCATTAATTTTGCCCTCTCATTAAGAGTGTTAGCTTCTAACAAAGCCTGTTTTTCAGCGTCACTAAATGGACACAGCATTGCAAGTGTTGTTATTAGTTTTTCATCTTCACATGTTTCAATGGTTTTCCAATCTGCAGATAACCCCTTTATATCAAAGTATGATTTCAATTTTTTAAAAAAATCATCCCTTTCAATTTTTTCTTTGTTGGGTTGTGTGTCAGACAAAAAACTATTAAAATCTATAAACATTCGCCTGTACCCAACTTTTTCATCAACATCTTTGAGTAGTTGACATCTTAAGATTCCAGATAATGAAATTAGAAATCTTCCATCAAGAGTTTCTTCAAAAGAAGTTAATTTTCCTGCACAACCAAGTTTATAAATGTCTAAATTATTAGAACTTTCAGGAATGGGTTGTGTCATTACTATCATTCTGTGTGAAGATGATAAAACATCTTTAATCATTTGAATATAGCGTGGTTCAAAAATATTTAGGGGCAATGTTCCACCAGGTAGAAGTAATGCCCCTGGCAATGGAAAAACAGGTAGATCTTTAGGAAGATCTTCTATATCTAAGGCAAATCTAGAAATATTATCCTCACAAAATATTTTATTTAAACAAAATAGATGACAATCGTTTTCTAGCAGCAACAACAATAGGGTCAAGTTGGCCAATAGCAGAAAAAAATTCAAGTAATTGTTTTCTTGCCGCTTCTTCATTCCAGTCTTTGTTTACCGAGATGGATTCAAGTAAACAATTTAAAGCTTCCTCAATTTCACCTGAACCGTATAGAGCTACAGCAAGTTCTTGCCTCGCTTCCATGTCATTAGGGTTTGATTCAATTTTTATTTTTAAGTCATGAGTTTTCGATGAAGCACTATCCGCTTTTAGAGATAAATCTAGGGCAGCAACAGCATCTTTTATTAAATTATCTTCTTTCATTTTTTCATCAAGGGATTTGATAAACTCATCTGCAGCGTCAAACTTTTTAAGACTAATTAATGATCTTATATAACCCGAAACAGCTTCCTTTTTTTGAGGGTCAATAGAAATGATGTTTTCAAATAGATCACCTGCTTCAGAAAAATTCTTTTCTGTGAAAAAAGAATTTGCAGTTTCAATCATCTCGTCTAAGTTGGGCCCGCTTTTATTTAGATCTGAAACCTTTTTTACAAATTCATTGATGGCTGATTCAGGTTGCGCTCCAGCAAAACCATCAACTGGTTGTCCATCAACAAATGCGTATACTGTTGGAATGGATTGAACCCGAAGCTGTGCAGCTATAGCTTGATTTTCATCAATATTGACCTTTGCTAAGATAACTTTTCCGTTAGCGCTATTTACTGCCTTTTCGATATTAGGGCCTAGTTCTTTGCACGGTCCACACCAAGGGGCCCAGAAATCAACTATCACAGGAGTAGATTTTGATTCTTCTATTACTTCATTCATAAATGTTTCAGAAGTAACATCCTTGACGTATTTAGCATTAGAATTATCGTTTGTTTCGGAAGTACCTATAAGCATAAATTTCTCACATATGTCATTTTAATATTTATTTAGTTTTAATAATAGTCTTTACAAGTTCAAAAATGAACTTTTATTATTATAAATTGAAGTTTATCTCCTGAAAGGTGTGTTTGATTTGGAGCAAATATTTTTTAAAATCTGAAACTTTTAATGAGATTGTTAGAGTATTTATTAATGGATGGAAGTTTAAAATCTCTTGTTTGAGAAGGTTGCAATCAATATAAAAAACAACTTCATTTTTCTTGTCATTAATTAAAGCAAGTGGCGAGACGGCACCAGGCTTAACGCCAAGATATTGATTTAGTCTGTCAGGGCTTCCAAAAGACAACCTGCTTGTTGAAAGTGATGAAGCTAAGTTTTTTAGATCAACCTCCTGATTTTCATTAGCTGTAACTAAATAATTATTTTTCTTTTTGTCGCGTAAAAATAAATTTTTAGTATGCCCTCCATTAATTTTCCCTCTCAAAGTTTTTGATTCCTCTACAGTTCTCAGAGGCGGGTGCTCATAAATTAAAAATTCTGCACCAAAATCATTTAATTCTTTCAAAAGATTAAGTTCGGGTTCGTTGTAGTTTGTTTCTCTACATTTTAAAAATTCACTGTATCTGATCATAAACTTTTATAAGTGCTTTACTTATATTACTTCCCTTTATGCGCTATATTTTATATTAAAAT
>CAZCWO010000193.1:0-3754 GCA_964502335.1 uncultured Rhodobacterales bacterium | reverse complement strand
GCAAAATCAGTAAGACAATTAGAACTTCTTGCAGAGCCACCTGAAAAGGAAAATAAATTGCTTACTTGGCCAAATTGGCCAATGAAATTACGAACATCTTCTTCTCACGAGGAAGGGTGTGAAAGAGACTGGTCTATCTTATCAAAATCATTTTTTGGTGAAAATGAAAAGGTAACAGGACTTAAAGGGGTTAACGTAGAATGGTCAAAGAATTCAGTCGGTAATTTAGAAATGAAGGAATTGAAAAGTTCTGAAATTAATATAAAAGCAGATTTAATCCTACTTGCTATGGGGTTTTTACACACAAACCAAAAAGGAATAGTAAAAACTTTGAATTTAAATTTAGACAAAAGAGGTAATATTAAAGCCGATGAAAACAATTACCTTACTTCTTCAAAAAAAGTTTTTACTGCCGGCGATTCCAGAAGGGGACAATCACTTGTAGTTTGGGCTATAAAAGAAGGAAGAGAATGTGCAGCAGCAATTAATGAATTTTTTCTAAATTGTTGAAAAATTTTCCAGTAAAATATTTTCTAATCATGGGCTAGAAATATAATTTGAAAAAATCAATTAATTAAAGTTAAATAAATGAATCAACTTAAATTTTCAATATGCCTTGAAACAAAGCAAAATAATAATTCAGTTGAAGCACTTTATGATGAAGTATTTGGAGAAAACAGAAAAGATAGAACGGTTTATAAATTTAGAACTGGAGAAAGAGTAGAAGATCTTTGTTTTGTAATTAAAAACACTGATAAAGATATTTTGGCTTGTATAAGATATTGGTTTATAAAAATTGGCCTTGTAAAAGGCTTGTTATTGGGTCCTTTGGCCGTTAGAAATAATATGAGAGGTTTTGGACTTGGTTCTATGTTAATTAAACACTCTATAAAAGTTGCAGATGCAAAAAAATTTAACTTTTGCTTTGTTTCTGGTGAGGCGGATTTGTACCCTAAATTTGGATTTAAAAAAATTAATGAAAAGGATTTAATACTTCCGGGTTATATTGATCCAAATCGACTTCATATATTATACTTAAAAAAGTCGATTGAAAAAGAAATTGGTAAGTCTCCATGGATGGTTATGCCATCAGTTAAATGAATTAAATTTTTAAAATGCGCGTACTTCATCATTATCCTCTATCTCCTTCTTCAAGATTAATACGATTGTATTTGTCAGAGAAAAAAATAGAATTTGTTACAAAGTTAGAACTTTTTTGGGAAAGAAGTGACGCTCTTTTAAAGTTAAACCCTTCAGGAGAAGTGCCAATTTTATCTGATGATGATAATACAGTAATTTGTGGATCTGGAGTAATAATAGAATATTTTGAAGAACTTGATACAAAAATAAATCTAATACCCGGGAGCACGGCTCAAAAAGCAGAGGTTAGGAGGTTATTTGATTGGTTTGAAAATAAATTTAATCGTGAAGTTACAAATCCATTAATCAATAATAAGATAATAAAGCGTTATTTAGGAGATTATCAACCTTCCAGTGAAATAATTAGGGGGGCTCTTTATAATATTAAAGTGCACTTACAATATCTAGAATGGTTAACTGAACAAAGAAAATGGTTATCTGGTGATCAAATTTCAATTGCAGATTTGGCTGCAGCCGCTCATTTATCAGTTTTAGACTATATGAATGATTTAGACTGGTCTGACTACGGAGAAACCAGAGCATGGTACGCAAAAATAAAATCAAGGCCTTCATTTCGTGCACTTTTATCAGATAATATAGAAGGTATTAATCCTCCAAAGCACTATAAAAACTTAGATTTCTAGAGAACGCTTTTTAAGCTATTTTAAAATGAAGTTTTTTGATTACAAATTTTAAATACTCTTTGGTGACTAGTATCAAGTTTGTAGGTAAGTATATTTTTTGAATTGGATCATTTGAAGGTTGAACTGGTACTAAATTAATCTTTATTTCTGGAGCGATTCTTTCAAACTCTAAAACTAATCTAGGCATATGGTAATTAGCTGTAACTAAAAAACTACTTTGCGCATTGTGATGTTTTAACCACCGATAAGATTCATAGGCATTTCCTTGGGTGTTTAAAGCTGATAAACCTAAATCAACACAACAATTCAAAACTTGTATTTGTTCTTCATTAGCTAAAATTGCTTTTGCAATATCACCTTTTTTAATGCCTTTTCCTACACCGGTAATTAACATCTTTCTATCGTTTTCAATTTGAGTTAATTGCAGTCCTTTTAGTATCCTGTTGGAACCGCCGGTAGCAACAATTATATATTTAGTATTAGAAGCAATTATAACTTCTTCACTAAAGTTTTTTTTAATTAAATAAATGAAAGAAACAAAACCTACGATAAGATTTATTGAAAGGATTATTAAAGATAATCTCAATACAGTGATAAATATTTTCATAAAAAATTCGTTTTTAAATTATCATAACATATAAATATAAAATAAATTTATAAAAACCATGTTATTTCTTTTATTCATTACTAATACTTTGAAAAATATTCGATCTAATATAGATTGGTAAAAGTTTTACCTTAATAAATAAATTATGTTATTAGCTTGTACAAATTGTAATACAATATTTAGAATTGATAGATCTGCAATTAGCGCTGGTAGAAAAGTAAATTGTGGAGTTTGCAAGCATGTTTGGATAGCTTATCCAGAAAATCTAATTGAAGAAAAAAGTCCTAAGCCTACAAAGTCAGAAAATAACTTTTCTAGCAAAACAGATAAGCTTGAAAAAAAAATTGAAAGCCAAATTTTTGATAAAGCCATAGAAGAAAAACCGTTAATCTCTAAAGAGATTAATAGATCCAATGAGTTCAACCAAAAAAAGCAAAATATCGTTCAAAAAAGAAAAAACTTTAAGGATATTTTCAGATGGTTTTCTGTTGGAATATTTCTTTCATTTATAATTATTGGTGTTCTTGGGTTTTATGGTAGAAGTTATATAGTCGCATACTTCCCAGATTCATTAAAGATCTATAATCTTTTGAAATTAGAGTTTTCAACAAATTTAGACAACCTTGAAATTATAGACTTTATAGCAGAAGTTGATGGTGACATAATGATAGTTAAGGGTAAAATATTCAATAAAGGGTTTTTATCTGAGTTATCTCCAGAGGTTAATATTACTAGTATTGATGATAAAGGTTCAGTAATAAATAGTTTTAAATTAACTGCAGAAAATTCTATTATTAATCCAAAATCATATAATCACTTTAGATCTGAGGTATTTGAATATGATAACATTTCAAGCCTGAATTTTTATGAGTTTAAAGCTGAACTTAGCAAGGAAAAGTTTTTGTTTATAAAATAGGCAGATTTTCTTTCTTAATTTGATCTTCTAAAGTCTCTTGTTTTTTAAGAACATGTATTTTTTCATCAAAAATAATTATTTCACCAGCTGGAGGTCTTGAATTATAATTTGATGACATTACTGCACCATATGCTCCAGTAGAAAAAATTGATAATAGCTGTCCTTCTTCCGGTTTCCTCAATTTTAAATTTTTAATAAAGTAATCACCAGTTTCACAAATAGGCCCCACAACGTCGTAATTTTCAATTTGTTTGTTTGATATGTTAACAGGCTCAATGTTATGATGGGCATTATATAAAGTTGGTCTTATAAAGTCATTCATTGCACCGTCAACAATTATAAACTTTTTATTATTAGTTTCTTTAATAAAAATAATTTTCGTTAAAAGGATGCCTGAATTAGCAACAATTGATCTACCGGGTTCAACTGACAGATTGAAACCCTGAT
>CAZCWO010000192.1:0-3807 GCA_964502335.1 uncultured Rhodobacterales bacterium | reverse complement strand
GGAAGTATAAGGTTAGGACATGGAGGCACTGAAATGGGTCAAGGGCTTTTTATTAAAGTCGCCCAAGTTGTGGCAGATGTTTTCTCTGTTCCGGTTGGCAATATAGAGTTAGCGTCAACGACAACCTCTGAAGTGCCAAATACTTCTGCTACTGCAGCTTCCTCAGGATCAGACATTAATGGAATGGCTGCCTATGATGCTGCAATTAAAATTAAGAAAAGAATGACTAAGGTTGCATCAGAATTTTTTAATGTTCCTGTTGAAGAGGTATATTTTCAAGATGAATTGATTAAATGTAGAAATAAATCGATTACATTTAGTGAATTAGCAGAAATAACATGGAGTAAACGAGTATCGTTGTCATCAACTGGTTTTTACAAGACTCCAAAAATTAATTGGAACCAATCAACAATGAAAGGCAAACCATATTTTTACTTTACCTGGGGAGCGTCTATCTCAGAAGTAGTAATAGATACATTGACGGGAGAGTACAATATTCTACAATCTGATATAGTTCAGGACTGTGGGTCATCATTAAATCCTTCTATTGATATCGGTCAAATTGAAGGGGCATTTATACAAGGTATAGGGTGGCTTACTTGTGAAGAACTATATTGGAACTCATCTGGAAAACTTATGACAACAGGCCCGTCCACCTACAAGATACCTGGAAGTCGAGACGTGCCAAATATTCTAAATGTAAAATTACTGGAAAATTCACCAAACATAGAAAAAACCATTTTCAGATCAAAAGCTGTTGGAGAACCCCCACTTATGTTAGCAATTTCATGTTGGTTGGCAATAAGAGATGCAATTTCTAATTTTAGACAAGATGGAATTGTTAACTTAAATTCACCCGCTACCCCAGAAGAAATATTAAAAGCTATAAACTATTAATGGCATTCAAATATTTTGGAATTTCAGCAATAGAATTCAAGACTTTATCCGCGCTTTTAGACAAAATTTTTCTTTCTACAGGCCCTGTAAGGACACCTATAGTATGCATGCCAATCTTATTTCCAGAAATGATATCAGCCATACTATCTCCAACCATTGCAATTTCTTTTGGTTTAAATTTTGTAACTCTTAAAAATTCTTCTTGCATTCCAGTTTCAGGTTTTGAACCAAATCCACTGTCATATCCATAAATAAATTTAAAAAATCCTTTTATTTTATTTTTTTCTAATTGTTTAAAGGCACTAATTTTACTGTCATTTGTAGCCACGCCCATAACAAGACACATATCATCAAGTTTTTGCAGGGTTTTTAATAATTCACTTACTGGGACACCATCAACTTTCAAAGCTTCACTAGAAAGCCAATGTAACAATTCTGTTCTTTCTCTGGATGGAATTAATTGGTTAATAATTGTTATTGTTTCGCCTTCTGTCCCTGATATAAAGGGACTTCCGTATTCAAATATTTTTTTATTTAAGTTAAATTTTAATAAATGAGATAGCTTTTTTATTAGATTGTCATCTCCTTTAGATAACTGAATAAGAATGTTATAAAACCATGGCCCCCAAGTATCATTGAAGTGAAATAATGTTCCATCTTTATCAAATAATATTGCCTTTATTTTCATAATAACATTCTATTTATATATAATTAAGGAATTGATAATGGATTTTAAAATTTTTTACCATGATATATTTGAAAAACATATAGTGCCTGATGGTCACCCAGAAAGATCTGATAGAATTAAAACATTAAATAAACTCCTTATTTATAGTTTTAAGCCATACTTAAAAAAAATTAAAATTATAGATACCAAACATTTAATTAAAAAAGTTCATACTAGTGAATATTTAAATCAAATTTATACATTGAAACCGTATGGGAAATTAATACAACTAGATCAAGATACTTTTTTTTCTGAAAATACATTGATTGCAGCTGAAACTGCAGTATCTGGAATAATTCAAGCAATTGATTACGTAATGAAAAAGGATAATTTAAAGTCTTTTGTTTGTTCAAGGCCACCTGGTCACCATGCTGAACCAGATAAAGCTATGGGATTTTGTATTTTTTCAAATGCAGCAATAGGTGCAAAATATGCTCTGGAAAAATTTGATTTAAATCAAGTTGCTGTTTTAGATTTTGATGTTCATCATGGAAATGGCACTCAAAAATCATTTGAGAGTGAACCAAAATTAATCTATTCATCTACTCATGAGATGCCTTTATTTCCAGGGACTGGTTTTTCAGAAGAGATTGGTGTAGGTAATATTATCAATGAACCAATAGAACCAAGCACTAACGGTAAAACCTTTATTGATATTTGGAAGTTCAAAATTCTTCCCAGGATTAAATTGCATAAACCTGAATTGTTGATTATATCTTCAGGTTTTGATGCACATAAAGATGATCCTCTATCTTCAATTAACCTGACGTCAGAAGATTATAAAAAACTAACAAAAATGATTGTTGAATTTGCAAATAAAAATTGTAAAGGAAGATTGGTAAGCATATTAGAAGGTGGATACAATTTGAATGCTCTTAATGAATCAGTTCAATTCCATATCAATGAATTAATTCATTAAATTGCTTTTTTCATACTCTCTTGAAGATATATTTCTCTTAGTCTCAAACTCTGTTTGCCAGGTATTCCATCTCCAATTTTGATATTGTCTATTTCAACAACAGGTCCAATAAATGTTGTTGCAGATGAAACGAAAGCCTCTGAAGCATTGATAGCTTCATCAATAGTAAAGGGTCTTTCTTCAATTTTTATTTGTACTTCTTTAGCATACTTTAAGATTGATAATCTAGTTACGCCAGCAAGAATATTATTAGAAAGATTTCTTGTGACTAATACATTTTGCTTTGTAATAATGTATGCATTATTTGAAGTGCCCTCAGTGACAAATCCATCTTGGACCATCCAAGCATCATCTTTCCCAGCATTTTTTGCCATCATTTTGCACATTGATGGTGCTAGTAATTGGACAGTTTTAATATCTCTTCTGCCCCAGCGAATATCTGGTACTGAAATAACTTTTAATCCATTTGTTGCAATATTTGATTCTGCTAAAGATTTAACTTGAGTGAACAAGACAACAGTTTGCTCTGTATTATGAGGATAATCAAAATCTCGATCAGCCTTACCTCTGGTGATTTGAAGATAAATTAAACCTTCTTTTAAATTATTATGTTTTATTAAATTAGAATGGATTTTTAACAAATCATTTGCATTAATAGGCATTTGCATGTCAAGTTCACCTAATGATCGGTTTAATCGATTTATATGTCCTTCCCATTCAATAATTTTTCCATCGATAACGGCTGTTACTTCGTAAACAGCGTCTGCAAAAAGAAAACCTCTATCAAAAATAGAGACCTTCGCTTCAGTTTCGTTTAAATAATTTCCATTTACATATACGATTCTATCTTTCATAAATTACCCCCATAATTCCTTTAAAGGTGGGTGTATACTACTTCCATCTATATGCAAAGGATGCTCCCTATCTTTTGACAAAAGTAAAGGACCATCTAAATCAACCCACTTAGCATCTTGGGCCACAAATAATGCAGGAGCCATTGACAATGAAGATCCAATCATACAACCAACCATAACTTCAAAACCTAGTTGTTTCGCTTTATTTTTAAGTCTTATAGCTTCGGTTAGACCTCCAGTTTTATCTAATTTTATGTTAATAACATCATATTTTCCTAAACATTGATCTAAACTATTACTATCATGGCAGCTTTCATCTGCACAAATAGGGATAGGCCTATCAACCTTTTTTAAATCACAATCATTTTCAGCAGGAAATGGTTGTTCAATCATCTTTATATCTAATTCAA
>CAZCWO010000191.1:0-3826 GCA_964502335.1 uncultured Rhodobacterales bacterium | reverse complement strand
TAGAGGGAATAACCCGGGTAAGAATTATATAAGAATTGCTTTGGTAAATAATGCTGAAATAACTAATTTAGCATTAACAAAGATATCCAAAGGATTACTTGAAATACAATGAATGATATTGACTCTTCCAACAGCAAATCTTTTTTACCAAAAGGTTTTAAAGAATTTTTGAAATCTCGCCTCAGTGAGGTTTGGGGAATCATTATAGTATTGATTACATTTTCAATTGTGATTTCAATCTGGAGTTTCGACCCAAATGACCCAATATATTATTTTAAATCCTCAACTAAAGAAGCAGTTAATTTATTAGGAAGTTATGGTTCAAATTTATCTGGTGTTTTACTTCACATGTTTGGTGCTACAAGCATCTTTATTTGTTTTTTTGGTTTTTTTTGGGGTTTTAAATTTCTAAGAAATGAAAGAATAAATAGAAAACGTATTAGGCTTGTATTATTAATTCCTTCCTTAATACTTATATCAATTATTTTGTCCAATCTTCAGTATCAGTCAATTTTTCTTCCTGAGGGAGTTGGCGGTGCATTAGGTCACGTATTAAACTCTTTCCTTCCTGGGTTAGGAAAAAACTGGGCATTTGGATACTTACAAGGTGGTAATTGGCCCTTTTTGGTTTTGTTTTTCATTATAGGCTTGCCTCTTTACTTATGGAGTTGCACAGCATCTAAGAAGGAAATTTTTTTAATTAAAATTTTTATAAAACCTTTATACTTAATTTTCTATTTGTTAGTCGGACTGTTATTCAAAACTTTATTTCAAAAAAATAAAAGAAAACCTTTTTCAAGAAGATCAAAAAGAATAGAGCCTATAATTAGCAATCAAGATAAAGGCAAAACTAACATACGTTCCAGGCCGAAACAAAAACCTAGGCAAACATCATTTAACTTAGAAACCTCAAATGGTTATAGACTTCCTACAGCCGAATTATTAAATCCTCCAACTGTTGGTCTGGGAGGACCATCTGACGATATGCTAGATTCTAACTCAAGAATGCTTGAAAATGTTTTAGATGATTTTGGAATACGAGGTGACATAGCAACCGCTCTAACTGGACCAGTTGTAACCAGGTATGACTTAAACCCTTCCCCAGGAACGAAAACTTCAAGAGTTGTAAGCTTAGCTGATGATATCGCTAGATCTATGAGCGCTGTATCAGTAAGGGTTGCTGTCGTTCCTGGCCACAATGTAATTGGTGTCGAGTTGCCTAATATAGACAGAGAAACAGTATTGTTAAGAGAAATTTTAGAGAGCGATAGCTGGTTAGATTCAAAATTTAATATCCCTGTTGCACTAGGAAAAGACATAGCTGGTTTGCCAATAGTTAAAGATTTAGCATCCATGCCGCATTTACTTGTTGCAGGTACAACTGGCTCAGGTAAATCTGTTGCGGTAAATGGAATGATTTTATCAATCCTTTACAAACATACCCCCGAAACTTGTAAGTTAATTCTTGTAGATCCGAAAATGTTAGAGCTGTCGGTATACGATGGCATCCCTCACTTGTTGACCCCAGTTGTTACAGAACCGTCTAAAGCAGTAATGGCTCTTAAGTGGGCCGTTCGAGAAATGGAAGAACGCTACAAGTCCATGTCAAAATTAGGTGTAAGAAATATAACTGGTTACAATAAGAGACTTGCATTAGCTAAAACAGATGGAGAAACATTGTCTCATAGAGTTCAAACAGGTTTTGACCCCGAGACTGGAAAACCAATTTATGAAGATCAAGATATAAGTTTAATACCTCTTCCATTAATTGTAGTAGTAATCGATGAGGTTGCTGATCTTATGATCGTCGCTGGAAAAGATATTGAAGCAGCCGTTCAAAGGTTAGCTCAAATGGCAAGGGCGGCAGGTATACATGTAATAATGGCAACCCAAAGACCTTCAGTGGATGTAATAACTGGAACAATAAAAGCAAATTTTCCAACTAGAATCTCTTTTCAAGTATCCTCAAAGATTGATAGCCGAACTATTCTTGGTGAGCAAGGAGGTGAACAGCTCCTAGGAAAAGGGGATATGCTATTTATGGAAGGAGGAGGAAGAATAACTCGCATACATGGCCCTTTCGTTTCTGATGAAGAAGTGGAAAGCGTGGTAAACTTTTTGAAAAAACAAGGTGACCCTGAGTATGACGATGAGATAGTTATTGAGCGTGAAGAAGATAATATAAATTTGCAAGAAGTAAAATCCAATGGAGATGACAATCTTTATGATCAAGCCGTTGCACTGGTTGCAAGAGAAAGAAAAGCCAGCACAAGTTTTATTCAAAGACATTTAAAAATCGGTTATAATAGAGCAGCAACAATTATAGAAAAAATGGAATCTGAAGGGGTTGTCAGCCAATCTAATCATGTTGGAAAAAGAGAAGTTCTGATTAATGACCATACAATTTAATAAAAATTTTCTTATTCTTCTATTTATATTTTATCCATATTTTTGTATAGCGAATGAAGATATTTCTACCGCAGAAAACTGGCTAAACAACATTTCCTCAATGACTGCAGACTTCATTCAAATTTCATCAGATGGCGGCTCTGCAGAAGGAAAAATTTATATTAAAAAAGACCATGGGTTCAGATTTGAATATTTACCTCCATCACCACTTTTGGTTGTAGGTAGAGGAAATTGGGTAATAGTCCAAGACATTGTTGAAAATACAAGCAATAATTATCCTTTATCACAAACTCCTTTCTCAAGATTTCTTTCAGGTAATGTTTCTTTAACACCTGATGGATACATTACAACCTCAAAAAAGAAAGGTGGTATATTAGAAATTAAAATAGTTTCAAATGAAAAAGAAGACAGCTATTTGCAACTAGACTTCTCTCTAAATCCTTTTCAATTAAGAAGATGGGTGATTATTGATCAAATTGGGACTGAAATAGCTGTTATGCTCCAAAACCATCGATTTGATGTGGAGCTTCCAGCAAAAACATTTCGCGGTATGCCAATACATACAGAATAAAAATTAAAATTATCTGGTGAAAGAATGAAAATAATAACCTGGAACTGTAATGGTATAAGAGCTAGATTCCCTCTAATTAAAATACTACTAAAAAATGAAAATCCTGATCTTTTATTTCTTCAGGAAACAAAAATTGAGGATAAAATATTTCCTCAAAAAATTTTTCATGAGCTAGGATATAAACACTTATTATTTAGAGGAGAAAAATCTTATAATGGCGTAGCATGCATCTCAAAATTACCATTTGAAAAATTTGGACACAAGAATTGGGTTCAAAAGAAAGATTGTAGACATTTATTTGTTAAAATAAACAATACTGAAATACATAATTTTTATATTCCAGCTGGCGGTGACATTCCAAATGTCGTTGAAAATGAAAAGTTTTTTCACAAAATGACTTTTTTGTCTGAAATGAATGATTGGCTTAAAAAGAAATCAAACCTTAGAAGTGAAATACTTTTGGGAGATCTAAATATTGCCCCCTTACCTGAAGATGTATGGTCACATAAACAACTTTTAAACGTAGTTAGCCATACCCCAGAGGAAGTTGATTCTCTTCAAAATGTCTTTAATTCTGGCAATTACACCGATATAGTAAGAGAGTTTTTTCCTGTACCTGAAAAAATATTTTCATGGTGGTCTTATCGATCAAGCAATTGGAATACTTCTGATCGAGGTAGAAGATTGGATCACATTTGGGTTACAAAAAATTTAGTTAAAAAAACTAAAGATGTAAAGATTATTAAAGAAACAAGAGGATGGGAAAGACCCTCTGATCATGTGCCAATTGTAATTAATTTAGACTTGGGTTAATATTTACGTTTTTTCCAGACCAACAATAGCTTT
>CAZCWO010000190.1:0-3874 GCA_964502335.1 uncultured Rhodobacterales bacterium | reverse complement strand
AAGTAGTAATTACTGCATCAGAAATTTTACAAAATAATAATATTTCAAATATATTCTCTTTATGCAGACCCCCTGGTCATCACGCTTCACAAAATCAATTTGGAGGTTATTGTTTTTTTAATAACGCAGCTATTGCTGCTGAACACTTTAAAACAAAAGGTGCAAAAAGAGTTTTTATTTTAGACGTAGATTTCCATCATGGTAATGGAACTCAATCTATATTTTACGATAGATCAGATGTATTTTACGCTTCTCTTCATGGTGATCCAATGTATGCTTTTCCACATTTTCTTGGACATGCCGATGAAAAAGGAACTGGACCAGGTGAAGGTTATAATAAAAATTATCCTATGCCACCTGGAACAAGCTATGACGTTTGGTCTGAAGCTTTGGATGATAGCATTAAAAACATCAAAACCTTTAATCCTGAGATGCTAATTGTTTCACTTGGAGTTGATGTTTATGAAAATGATCCTATAAGTTTTTTTAAACTGAAATGTGAAAACTTCATTGATTTAGGTAAAAAATTATCTAAATTAAAATTGCCTACTTTATTTGTTATGGAAGGAGGGTATGCAATTAAAGATATAGGTATAAATACAGTCAATACTCTTAAAGGTTTTGAGAATAGATAAATTGTTTATATGAAAAAAAATTCAAACACATTAGATATGCAAGAGAATGCTAAAAAGCATTTAATCCAGCCATGGCCTTACGCAACCACAATTGGAAATGATTATCGTGAGTTTGTTAGCAATGGAGATGGTATATATATTGAGGACATAAAAGGTAATAAATTAATTGATGGCCCTTCTGGAATGTGGTGTTCAAATATAGGACACAGAAATGAAGAATTAGCAAAAGTCATGTATAATCAAGCAATGGATTTATCCTATAATTCTCCATGGTATACATCAAATGAACCTTCCGCTAAACTTTCAAAAATAATTTCTGATTATGCTCCTGGAGATTTGAAACATGTTTTTTTTACAACTGGCGGATCAACAGCAGTCGAGAGCGCATTAAGATTTATTCACTATTATAATAACGTTAAGGGAAGATCTGAGAAAAAATTAATTATTTGTCGTGAAGATGGTTATCATGGAAGCACATATTTGTCTGCTTCCTTAAACGGGAAATCTAGAACAAGTGACTGGATGAATTATGAACAAAGAAATATTATTAAATTATCTAGTCCAAAATCATATAGAAAACTCAAAAATAAAAGCATACAAGAATTTGAAGATGATTTAATAAATGAATTTGATAATAAAATTTCAAAATATAAACCTGAAAATATTGCTGCATTTATTGGAGAACCAATTCAAGCATCAGGTGGAGTAATTATACCACCGAAAAATTATTTTAAAAGAATACGAGAAATTTGTAAGAAAAATGATATTTTGTTTATTGCTGATGAAGTTGTTACTGGATTTGGAAGATTAGGCTATATATTCTCTTCTCAAAAAATTTTTGGTGTTGTTCCGGATATAATTAGTTTTGCAAAAGGGGTCACTTCTGGTTACTTTCCACTTGGTGGAATTGTTATTTCAGAAAAATTACTTGATGAACTTAGAAATTCTAATCACTCCGATGCTATGTTTGGTCATGGTTTAACCTATTCAAGCCATCCTATTGGATGTGCTGTTGCATTAAAAAATATTGAATTAATGGAAAATGGAATTTTGGATAATGTTTTAGAATTAAGCCCAATATTTCAAAGCAAATTAAGATCTTTACTTGATTTACCAATTGTTGGAGATATAAGAGGTGAGGGGCTAATGGCATGTATAGAATGCATAGCAGACTATGATGATGATAATCCCTTATCATTGGATATTAAAGTTGGTGAAATTATTGATAAACATTGCCAAAAACTAGGCTTATTACTTAGACCTGCATTTAATATGTGCATATTATCTCCTCCATTAATACTTAACAAAAATGATATTGAAACAATAGTAAACATTCTTAGAGAAGGGATCACTCTTGCAATGGAAGAATTAAAATCAAAAGGTCTCTGGAATAAATGATTATTTTTTTCTAAAATTATGACAAAAGCAAAATCAATCAATTATACAATTCAAGACTGCTTATCGGAGATAAATTTTAACTAAGAAATATATTTTCGGGATTAAGATTAATTATGTTGAAAAATATTATTATCCCTGATCAGATGATGGCAGTGGTGACTTCCGGCAATGGAGGCTTTGATAAACTTGAATATAAAAAAGTTAAAACACCAAAACCAAATAACAATGAAGTTTTAGTTAAAGTACTGGCTGCAGGAATGAATAATACCGAAATCAATACACGATTAGGTTGGTATTCTTCATCTATTAAAACAGGAACTGATGAACTAAATAATGAAATAGTGGAGGGAAGTTCTGGCTCCCTGAATGCAGGCTGGGATGGATCCACCCAATTTCCATTAATCCAAGGTACAGATTGCTGTGGTGAAGTAGTGTCTTCAGGCAGTAATAGAGATAATTCATTGCTTGGTAAAAGAGTAATCATAAGGTCGTGCATGCGAATAAAAGGTTTTAAATCGAGACAAAAAATGTGGATGGCTTCAAATTTTGATGGTGCTTTTGCCGAATATGTTAAGGTGCCAAGTACTGAAGTTTTCCCTGTTTATTGCAATTGGTCAGATGAAGAATTAGCGACGATACCATGCTCTTATGGTACAGCTGAAAATATGCTTCACATTTCAAAATGTAATAAAAATGACATTGTGTTAATAACAGGAGCATCTGGAGGTGTTGGATCTGCTGCAATCCAGTTAGCCAAAGTGCGTGGTTCTAAAATTATTGCAATATTAAAGAAATCAAAATTTGACACAGCTTTAAAAATAGGCGCTGACCAAGTAATAGATAGAAACGATCAGCTTATTGAAATTTTAGGTCATAACTCGGTGAATTTGGTAGTAGACGTTGTTGGTGGTGAACAATTTACTGACTTCTTGAAGATTATCAAACCTGGTGGTAGATACGTTTCTTCTGGAGCGATTGCTAATCCTATTGTAAATTTTGACCTAAGGGATCTATATTTAAAGGATATAGCAATGTTTGGTTGCACGACTTGGGAAGAACCCATTTTTTCTAATTTAGTAAACTATATTGAGAGATCTCTCATATCACCTTTATTGGCTAAAACTTTTTCCTTATCTGATATTGAAAATGCACAAAGAGAGTTTTTGCAAAAAAATCATTTTGGTAATTTTGTATTACTTCCTTAATAATTTTGACTAAATTATAAATTTTCATCGCAATTATTCATTTGTTATGAAATTATAATGAGGTGAAACACTCAACTTTAACAACACCTAATGTCTCTATCCATTATGTTCAGCAGTCTTCTGGACCAGACTTAGTATGGTGTCCTGGTGGTGATCAAATAGGGGAAGAATGGGAAGAACAGTTTAACTTATTTCCTGACTTTCGTTGCACTAGTTTTGATCCTCGCGGAGTAGGGAAGACTATAAGTTATCAAAAGCCCCCATGGTCAATTAATACTTATGCTACTGACCTTGCAATTCTAGTTAAAAATGTGTGTAATCCTCCAGTTGTTGTTATCGGACTCTCAATGGGGGCTCTTATAGTCCAAGAAATGTTATTGAGATTTCCTAAGCTTTGTAGAATTGGTATTGCTATGGGAACTTCAGGAAAAAAAAGTGGTTTTATTCATGATTGGGAAGAAGCTGAGATAAATTTTCGTAATAATGGTCATGAGTTGCCATCAGATTTTTCACTTGTTCATTATGCCCTTCTTATGTATCCATCTGAAGTATTAGGAGATGATAAATTATGGGATAAATGTAAACCAATTGTAGCTAAAGCTTATTCAAATAGAGATAGTGATATGCTTTCTGCTC
>CAZCWO010000189.1:0-3883 GCA_964502335.1 uncultured Rhodobacterales bacterium | reverse complement strand
GCATTCAAATGGATGGCCAATTCAATTGGTGAAAATGACGCTAAAAAACAAAGAATTGCAATAACTTCAAATATTGAAAATGCAAAAAATTTTGGTTTTGTAGACGATCAAATACTCATTTTTTCAGATTGGGTAGGAGGCAGAACATCAATATGGTCTAGCGTTGGCTTGCCACTTGCAATCTGTATCGGCGAGAAAAGATTTCGTGAATTTCTAGATGGTGGATTTTTAATTGATAAGCATATGATAGAAAAGGGCGTCCACTCAATTCCTTCTATGATGGCAATATTAGGGTACATTCAAAGAAATCATATTGGTGTTTCTAGTCAAGCAGTAATTCCATATGATTCAAATTTATCTTTACTACCTTCATACTTGCAACAACTAGAGATGGAATCAAATGGTAAAAGCGTTTCAATTGATGGAAATGCAATAAACACTTCTTCTGTGCCAGTTATTTGGGGAACAGTCGGGACAGATGCACAGCATTCATTTTTTCAAATGCTTCATCAAGGAACAGATAAAATACCTGTAGATATAATGGTTGCAAAAAAATCAGTTTATGATGATGAAAGTTTTAACATAGCTAAAAGGCATCGAATTTTAGTAGCAAATGCTCTGGCACAGGCAGAGGCCCTATTTAAGGGAAGAAAAAGTAAAATCCCTCATAAAAACTTTCATGGAGGAAGGTCAGTTTCTTTATTTTCTTATAACGAGATGACACCATTTAGGCTTGGCTCTATAATAGCAATTTATGAATATAAAGTAATTATGCAAGCAGCTTTTTGGAGAATAAACCCTTTTGATCAATTTGGGGTTGAATTAGGTAAAGATTTTGCTAATGCTTTGTTAAATGGCAATGAGAAAAATGTGGGGTTAAATCCAGAAATATTAGAGCAATTCTTGAAGCTTAACTCAAAATAAAACGTTAATATGATTTAGGATACAGAAATGAAAGATAAATATAGGGCGATTGTTATCGGTGGAGGCGTTGTAGGATGTTCAGTTTTGTATCATCTTGCAAAAGCTGGATGGAAAGATATCCTTTTAATAGAAAGGTCAGAACTAACTTCAGGCTCGTCATGGCACGCGGCAGGTGGATTCCATACTTTGAACGGCGATCCTAATGTTGCAAAACTTCAAGCCTACACTGTTTCATTATATAAAGAACTCGAAGAGCTAAGTGGCCAAAAATGTGGACTCCACTTAACTGGTGGAGCCATGTTGGCTGATTCCCCTGAGAGAATGGACTTTTTAAGACATACTCATGCCAAAGGAAGATACCTGGGAATGAGTACTGAAATTATTACCCCTAGAGAAGTAAAAAAAATGTTTCCATTATTAGATGAAAGTCATTTCGTGGGAGCACTTTGGGACCCAGTAGAAGGTCATTTGGATCCATCAGGCACTACGCATGCATACGCAAAGTCAGCAAAAATTTTGGGCGCTGAACTTTCCTTAAGGAATAGAGTTGTTGAATTAAACCAAAATTCTGACGGGGTATGGAATGTTGTAACCGAGAAGGGAACTATTCAAGCTGAACATGTCGTAAATGCTGGCGGCCTTTGGGCCAGGGAAGTTGGTAGAATGGTTGGTTTGGAACTGCCTCTTTTAGCAATGGAACATCATTATATTTTAACTGACGAAATTCCTGAAATAGTAGAGTTCAATGAGAGGACAGGTAAAGAAACAATTCATGTAATAGATTTTAAAGGTGAAATCTATACAAGACAGGAGCAAAAAGGTGTTTTACTTGGAACTTATGAGCAGGCTTGTAAGCCCTGGTCAGCAATAGAAACTCCATGGGATTTTGGCCACGAGCTACTTGAACCAAATCTTGAACGCATATCCCCTTCTTTAGAAGTTGGTTTCAAACATTTTCCCCCATTAGAAAAAGTTGGTATTAAGAAAATGATTAATGGTCCATTTACTTTTGCTCCTGACGGTAACCCTCTTATAGGCCCAGTTCCAGGCTTAACTAATTTTTGGTCTGCTTGCGCAGTGATGGCAGGTTTTAGCCAAGGTGGAGGAGTTGGGCTGGCTTTATCAAATTGGATGATTGAAGGAGATCCAGGTCATGATATCTTTGGAATGGATGTAGCAAGATTTGGTGACTTTGCAACTTTACGCTATACTAACGCAAAAGTTAGAGAAAATTATTCTAGAAGATTCAGGATTTCATTCCCAAATGAAGAATTAGATGCTGGGAGACCCCATCAAACAACTCCTATTTACGACTTACTAATCAAGCAGAATGCCGTCATGGGAAATTCATGGGGTCTCGAGAACGCATTATGGTTTGCTCCTAATGGCGAAGAAGCAAAAGATATACTATCTTTCCATCGATCTAATGATTTTCAATCCATAAAAAATGAAGTTTTATCAGTTAGAAAAAGTGTAGGTATTACAGAAATTTCAAATTTTGCTAAATATAAAGTTAGTGGACCTGATGCTGAAAGTTGGCTTTCAGAAATGATGACAAATAATATGCCAAAAGTAGGGAGTATTATTCTAACTCCAATGCTAAATGAATTTGGTAAAATTATTGGCGACTTTACTATAGCTCAAATACAACAAAATGTATTTTATATTTGGGGATCTCAAAATGCTCAAAAACATCATATGAGATGGTTTAACAAACATCTCAATGGTTCAGAGGCTTTAACCATAGAAAATATTGATCTAAATTTAGTGGGGCTATCTATAGCAGGGCCCAAATCAAGAAATGTACTCCAGAAGTTAGTTGATACAGAAATTTCAAATGAAAACTTTAAATTCATGAGATTGAAAAGGATGGACGTCTCTGGCGCACCTTGCATTGTAAATAGAATCACTTTTACAGGTGATTTAGGTTATGAAATTTGGATGGAACCATCTTACCAAAGAAAGGTTTACCTGTCCTTGAAAGCTGCTGGGGAAGAATTTAACATTATAGATTTTGGAACCAGGGCTTTACTGTCAATGAGACTAGAAAAAAATTTTCCAACTTGGGGACACGAACTAAGACCAATATATGGACCCTACGAGGGTTCACTAGACAGATTTATAAAACTAGATAAAAATACTTTTATTGGAAGCAATGCTGCCCGCATGGAAAACCAAAATGGACCTAACCTGAAACGCGTTTCATTTGTTATTGATGCCGATGATGCTGATGTTATGGGTGATGAACCTATCTGGGCAAGAGTTCAAAAAGGTGAGTATACTATCGCTGTAGCTGAATCAAAGGATCATGGGCCTTCAAGATTTGATGAAAATGGTAAAACTATTTCCAAAACACAAGATAACACCTCTGATGGAGAATGGAATGTTGTTGGATGGGTCACTTCAGGTGGCTATGGTCATTATGTTGATTTGTCACTAGCTCAAGGATATATTCCTAACTCATTATTTAAAGAACATAAAGATATTGAATTCCAAATAGAAATCTTGGGGAAAAGATACAATTCAAAAATCTCTGTTGATCCACTTTTTGATCCTAGTGGCTCAGTAATGAGAGGATGATAAAATCATTCTTAATTTATGAAGCATTCTAACTATATAACAAGTAACATTCTATTCCCCACAGAATGGATTGATTATGAGCTTATTGATTTTGGCCATGGAAAAAAGCTAGAGCGATTCGGTGATTATACGTTTATTAGACCAGATTCTCAAGCTTTGGCAAAACCTGTTTTACAGAAGGAAATTTGGGACAATGCTGACGGAATGTTTAGCTCTTCTATTGATGAAGAAAAGGGAAATTGGAAACTCTCTAAAAAAGTTCCAAAATATTGGACTATCAATTATGGCGAGTTAAAAATTAGGGCTATCCCAACTCCGTTTAGACATTTAGGTTTTTTCCCTGAACAGTCAGTTCACTGGAAATGGTGCAGAAATTTAA
>CAZCWO010000188.1:0-3940 GCA_964502335.1 uncultured Rhodobacterales bacterium | reverse complement strand
AATTCAGCTGTTTGGTCTACTGAGAGCGGATATGGTTTTGTAAGAACTTCATCTGGAGATCATCCTCTTATTAAAGAAAAAAGAGATGCTATGGCGCAGTATGATAAATCACTGAAAATGGTTAAGTATGGAAAAGGTGAGCCTTCTGTTCCTGGATATTATTCTGTAAGAGGCGAAGTTGAAAAAGCATATGCTGCAATCATTAATGGAGAAGATATAATGTCTACTCTTAATAAATTAAATGATGATGCAAACGCTATTTTAAAAGACGCTACTGACAATTAATCAATAGCAAATAAAATTTAAAGAGGGTGGTGTTAGCCACCCTTTTTTTCGCAAATATTTCTAATGTCTTTGTGATCCAGTA
Organism: uncultured Rhodobacterales bacterium; assembly: GCA_964502335.1. Classification (GTDB taxonomy): domain Bacteria; phylum Pseudomonadota; class Alphaproteobacteria; order Puniceispirillales. Next base: position 3,573 of record CAZCWO010000188.1, on the reverse strand, counting down.
GGGATCACTTCATAACCTTTTTCAGGTTCTTCTTCATCAACTATTTCTGCAGGGAAACCTGGTGCTAAGACTGATATACCAGTAGCATCTTCTAATCTTTTAATAATATTTGGAGACCATTCCCTGGGGCCATATTTTTTCTGACCATCTTCAAAAATTTTATTGATTAACGGTGATATTTCCAAGGGAATTTTATTTTTCTTTGCTATTTCATCAAATAGGCCGATATCCTTTAGAACTAAGTCCATGGTAAAATTAATATCACGAGAACCATTCAAAATCACTTGCCCTTCTGTTTCATGGACAAATGAATTTCCTGAAGAAATTTTGAACGCTTCGAATGTAGTATTTAAATCAAGCCCTTGTGCTTTGCATGTGATTAAAGCCTCGCAAACTGAGATTAGGTTTGTTGTTGCTAAATAATTTGTTGCTACTTTTAATATAGAAGCGCTGCCAAGATCTCCTGAATGCAGTATTCTTCTACCCAAGGTTCTTAAGACTGGTAGTGCTTTGTCAAAGGTTTCTCTTTTGCATCCTGAGAATATTGAAATATTTCCTGTTGCTGCTCTGTGGCATCCTCCTGAAACTGGGCAGTCCATTGGCTCGCCACCCACTTCTAAAACTAATTTCCCAACACGCTGTACTTCTTCAAAATCTGTTGTTGACATTTCTGCCCATATTTTCCCTTTCGAAAGACCTTCAATTATACCGTCTTTACTTTCCATCACTTCAGAGCATGCCTTAGGAGAAGGAAGACATGTAATAATCATATCTGAATTTTCAGCTAATTCTTTGGGAGATTTAGCCCATTTTGCACCCATGGATAAATACGTAGAGGACAAGTCTTCATTTAAATCTCTTACAGTAAGATCATAATTATTTTTGATTAGATTTGTTGATAATTTGCTACCAACATTTCCCAATCCAATAAATCCTATTTTCATGTTTCACCTATATTAAATATCTATTTATAGATAAAAGTTTATGGTGAAGTTGAAAACAAAATTTTCAAGAAAATTTCATCTAGGAGAGAAAACTGGAACTCAAAATATCCATAAAATTAAGTTGAATTATTTGATCTTTGGCTTGTTATCGTTTACCGAGTTAATTGCAAAACTCTCTTTCTCATATGGGAACTCAATATCTATATACTCCACATGCAAGACCGCTGCTTGAAATTTTTCTTCAATAAATTTAGTTAGAAGTTCTTCGGGTAAGTTTTCTGAGTTATTAGGCATATCAATTGCCACAAGCATCGCAGCATTTTTAAACTTGTTTTTTGTCTTGCCTTTAAATGGTAAAACAACACTCTTGTTATTATCTGTAATATTTTCTTTAGACAATTGATTTCTCCATCAGCCAAAAAATAAAATTTAAATCCTTTCGAGGTAGAGAGATTATACTATATATTGTATATATAATAAAATCAAACTACTAATTATTGTAAAAACTAATCTTTACCATTCGTCAAGCAAGAAAAAATAATTATTTCAAAAAGTGGGATTGATCCCATGAACAATTTATGTTAATCTTTACTACAGCGCCGATTTGTTTATTAGCTTGCGGGCGCTTTTATAAGTACAGCTAAAAGATTGGTTTATCACCCAGTTTTTTAGCTGGGTTTTTTTATGAGATTTAGCTTTTTTTTAAAGCTGGGCATTTAAACTACAACTTGTGCGCCCTGATGATCTAAAGCACTAAAGCGGAGAATTCAGATGAAAAATCTACTCAGAAATTACAGAACTAAGCATGGCGTTTTAATCGCTGATGGAGCTACAGGAACAAACTATTTTTCCAGAGGACTGGAAACTGGTGATCCTCCAGAGTTATGGAATTTAATCAAACCAGATAATGTAATTAATTTGCATCAGGAATTTATAAAAGCTGGTGCAGATATAATTCTAACCAACTCTTTCGGTGCAAACTCATCTAGACTAGAACTTCACGACTCTGAAGATAAAGTAAAGAGCATTAATTTAGAGGCTGCATCCTTAGCTAGAAAAGCAATCAGTTTAAGTAAGAATAAAAATAAAAATTTAATCGGAGGTTCGGTGGGTCCCACAGGTGAATTATTCCAATCTATTGGCGGTAATCTTACGTTTGAATCTGCCACCTCGATTTTTTATGAGCAAGCAATTAGCCTTAAGGAGGGCGGCGTTGATTTTCTATGGATAGAAACACTTTCCTCTTTAGAGGAAGTTGAGGCGGCTATGCATGCGTCTGAGAAAGCTGAATTAGCAGCGGTTGTTACTATGTCATTTGATACTTCTAAAAGGACCATGATGGGAGTAACTCCTGAAGAGCTTCTAAAATTTATTGGCAAAAGGAAAGTCAAACCAATTGGAATAGGTGCAAACTGTGGTGTTGGACCACCCGAATTACTTCTTTCAATAAAAGAAATGAAAGAACATATGAAAGAGGATATTTTATTAGTTGCGAAAGGTAACTGTGGTATTCCTGAATATAAAGATGGTGAAATTTATTACAAGGGTTCAGAAGAAATTATGGCAAAGTATGCATTCTTATGCAAAGAAATTGGTGTCGATATTATTGGGGGTTGTTGTGGGACAACGCCGAGCCATATTAAAGCAATAAAGAAAATTATTACCAGCAAAGTTTCTAATGATCAAATTTCAGATATGGCAGATAAGTCAACCAATCATGAAGATGTGACAGTGGAGAGAATTATTGCTGAAATAGGCGTTCCTTGGGAGAAAAGCTTTGACAATGATTTGACACCCAAATCACAATTGAGAAGGGCTTCAAGAAGAAGAGTAAGACGTATCTAATAAATAAAAATTATCTACAAAAACTTTAATATAGACTTCGACTAACTAAATTTGTTAGAAACCTCCAAATAATTTCAAAAATTTAAGATATGATACGGGGAGTTTATAATGGATCCAAGCACATATAAATTTGACACTCTTAGTTTACATGGGGGGCATCAACCCGATAAAAACTTTGGTTCTAGAGCAGTACCAATTTATCAAACCACCTCATATGTATTCCAAGATACAGATCACGCAGCTGCTCTTTTTAATTTAGAGCAAGGTGGACATATATATAGTCGAATTTCTAACCCAACAGTTGGAGTTTTAGAAGAAAGAGTGTGCGCCTTAGAAGGGGGTACTGCCGCTATAGCAACAGCTTCTGGGCAAAGTGCAGTCTATCTAACAATTATGACTTTAGTCAATTCAGGTGATCATATCGTTGCTTCCTCTCAATTATATGGGGGCACAATAAATTTACTAAGATTAACACTTCCTCGGTTTGGTATAACAACAACATTTGTAAAGCCTGGTGATACTGAAGGATTTAAAAAAGCTATTAAACCAAATACCAAAATGATTTTTGGAGAAATTATTGGAAACCCTGGTCTTGAAATTATGGATGTTCCTAAAGTTTCAGATATTGCTCATAAAGCAGGTATACCTCTTATAGTTGATTGTACTTTTAATACTCCTTATCTCTGCAGGGCTCTTGATTTTGGAGCAGATATTATAGTTCATTCACTGACAAAATGGATGTGTGGTCATGGAACATCAATGGGAGGAATTATTGTTGAAGGTG
>CAZCWO010000187.1:0-3952 GCA_964502335.1 uncultured Rhodobacterales bacterium | reverse complement strand
GAGCTAAGTAATTAACTTTATTTTATTAAGGGTGATATTATTAATATCACCCTTTATATTTTGAGCCCAATGTTTTTGGTTTTTCCACATCCCTTAATCTGACAGATAGCAACCTTAAAAGCCCCCTTAGGAAAGGGTCGGCTTCACTTAATCTTTTTTCATATTCTGCTTTAGATAATGAAACAACAGTACAATCAGACATACATCTTGCGCTTGCCATTCTTAACTTATCTTCAATAACTCCCATTTCCCCAAAAATTTCATTTTCTCCAACAGGAAAACTTGGGACCTTACCAGTGTTGTCAGGTAAAAAAATCAGATTTCACCTTTAACTAATAAAAATAAATAGCCTGCCTGATCTCCTGACCTGAAAACGTATTGGCCTTGTTTAAACTCTAGTTTTTCCATTTAATTAAGTTTGCCCTTCTATATTTTTATGATTTGACCCTCTCGAGCCAAAAAAAGTTTTTTATTATTTATGTCTCTTTCTAATATCATCATTGCCTTATCATCTCTGTAAGGACTGTGATGGCATATTCCAAGTTTTTGAGCACCCGTATTATCTAAAAAATTACTTCCTTGCTCAATTGAAGAATGTCCCCAACCTTTTCTCATTGACAATTCTTCAGAAGTGAACATTCCATCCCAAATAATCAGGTCACTGTCTTTAGCAGAGCTTAATAGTGCTGAGGCAGATGAATCATCGTATTCATGATCAAGTAAATAGCAAAATTTTCCAGAATTATTTTCAAATTTATAGCCAGAAGCGCCTCCTGGATGCCTTAATTGAATACTTGTGATTTCACAACTAGAGTTAATTATTTTTGCAGCTTCTGAAAACTCTAAGTATTTTATATGTGTTAAGTTCTCAACTAATTCTATTGGAAAATAGTGAGGGCTAAAGCAACTCCCTAAAATATCCCTTAATTCATCTTTTGAAACCAAAGCACTAGAAAAGTAAATTGGGGTGTCAGGAGATAACAAATCCCTACAAAATGGTAATCCTTGAATGTGATCAAAATGAAAGTGACTAAATAAAACTATAACAGGCACATCTTTTCTAAGTTGAACATCTTTGAAACCGGTTCCAGCATCAAGTATCACCTGAAATTCTTTATGATTAACTTCTGTGCAAGAAGTGTTACCGCCAAATTTAGAAAATTCACTACCTGGGGTTGCTGTTGAACCTCTAACCCCCAAAAATTTTACTTCCATGACTTTACTCCTAAAGCACACTTTTGAAATGAATAGTTAATCTTCTAAACTATATAAAAATATATCTAGTTTTGAATATATTATAAAATTATGATTTATAAATAAAAAATTTAAACATCAATGTTTTGTAATCATCAGGTCCCGAGTTCGAATCTTTGTGCCGGCACCATTAAAATCAATGGGTTAGCTAATCAGGGCTAATCCTTTTTTGTTTCTGGGGAAACACAGGGGAAACATTTTCTCAGAAATATTTTTCTTACTAGGTCATATGTTTGAATTCTGCACGGCTCAACATTTATTCACTTTCTAAGTTGGTCCATATTTACTTTTGCAACTCCACGTTCATCCCAAAGTTTGAGCATTGGAGCGTAGTCTTCATTATCGAAAGATGCGGTTGCTTCCGTGATGACTAAGACTTCAAAATCTTCTTCAATCCCGTCTATAGCAGAAAAACCTACACAGTACTCAGTTGCTATTCCTGTTAAGAATATGCGTTTGAATCCATTTTGTCGCAGATAACCTGCCATACCCGTGGGGGTTTTGCGGTCATTCTCAAAGAAAGTTGAATAAGAATCGATCCCCACGTTTGTTCCCTTGCGAATTATTGCCTTAGCTTTAAGGGTGTTGAGATCAGGATGAAACTCAGAACCAGAGGTTCCTGCCACACAATGTTCTGGCCATAAAATTTGTTGTCCATAAGACATTTGTGTTGTCTCAAAGGGTTTCTTGTTTTCATGTGAGGTGTAAAATGATTTGTGACCAACTGGGTGCCAATCTTGACTTAATACCACATTATTGAAAACTTCCATAAGGTTGTTAATTGGGGTGATCACCGCATCTGCATTTTGTACAGCGAGTGCGCCTCCAGAACAAAAATCTTTCTGAACATCAATGACCACCAAGACATCCGTAGTTGTAAGTTTGATTTTTTCGGTCATTTGCAAGTTTCCCTCTTACGTGTATATTCCCAATTTATTAAACCCTCTTACGTGTATATTCCCAATTTATAAAATAACTCTAACAGGTTCCATATATGCACTAAGATAAAAGTTAGGTCAATGGAATAATGATGGTGGTTAAGGTTTGGTCCCACCATTTTATAATAGTACCCAGTCCCCGTGTTTATTTTAAAAAGATATTTGTGTAATAATAATTTATGAATTTTAAATAATTTATGCTACATACTTAAATACTGACCAATCTCTTTTAAGCGATTGGGAACATCTTCAATTTCGGAATTTGATAATCCAGCAATTGACATTCTGAGATACATTTCCTGGTTGTTGCCGAAGTAACTTCCTGGAATTGAAACCACACCACAATTAATAGCAAGAGTTTTAGCTATTTCAATACAATTATAGTTTTTGTAAGGATGCCTAACATATGCAAAGAAAGACCCGATTGAAGAAATTTTCCAACTTTTTGCTAAAGACATTTTCTCTGAAAATAACACAGCTTTTTTCCCGATTGAATTAGACTTTTCAGGCATAAAATTTTTTAATTCTGGGAGAAAGTTTGCTACAGCAAACTGAGCTGGACGCGGAGCACAAATTTGAATATTATCCATTACTTTTGAAATTTGCGATATAACAAAAGTATCAGCTGTGATAGCACCAAGGCGATGCCCCGGGATACAACATGACTTAGAAAAGCTATAAAGTTGGATGAAGTTTGAACTCCAATTATTATTTTCAAATAAGTCATGTGGAGAGCCGTTTTCAGGATAAATGAAGTCTCTATATGTTTCATCTAATATTAAGTAGATGTTTTTTTTCTGACACAAAGACATTACTTTTCTAATTAGCTTTTTTCTATGGGGTGATCCTGTTGGGTTGCTAGGACTGACCAAAACAATTGCTTTAACTTTCGGGTTTATTTTATTTTCAATGTCATCAAGGTCTATCTCAAAATTATTTTCTTGATTTAAATCAAAGTATCTAGGCTTTACCTGTAGCATTTTTAATGATAGTTCATGGCTAAAATACCCTGGATTTGAAATCATTATTTCATCCCCAGATTGGGCTAAACAAATAACTGAGGCAATAAAAGCTTGGTTGCATCCTGAGGTGATTAAAATCTGGTTATAATTTGTAGTAGCTTTATATTTTTCATTAATATGTTTGGAATAGTTTTCCCTTAGAACTTTTTCACCTTCTATTTCACCATAAGACAGAAGATTTTTATCTGAAGCTGAATTTAGAAAATTTTTCATCAGTAAAGGATGAGGTGGATAAGAAGGTACCGCTTGGGACATGTCAATTATATTACCGTATTCAACATAATAACTTATAGACCAAGAAAGCGCTAAAGGTATTGGTGGCTCAGATATATTTTTAATATTAGGATTAATCATAATATTAATTTTGAAACTCGTTTTTAATTAATTCTGTATGTTCGCCAAGCAATGGAACTTTACCAAAGTTAAAACTTTCTCCTCTTATAATAGCACCTGGAGACAATATTTTTATCTCGCCTTCCGAAGTTGATAAATTAATAAAATTACTTTGGGGGTGATTTTCCAAGTCTTCCACAGAACTAAGTTGACCGTATGCTATGTCAGCTTCTTTAAGTTTTTGTATCACCTTTGCTCTAGAAATATTATTAAATGATTCATTGATTATTAGGTCTAGATTTTTTCTGTTTTCTACTCTTTTTGTATTACTAATAAAATTTTTATCAGTGGCTAAATCAGGTTTATTAAGAACTTGGGAGCATAAACGAGCCCATTCTCTTTCGT
>CAZCWO010000186.1:0-3958 GCA_964502335.1 uncultured Rhodobacterales bacterium | reverse complement strand
ATTGGTTTGGACGTGGTATATCCAGATGAAACATTTAAACAAATTACCTCTATTTCTGAGAACATTCTTACTTTTGCAGTTGATACTTGGGAAATCTTAAATAATTATAAGGATGAAGGAAAAAAGATTTTATTTGAAGGAGCACAAGGGACAATGCTTGATATTGATCATGGCACTTATCCTTTTGTTACTTCATCTTCCACAGTAGCAGGACAAGCAGCAAATGGTTCTGGAATAGGGCTTTTAAACATTAATTCTATAATAGGAATAACTAAAGCATACACAACAAGAGTTGGCTCCGGTCCATTCCCTACTGAACAAGAAAATGAAATAGGTACTAAACTTGGTGAATTTGGTCATGAGTTTGGAACTGTTACTGGAAGAAAAAGAAGATGCGGCTGGTTTGATGCGGTGATGGTTAGACAAGCGATAAAAATTTCTGGTATTTCAAGTATTGCGTTAACTAAGCTAGATGTATTAGACACATTTGATAGAATAAAAGTCTGTACATCTTATAAATTCAATGAAGTAACTACAAATGTTTTTCCTTCTGACAATTATAATCAAAATAAAGTGAGACCTATATACGAGGAAATCTCAGGTTGGGGAGAAACCACTAAAGGCATTTCAGACTTTAAGGACCTTCCTGAAAAAGCAATTGGATATATTAAAAGATTAGAAACTTTAATAGAATGTCCAATAAATATCATTTCTACTGGTCCTGAAAGAAAAGATACAATAATTTTAAAAAATTTATTTAATTAACTGAACGTAAATTAGAGATTAATTAGCTTAGCTTTTTCTCTCATTGTTTTTTGAAGTTTTTCAAAAGCTTTGGCCTCTATCTGCCGAATTCTTTCTCTACTTACTTGGTATTTTTTACTTAAATCTTCTAAAGTAAGAGGCTTTTCATTAAGCTGTCTTTCACAAATGATATCTTTTTCTCTGTCAGTCAAAACTTCAAACGCTTCGTTCATAATATTTTTTTTTATAAAAAATTCTTCACTTTCAGCAAAGTTTATTTCTTGATTTTGAGTTTCATCTGCAAGCCAATCCTGCCATTCACCTTGGCCTTCCTCAGAAACTGGCGAGTTTAAGGAGTAATCTGAGCCAGATATTCTTCTATTCATAGATACAACTTCTTTTTCGGGAACACTCAATTCAGTGGCAATTTTCGTTACTTGATCTGGAGATAGATCCCCTTCATCTAATGCGGAGATTTTTGATTTTATTTTCTTGAGATTAAAGAATAATTTTTTTTGCGCTGCTGTTGTTCCTATCTTTACTAAAGACCATGACCTGAGAACATATTCTTGGATTGCTGCCTTAATCCACCACATCGCATAAGTGGCAAGTCTGAACCCTTTTTCAGGTTCAAATCTTTTTACTGCATGCATCATGCCTATATTACCTTCAGAAATAAGATCTGAAACAGGCAAACCATAACCTCTGTATCCAGACGCAATTTTCGCAACAAGTCTAAGGTGACTGGTTACCAATTTATGAGCAGCTTTTATATCACCTTGGTCTTTCCATGCTTTAGCCAATATGTACTCTTCATTTGCTTTCAAAAGTGGAAATTTTTTTATTTGTTCCATATAGGAGCTTAGATTGCTCTCATTGGAAATTACAGGTATGTTATTAGCTCTCATATCTTATAAATAGTCATTTATAGTTTTTATTCAATACTTTACTTCAATTTTCTTAAAAGCTCACAGAGGTCAGTGGGCTCTTTACTGTCGAATTTCATGAGTTGTTTAGTCCTTGGGTGTAAAAAACTTAAATGGCATGCATGTAAAGCTTGTCTAGGAAAAGATTTTAGTAGATTAAACTTTAATTGATTGTCTTTATTTAAATAATTTTTTTTTAGTTTTGGGCTCGTGTATACTTTGTCACCAACTAAATGATGTCCTAAATGCGAAAAATGCACTCTAATTTGGTGGGTTCTTCCTGTTTCAAGATTACATTTAACTAGACTGACCAAATTATGAATTGTTTTAATTACTTTCCAGTGTGTTATTGCTGTCTTGCCATTAGGATTAACACCCATTTTTTTCCGGTTAAAAGAATGTCTTGAAATTTTATTTGAAATAGTACCTTTTTTTTCCTTTAAAACTCCCCAAACTAAGGCTAGATAAGATCTATTTATTGAATGGTCTTTAAATTGGTTTGATAAATTAATATGAGCTAGGTCATTTTTCGCTGAAACAATTATTCCAGAAGTATCTTTATCAATTCTATGAACTATGCCTGGTCTAGTTATCCCCCCTATACCAGATAATGATCCTTTACAATGATATAGAAGTGCATTGACTAATGTTCTTGTGTTGTTCCCAAATCCAGGATGAACAACCATTCCAGGAGCTTTGTTTATCACGATTATATCTTTATCCTCAAATATTATATTAAGTGGAATATTCTCTTCTATTGGCTTAGACGGAATCAAAGGTGGAATTGTAATCTGATAAAAAGAATTCTTAACAGTTTTACTAGATGCAGTTGTAATAACTGTATTATCTTTTTTTACGTTTTTACTTTCAATAAGTGACTTAATTCTATTTCTTGAAATCATCTGATTTTGAAAATTCTTACTTATGGTGTCGTGCAAAAATACATCTAGCCTCATGCCAACATCATTATCTTTGCAGAAAAAAGTTAGCTTTTCAGGCATTTCATTATTATGAAACATAGAAATTTCTTCATTATATAAAATATCTTTGCTAATAATGTTTAACCTTGCATGAATTTCAAAACTATGAAAAATAATAAAATAAACGAGCCACCAACAAGTCCAATTATAAGCTTAAACTTTCTTAAGATTCTAGTTATAATTTTAGGCATTGCAATACTATCATTAATTTTTATAATTTGCTATAAATTATTAAATGGTGGTTTAAATAGAAACAAACTCAAACAAAGTGTTTCATCAGAAAATTATATATTATCCTTACCTGAAGAAAGTTCCATTGAATCTTTAGAATTGGATGGTGAAAATATACTAATTTATACAGAAGAAAAAAATCAAAAAAATTTAATTTTGCTAGTCGATACAAAAAAAATAAAAGTTATAGAAATTATTAACGGCAAAAAAATACAAATAGATAAGAAAAATTAGATACTTCAATTCTTTATTAAACTAAAGGTGGTTTATGTCAGTTCAATATGTTTACACAATGCACCAGTTAAAAAAAGTGTGGCCTGGAGGAAAAGAAATTCTAAAGGATATTAGCCTTTCTTTTTTGCCAGGAGCAAAAATTGGTGTTTTGGGTATAAATGGTTCAGGAAAGTCTACTTTACTAAAAATTATTGCTGGTATAGATAAAGATTACTCAGGCGATGCTTGGCCTGCTGATGGTTTTTCTATTGGATATCTTCCCCAAGAGCCTCAACTAGATAATAAATTAAATGTTCTTGAAAACGTAATGTCAGGATTAGGTGATGCAAAGAAACTAGTAGATGAATTTAATGTAATAAGTTCTAGGTTTTCTGAAGAGCTAACTGATGAAGAAATGAATGATTTAATTAACACGCAAGCTGAATTGCAAGAAAAAATAGATTCATTAGATGCATGGGACATTGAGAGAAAAGCTGAAATAGCAATGGATGCTTTAAGGCTTCCACCAAGTGATGCATCAGTTATAAATTTATCAGGTGGAGAAAAGAGAAGAGTAGCTTTATGCAAATTGCTTCTTTCATCGCCTGATATTTTATTATTAGATGAACCGACAAATCATCTTGATGCAGAAACTGTTTCCTGGCTCCAAAGATTTCTTCATGATTTTAAGAACACTGTAATAACGATTACCCATGATCGATATTTTTTAGATGAAGTTGCGGGCTGGATACTTGAGTTAGATAGAGGTCAGGGCATTCCTTACAAAGGAAATTATTCTGGCTGGCTTGAACAAAAACAAACAAGATTAGAAATTGAGGGTAAAGCAGAGGTTGCAAGGCAAAA
>CAZCWO010000185.1:0-3978 GCA_964502335.1 uncultured Rhodobacterales bacterium | reverse complement strand
AATTTAGAAAATTGGGAATCTATTAATTTAGCTTAAAATTGTAAAGTCTCTTTTATTTGCATAGCAATTTTTTTCATTAACTTTAGTGTAACAGAATTTCCTGCTTGTTTATAAAGTTGTGTGTTTGGCACATCTTTTGGAAATTTAATTTTATTAAAACCCTGAAAATTAAAACACTCTTTTGGTGTAAGTTTTCTAATGCCAACATCATCAAGCAACAGAGGAACATTGTGACCACCGGTTCCCATGTTGGCTGTCAGTGTTGGGCATAAATTGTTTTTGTTTTCCCTAACATAGATGCGCCTTAATTGATAAAGCGTATTGCGGTTTTTGATTTCCTTTTTAAACATCTGATAATACTGGGAGTCTTGGAAGTAGTAGTATCTTTCATCAATTTTTTTCTTTTCAAGCATAGTAGCTATTGGTTTTAAAACAGATGTTTTTTGAATAGGATGGTTTAAAAAATAGGAATATGACTTTTTGCTTCTAAAACACACAATAATTGTTCTCTCACGATTTTGAGGGATGTCTGTGTATTTGTAGGTGTTGTAAACTTGCCAATGAACATAATATCCAAAGTCTTTCAAAATTTGTTTAATTATTTTTTGTGTTCTTCCATTGTCATGCCCACTAAGATTTTTTACGTTCTCCAGCATCAGTGCCTTGGGCTTTCTCTTCAGCTCATCAATGAAACGTACTATTTCAAAAAAAAGATTTCCTCTGGGATCATTGAATCCTCTTCTATAGCCTGCTACTGAAAAAGCCTGACAGGGAAAGCCTCCCACCAGTACATCAACAGGCTTCAGCTTCTTTGGATTCAGCTTATGCATGTCTTCTTCAATTAAAGTGTGGTTGGGATGGTTAAACCTGTAGGTTTTACATGCGTACTTATCAATTTCATTTGCCCAGCTAATCTCAAAGCCTGCTTTTTCAAAGCCTCTCTCTATGCCGCCAACGCCTGAGAATAGCCCTCCAACCGAAAATTTGTTATTCTTGACCATAATAAGCAATCAAATCATAATATTTTTTTTTCTATTTTACGAATTCCACCTTGGAAATACAATCCATATTTTTCTTTTCTTTTTATAAAATCTAATTCATTCATATTTTTTTTACTGATACTGGCTTCTGAAAAATTTTTGTATTCTTTAATGGTATGTAACCACGCACTATGGCTTTTAATGAATTTTCATCATAATGTAGATCACTAGAATTGTATTTGTCATCAACATCTGCAGTACCTATAAAATGTTGGGAATATTTTTCCTGACCAGCCAGATATATAAGAAATTTATCACCCTCTTGATACTTATGAATACCTATTGTATCTCTGTAAATAGGCCACTTTTTTTCACTAAATCTATTTACCGTCACCCCATATGCGCTCAATAAATTTTCAGTTTTGTTTTGAAATGAACTTTTAGTGGTCAAGTAGTAATAAGTCATATTTTTTGTATTATATCTTCAGCCTTTAAATGCGTATACCGAAAAAGCATCCTAACGTCCTTATGCCCAGAAATTAAAGCAACTTCGGGACATAAGGACGTTAGGATTCTTTTTAGATATACTCATCTCAAGGCAGAGAATATATTAAGGAAGTTATAGTTTAATACTATACACGTTTTCCAAGCGTGCTGATTAAAAACAAAGTGCAGGGTTTCTTGGAAAAATTGAACGTGAAAAATTAAATACCGGGTATGCAAGTGCGCCGTATGTGTGCCGAGACACTTTTTTGTTGAAAATCGTTAAAGGAAAATCTTAATTTATGGCGGAGAGAGAGGGTTTCGAACCCTCGACTTCAACCTTGGCAAGTTTACTCTCTAGTATTTATTGATATCTTTATTTTTTTCAATCTTTGAGTGAAAAATAAATCTTAAAATGTAAACACTTAAAATTGAAAAAAATGAAAAATAGATAAGTATGATACCCCAACTATTTAATAAATTTAATTCAGAAATGTAATCTTTCTGATCAACATACAAAGATAATGCAGTGAATAAAGCCGCTAATCCAATTGGTAAAAAAAAGAAATTATTATCGAATATTTCTATAATAATTAAAAATACACCAATTATAATCCAAACCTTATAAAGCAATAAAAACAACAATAAGCTATCCATATTGATTTATTTTTTTTTGTTAATTGAGCTCAGAACTGTTTCAAAAGTTCCTAAAACTTTTGTAATGTCTGTTGGTAAAATAATAGTTTTACTGTTTTGGGAGCTTGCAACCTCACTTATTGCTTGTACTTGTTTTTTTAATATTTCAAAACTTACAGCTGCTTGACCATTATTTTCAATAGCTTCTGCTTGTGTTTGAATCGCATATGCGTCAGCATCAGCGGTAATTTTTTTTGCATCAGCTTCTTTTTGAGCTTTATAAAGTATAGCGTCTGCTTCAAGCTCTACTTCTCTCTTTTTTCCATCTGCAATTTGTTCTATTTCTCTTCTTTTACCCTCAGCATCTAGAATCTGAGCTCTTTTTCTTCTTTCAGCTTCAATCTCTTGACGTTGTGCAGCTTTAGTTTCCGGATCTACATCAACATCAATTATTTCTGTTCTGGTAAAAATAACTCCCCATTCATCAGCATTCACAGCTAGTGATTTTGTAATTTCTTCGTTAATGAGCTCTCTATTACTTTGAACTTCATCAAGTAGTTGATTTCCTACAATACTTCTAACAACACCTTTAACCGTAGCTTCAACAAACTCCCCAACAACATTTTTATGTTTTCCAATTCTATAATAACTTTTTTCAGGATCATTAATTCTCCAAAAAATATTTATTATAGTGTAAATTTCTACATTATCTTTGGTAAATAATTCAAATTTTTTATCTTCTATACGATTTTCTTTTAAACTAACTGGCAAAGGACTTTTTTTATCAATAAAAGGAATTATAAAGTTTAAACCAGCATTAAGAGTTCTATTATATTTTTTAAATCTTTCAACTATATATGCTTGTTCTTGAGGAACTGTATGGACTCCGTATTTATAGAATACAAGCAATAAAAGTATTATCAAAATGTATTGAATGTTATTAAGTACTATATCTAAAACATCATATCCCATAACTCGCTCCTATAATATTTTCTTCACGATTAATTAATCACTTATAAGTTATTTTAGCAATATAAATTTTGTTAGATTATTTTTAATTAAACAAATAAACAAACAATACATACAGATCCATTACGACTTTATTAGGATTAATTATAATAAAAGTCCTACCACCAACCCAATTAAACGTAAAAAGTTTAATACCCTGCTTTAATACCTAAAAGTTAGAGAGTAAAAAAACTGCAGTTTTTGGAGCGGGTGAAGGGATTCGAACCCTCGATAGTGTTGCTACTATACACGCTTTCCAAGCGTGCTAATTTAAGTTAGCTTTCTAGCTTTTGAGAGAAAAGGGGTCATTGTTATGCTTCTCTCTTTACATTTTTTTACTGCAGCTCAGACCAACTAGGTAGTGCTTAATCCAATGTTGTCGGATCGCGAAGAACTGAATACATTGCCGGCTTACCGTTATTGGCATGGTTCACAATGAGGCCAAGCTCTTTGCACTTGGAAGAGACAGTGGATGGAGACATGTTCAGTTTCTCCGCCAAGAAAATGTTGGATGTATACAACTGATCAATGTCATCTGGTGTTACATCCAGGATGCTTCCTTTAATCTCACCGTGCTCTTTGATCGCCTTAATGATACGGATTGTATCAAAGTCGATGACCTTTCTTGAGTAGGTAGATAGGATTGGTTCTAATAAAGAGCATACCACAGAGTAGTCTTGCTCGTTGGCCCTTGCCTCGACACGACAGCAGTCACGGGTTCAATCCCTGTAGCACCCACCATTTTTTATTATTTTTTGAAAAACAAATTAAAACTATTTAATTTTTATGGTAAAAATTAACTAAATATTATGAAGTTTTTATTATCATCGACCTTTATAGCTGCACTGATATTTTTAGTTATTGATATAAT
>CAZCWO010000184.1:0-4021 GCA_964502335.1 uncultured Rhodobacterales bacterium | reverse complement strand
GCGTAACAAATAGCTGCTGATAAAGGTAGTAATGTAATCCATTGAAAGCTGATTTGACCAGGCTTTATAATTATTAACACTCCAAAAAACCCAATGATCAAAGCGGATATTCTCCTTGCCCTAATCTTTTCTTTAAGAATTAAAGATGAAAACATAGTTATAAGAAGAGGGGCAATAAAAAATATTGCTGTACACTCAGCAATTGGAAGAGAAACTATCCCTAGGAAGAAAAATAAATTAGCAAAAACTAAAAGTATGCCCCTGAATAAATGCGCAAAAGGTCTTTTGGTTTTTAGTGCTTTAAGGCCACCTTCTAAAGGTAAAAAAAGAATTAAAGTAAAAATTAAAGCAGTAGCTGATCTTATTAAAATAATTTCATGTAATGGGTAGTTTCCACTAAGAAGTTTAACAGTGATATCACTTAATGAAAAACAAAGTGAAGCTCCTATAGCACATAAAATACTCAATAATGAAATATTTATCAGATTAAACAATTTCAACTCTATTGATATTATTTTAATTAACGTGTTACTAAAGTTTGAACACATTTTAACTGAATACTATATTTTTATATTTGGATATCAAATTATGAAAAATAATATAAATCTAAGCTTTATATTTTTTTTATTTTGCTTCAGTAATTTAGCAGTTAGTGATGATATCCTCAAAGGGTTTGATGCCTACCAAGACAAAAATTATCAACTTGCTTTTGAAGTATGGAAACCATTAGCTGACAATGGAGATCCCATAGCACAAAATAGTTTAGGGGTTATGTTCCAAAGAGGGCAGGGGGTAAAAAAAAATTATAATATTTCATTGAACTGGTTTAAGAAGTCTGCTGAACAGGGTTACACTCCTGCTCAAGTTTCCTTAGGCTATATTTACGATCAAGGTATGGGAGCCCCTGTAGATAAAGTAAGCGCATTTATGTGGTGGGAAATTGCGAGTTCAAATGGGGATTCTGATGCTAAAACATTATTGCAGATTTTATCAACAGAAATTGATGAAAATGATAAGGTTCTTGCGCTTGAAAAGGCAAAAATCTGTTTTAGAAATAAATATAAAGAATGTTAACTTTAAACAAATAAAAGCAGTTGAAATAGCTCATTAAATTTTTTATTAATTTCTAGATATTTTGGTTTAGAATCAATTACTTTAATGATGATACAGATTGTTATGAGTTGATTTTCTATTTTTATTTAAAATATAATTTTCTCTTATTCCAATATACGTTGTAGCAACAACAATTATTGTCCCTCCAACCCACACAGTTTGAGGCGGAATTTCTCCAAACATTATGTAACCTAAAGTTACTGCCCAAATAAGTCGCAAGTAATCCAGTGGTAAAACAAAAGAAATTTTGCCTCTCTTAAGAGCAGAATTTAGCGAAAGTTGTGCTAAGGTTCCAACAAGCGTAGTTAATAATAGTAATAAAAACTGATATAAATTTATCCATTGCCAAACAAATATTGAAGCTAAAAAAGACAAAGGAATAATTCCAACAGATTGCCAAAAAGTTATAGAAAGATTAGTATCTGTTTCTGTAAGTTTTTTAGCGAATAGCACTGAGGTTGACCATAAAATGCACGCAATGATAACACAAACTGGACCAATGCTTATATTTAAATCAGGTCTTAAAACGATTAAAGCACCAATAAAGCCTATTATCATCGCACTCCAGCGTCGAAAGCCAACTAATTCATTAAAAAATATTATTGCAAGTAAAGTTGCAAATATAGGAATGATAAACGCTAAAGCCTGAGCTTTAGATAACTCTGTCAGACTAATACCATAGAAAAAAAATAGCATTGCTCCACTTCCTACAATGCCTCTTATGAAAGTAAGAAATGGATAGTTTGTTCTAATTACACTAAGGTTATTCTTAATTATGATTGGTGCAATTAGTGGCACTACCAAAACTGTTCTGAAAAAAGCAATTTGGAATGGGTGCATTTCCTGTGAAGCGAGCCTGACAAAAGCAGCAGTTAAGGATGCGCATACACCTGAAAAAATCATAAATAGCCCGGCTATAAAAACAATTGGCAACGCATTAAATGCGTTTAATACTTTATTGATCATCTAATTCTGAAGGAAATATGTGATTATTATGATTGTCTAACTCTAAATTATAAACTGACAATACTTCAGTAAGGAGAAGTTTATTATATAAGTGTGGAAAAAGTTGGCCATTTCTAGATATTTCCCACTTTATTTTTAAATTATCTGATTTGACCTTAATTAGAAGTAAGTCCTTGACCCCCTTGAAATGAAGTCTTGCAGTTTCCTTGACTTGTTTGGATGTAGAAAAATGAATAAATTGATCAATTAAATCAATTCCAGACCCAATGAATACGCCATTTTTTTCTGCGATTTCCCAATCTTTCATAGGGCAAATTTTATATAGAACTTTATTCAAACCCACCTCTTTAATTAAGTTAAGATTTCTACTGTACCATTTTCAGGGCATAGTTTTAATTGATCACCTGAGTTTATTGCGTCAGTAATATCAACATTAAACCGATCAATAAGAACTATGTTGGCATGGGCAGCGCCTTGCGCTATTATTGGATTTGCAACATTTAACAGCATGCCCCTTGGTGCCATTTGATGGTCAACCATGCTTTTAAGCATCCAAGCAGTGGCAACACCGCCCTTGGCAACATTTAATACCAATATTTTATTAACATAACTCTGGTTAAAGAGTTTGTGAGTCCTTCTTGAGAATATTCCCTTTTGCCTATTTAGGTCATACCTTGCACTGAAATTATCATTTGCTACAAGAGCTACACCTTCTAAAGTTTTGCCAATCCCAACATGACCTTGAAAAATATTTTTATTCATGAATAATTTTTCCTTTACATGCAGAATCTATACATTTCTCCATTGAAGATAAAATAGTTTCATAACCGTAACCACCAAGGATATTTACTATTTTAGCAGAGTTACTCATCAATCGTTTCCACCCATTGGCTTCTCCAATTTCTCTTGCGTGCATATTGTAAAAACAGACACCTTCCAACACAATGGCTCCCGACTTTTCAATTTTCTGTGTAATGTTATTTTTATCACATATTACTTTTACAGATGGAGCGGTGCATACTATCAAGCTTACGTCAGGATGAATTTTTCTTCCCTCAATTATTTCAGATAGAATTCTCATTTCATCTAATGATAACTGGGGGGCAGAAAAAACTACGACGTCTAGTTTATCGCTATCAGGTAAAAAACTGTTATAGAAGTTATTTAAATCTGTTTCATCTACAATTTCATCTATCGAACCAATTTTATTATTCAAATATGCTTCAGGTGTAATGCCATCTATATGAAACATTGGCGTGGAACCAAAGGAAGCTAAAGCTGCGCCAAAATGTTTTAGTTGGTCTGAAGTAGGCTTTTGATTTATCCCATAAATGATTGGAATGTCCCAATAAGAAGACATTTGTTTGCCAATAATCCCCCCAAGTGCTCCCCAATCACTTAAATTTTCTAGTTCAAGAGAAACTTTAAAAGATTTATTTGCAAGTCTATTATTATCTAGGTGGAGCCCGTACATTGGTGTTCTTCCCGTTAAACTTGCGGCCAGTGCAGAAGGACCACCTTCAAAATTGGTTCTAGCGCCAAGAACACTATTTGCATAAATACTTGACCCAGTATCTCCAAAAGCTAAATGTTCGCCTAGCACAGGAGGCATAAAAACTTGATAATTAATGCATGTGTCAGTCATCATTACATTCAACTTTCTAAATGCATTTACTGTTCTTAATTCCATATCAATAAAATTTTTACTTTGTTTGATCCTTTTATATGCATTAAAATCTGCTCCCCTTGGATCTGTTATTGTGGGGACTAAAACTTTTCTTTCATTTTCGCTATGATTTGAAATCTTTTCTAAGAATTGAATGCCTGAAAGACCCAGGGCTTCAGTATCTGCCATGATGTGCACTTGACTAATCTCGATTAATTTTTTCGCATCAAAAAATCTTCCAATTTGGATTTGATGCTCAATAGCCAATCTTCTTGG
>CAZCWO010000183.1:0-4033 GCA_964502335.1 uncultured Rhodobacterales bacterium | reverse complement strand
CTTTGTCATATATTTAATTGTATTTGAATAAAAATTAATAATTTAGTAGTTTTAAATTATTAATTTACAATTAGATTAAAATTCGCCCCAACCATTCTAATTATGTTTTTAAGGAAATTTAAATGGTAATAAAAGACGCTATATCATTGGAAGGTGTCAGAAAAGATTTTGGTGATTTTACTGCTATTAGTAATGTAACTTTTGAGATTGCTGACAATGAATTTTTTACTCTTTTAGGTCCCTCTGGATGTGGGAAAACAACTCTTTTGAGAATGATAGCCGGCTTTGAAGAAACATCAGCAGGTAAAATAAGGCTTTACGGTGATATAATTGAAAATCTCCCTCCTAACAAGAGACCTGTTAATACTGTTTTTCAAAATTACGCATTATTTCCTCATATGACTGTTAAGGAAAATATTGGTTTTAGTCTAAAGATGCTGGATTGGTCAAAATCAGATATCAATAATCGGGTATCTGAAATGGTAGAAATGGTAAAATTGGAAGAGTTTACTGATCGTAAACCTAGTCAATTATCAGGAGGCCAACAGCAGAGAGTGGCCTTAGCTCGGGCTATGGCTTCAAAACCTAAGCTTTTATTGTTAGATGAGCCCCTATCAGCACTAGACCTCAAGTTGAGAAAGGACATGCGTTCTGAATTGAAGCGATTACAAAAAGATACGGGCATAACATTTATCTTTGTCACTCATGATCAAGAGGAAGCGCTATCAATGTCAGATAGAATTGCCGTTATGTCTTCTGGAAAAGTTCAACAAATAGGAAATCCATCAGAAATTTATGATACCCCTGCCAATCGATTTGTTGCAGATTTTATTGGAGAAACAAACATGCTAAATGCAACGATTCAAAAGATTGATGGAGATAAAATTATATGTAGATTACAAAGTGGGCAGTTCTTAAATGCTAAATCAAACAGTAAAATAAACGTTGGTCAATCTGGAGCAATTTCTATTCGTCCAGAAAAATTAATTATTAAAAAACAATCATTTAAAGGTCAATATTTAGAAGGAAAGTTAGGTCAATCTACATATATTGGCACAGATACTCAGTTTGAAGTTTTATTGGATAAAGAACTTGCTCTTACGGTTCGAATGCAAAATAGCTCTTTTACATCAGAAAACTATAAAAATGGAGATCAGGTTTTTTTAAGTATTGCTGACAATGCAGCCTGGTTTTTGGTAGACTGATGGCTGCAGGAGCAGGAAGCGGCCGAACAATGTCATCAACATTTTTACCGGTAAGGTTTTGGCTTTTAATGCCGAGTTGGTTAATAATTGGTTTTTTCCTTGCTCTGCCAGTGTTACTGATGCTTGTTTACTCTTTTCTTACCAAAGAGTTCCGGGGAGGGGTGATTTGGGAACCAACTTTGGCTGCATACGACCAATTTCTATTTGATAGGGGGCTTTTTGGTGATGATCCCCCTCAGATTGAATGGAAATATATTTCTATATTCATTCGTTCAATTTTTCAAGCAACTGGTGCGACTATATTATGCTTAATAATTGGTTTTCCAACAGCTTTTTTTATTGCTACTCGCAATGATAATACCAAAGTAATTTGGTTATTTTTAGTGACAGTACCATACTGGGTTAATCTTTTAATTAGAACTGTATCAATGAAATTTTTAATTCGAGACTCTGGACCTCTAAATGAATTATTAATTACTATAGGGGCGATAGATACACCATTAAAGCTAATTAATACCAATTTTGCTGTCCAGTTAGGATTATTCTATTCTTACTTACCATTTATGGTTTTGCCAATTTATGCTGCTCTAGAAAGATACAACTTCACTTTTTCTGAAGCTGCCTCAGATCTATATGCTCCAAAGTGGACAGTTTTAAGACAAATATTAATTCCAATCATTAAACCTGGTATAATAGCTGGTTGTATTTTAGTTTTCGTCCCATCACTCGGTGCATTTTTAGCCCCTGATTTACTAGG
Organism: uncultured Rhodobacterales bacterium; assembly: GCA_964502335.1. Classification (GTDB taxonomy): domain Bacteria; phylum Pseudomonadota; class Alphaproteobacteria; order Puniceispirillales. Next base: position 2,071 of record CAZCWO010000183.1, on the reverse strand, counting down.
AGGAGCTAAATCATTTATGATTGGATCTTTAATCGAAGACCAATTTAAGGGTAATGCCGGAAATTGGCCATTTGGAGCAGCTTGCTCAATGATACTTTTAAGTTTGGTAATGATAGTTTTAATTTATTATGCAAGAGCTCAATCTAAGGAACAAATGTAATGGAAAAAGCATTTAACGTTAAACAATATAATGGATTTTACTTTATTACATGTTTATGCCTATTCATACTCTATGCCCCACTATTAATTGTAATGATATATAGTTTTAACGATAGCCTTTCTATAACTAAGTGGGGGGGGATATCATTAAGGTGGTATTATGAAGTTTTTTATGGCCTTGAGTCTGAAAAATTTAAACTTGCTGCTTGGAACTCTCTAATTATTGCTCTTTTGGCAGCAACAATTGCGACAATAGTGGCAACTGCTGCTTCTATAGGTATGGTTAGGGGTGGACATTTTAGAGGCAAATCAGCATCTTTTGGTTTGATTTCATTGCCTATAATGGTACCAGAGATTGTAACGGCAGTGGCTACATTAATTTTTTTCTCTGCAATTAGTTTTAAACTAGGTGTTTTATCAATATTAGTTGCGCATATCGTGTTTTGTATTCCTTTCGCATACCTTCCCATTTCTGCTAGACTTCAAGGAATAGAGGCAAGTTTTGAAGAGGCTGCTCAAGATTTATACGCCAATAGGTGGAAAACATTTCGGTACGTTTTAATGCCAATTATGGGTCCTGGGATTATTTCAGGATTTTTGCTAGGATTCATAATTTCATTAGATGACTTTATAATAACTAATTTTGTCAAGGGAGCAGGTATAGAAACTCTTCCTACCGCAATTTTTGGAGCTGTTAAGCAAGGCATTAAACCAAATATTATGGCTTTATCTACTTTGCTCCTACTTTTTTCTATTTTTATTGTTACACTTTCTTACTTTATTGGAAGAAAAGGAGATACTCTAAAAACAAAAAAATAATATTTAAATAAATATAATATCTAACTAAATTAACTATTTATAAATTGAATTAATTTACTTACTAATATACTAATAAATTTATAATTTTAATTATAGAAAAGGAGTAGTTATATTATGTTTTTAAGAACAATAATTGCCAGTTTAATCATTTTGCTTAGCGCAAATATTGCTTACGCTGGAGGAAAACTTTCAGTCTACCATTGGTTTGAATATATACCCCAAGAATTACTTGATAAGTTTGAGTCAGAAACAGGTATCGATGTAACCATGGACACATATGACAGTAATGAGTCTTTACTTGCTGCCTTAAAAGCTGGAAAATTAGGTTCATATGATGTAGCTGTCCCTGGTGATTACATGGTTGAAATATTAGCTGGAGAAGGAATGCTAGATACCATTGGTGAGAGCGAACTTAAAAATAAAAGTAACATAGAACCTCAATGGCTTGAAGCTTCATTTGATCCAGGAAGAAAGCATTCAATCCCATATCAATGGGGGTCAACAAGTTTTTCAGTCAATAGAGATGTTTATAAAGGAAACATAAATACTACTGATATTATTTTTAATCCTCCAGATGAACTAAAAGGCAAGATTAATGTTTTGGATAGTCAAGGAGAAGTGATGGCTTTAGGTTCTCTTCACTTAGGTATTCCACAATGTTCAAAAGATCGTGATCAGCTTAAGGCCTTGGATTCATTATTACAAAACGCAAAAGCACATTGGGCATCATTCGGATCAGATATTGCAAAAGATGTTTTGGTCTCAGGGGATGTTGCAGTAGGAATGATTTGGAATGGGTTTTCTTCAAAAGCGCGTGAAGAGGGGGCAAATGTTGAATATTCATACCCTGATCAAGGGTATGTTGTTTGGATGGACAATGTTGTTCTTTTAAAGGATGCTCCAAATCGTGAAAATGCTTTGATATTTATGGATTTTCTTTTAGAGCCAGAAAATGCTGCAGCAGTCACTAATTATGCTCAATATAATGCTGGAGTCAAAGGTGTCACAAAATTTTTAGAACCTGCATTAGCTACTATGCCAGAAAATAATCCACGAGAAGGTGCTGGTGCTGGTGCTTTTGTAGCTGTTTGTA
>CAZCWO010000182.1:0-4038 GCA_964502335.1 uncultured Rhodobacterales bacterium | reverse complement strand
AGGCACGTAGTAGAAGATAGTAAGGCTGTTTTAGTGAGAATGCCAACAAAAAAATTATAAAGGCTTTCACTATTCCTAACAACCACACTGCAGATATAGCTTTTATTTCACTGACCAAAAATATACAATCTATAAAGTTTGACTTTGATCATAGTCAGCCAAGTAAAACGAGAATGATAGCTTTTGACATTGGAAGGAATGACATCAGAATTTTTCCTGAAACTAATGTTATTTCATACCCGGAACCTAACAAGCCACAGGCCAGAATTCATTCATCTGCTAGAAATTTACCTGGTTCCAGTGGAGGAGCTTTAATAGATAGAAATGGTAATTTAATTGGAATAATTGCCTCTGGAGGAGGTGAATATAATGAAGCAGTTCCAGTACATCTTTTAAAGGATGTTTATGATCAAAATAACATTGAGAATGAAAAATTTTTTCAAACTGGCAGAGCTATTCGCTTATGTGCAGATGCACTTGAAGAAGCACAACAATATCATAACAAACCTGAAAAAGTTCTTTTACGAAAAATTCAAACAAATTGCGAGTTATCTAATAATAAATTATTATTAGATATGGCTGGACAAGCTTTTGGTAGGTTTGGATTAATTAATGACTCTATATATTTTTTAGAAAAAAGTACTAAATTGGATCCTAAAAGTCCAACTAGCCTTCACTCATTAGCAGTTGCTCTTCACTTAAATAAATCTTATGAAAAAGAAATTCCAATTTTAAAAACTCTGCTTGAATTTACACCTGAAGATCCTCAGGCGCTTAGATTAGCTGTGCAAGCAGCTGCTTTTTCTAAAAATAAAGATTTTGGTGAATATGCAATTTCTTTAATGGAAATCCACAACCCAAGTGCAGTTCCTTTAGCCAGAGGGTTTCTTGACAATGCATTTGATTAGTCAAAAAGATAGTCATCCAACGGATCTGGTATCCATCCATACTTTACAAATTGATTATTATTGACTGCCCTTGAAATTAGAATATTTTTTATATCGCCTACACTTGCATTAGGATTTTTAGATAAATAGCGAACAGCCATCGCAACAACTCTTGGAACTGCATAGCTTGAACCAGATGCTTTAGATCTAACACCTCGATGATCAATGACAGGTATTTGTTCTCCAGGAATTAAAAAATCTACTGAATTCTTTCCAAAATTTGAATCTCTGGCAAGGTTTCCGAATATATCAGAGGATGTGATAACTATAATATTTTCTAAATCAAATGAAGCTGGATATACTCCTTTTTCATCAATATTTATTCCGTCATTTCCAGCTGAAACAAAAAATAAAATGTTTTTGTGTTGGTATGCAGCATTTTTAAAACACACCCAATCTTTTTCATGCTTTGAGCCCATTGACAAGTTAACGATTTTAATTTTGTTGTTAGCTATGTGATTTATCAATAATGTAAATTTACACATTTCTGATCTAGGAAATCTATATGCAACAATTTCTGATAAGGGAGCTTCTCTTAAAATTATACTTGTTACAGTTGTTCCATGATGAAAAGGAAAAAACAATGACCGACTAATATCGATGTCAAAAGGCAATAAATCATCATCTTCAAAATCATAACCTGATAAAGTGTTATTGTTTTCCCTTGATAGATTAGAGTTAATAAATTTTAGAGTATAATTAACACCTGTATCTACTATTGCTACTTTTGTTCCAATAAAAGGTTTGGCTTCTGGTAATGGTGGATTAAAATATTCCTGATCAATAACTAATTTTAAATCTTTTGAAAGATTAGCAATTGAATCAATTGTCCCTTTTTCATTTTTAATTAATAATCTTGAAAGCTTAACTATACATTTTTTGTCAACATTGACCATCAATTTAGGGCTTTGAATGCCATCATGGAAAATATAACGAATGCCATTAATTTGATCTCCTCTTAATATTTTTCTAACAGTAACTTTATTATTGTTATCAAGATGCAGATAATCAGTTGTATGATTGTTTGATGCTAAAATTTCCCAATTATTCTCAAGTAACTTATTTTCTAAATTCTCAAACACAGCTGCGCAATGCTCTTCAATTGCACTTCTCTCAAATTCAAGATTTATCTCCGATGCATTTGAATTAAAAATTGTGAATGATAAATAAAATATAATTATTAAATATTTGTGATATTGATTCATTATTATTTGATTAAATGCTTTACTGTTTTTATTAAAAGTTCTGCAGAAATTGCAAAATTTACTCCTACATTTGTATCACTTTCCTTAGTAAAAATACCGCTCATGATTCCCACTAGTTCACCTTTAGAATTGACAACAGCTCCTCCAGATGAACCTGGGTTTGCAGATGCATCTATTTGAATAAAGTCTTCAATAGGGTTAAATCCAATTCCTGATTTTCTATTTGCTGAAACAATACCACAAGTTATATTTAAATCGAGACCGAATGAATTGCTTATTAGACATATATCGCTTCCTACATCGGGTCTAATTTCATTGATTATTATTTTTTTATTTTTAATATTAGTTTTGATTACTGCTAAATCAGTTTTAGGATCATCAAAAATTACTTCTGATTTGTATTTTTTACCTTCTATATCTCTAATCAAAACTTCAGTTGCCCTAGTAACAACATGTGAGGCAGTGACAATAAGCCCATGATTAGAAATTATTACTCCCGTTCCCTCTGGAGCAATTCCTGCTGGCGCACCAAATCCAGGTTTTTGATATCCAGGCCAAGTAGGAAGAACAGAAACAACTGAAGGGGAAGCTTCATTCCATGCTTTTGTAAAATCACAAAAAGCTGATTGAGGACTTAAAAGTAATAAGCAAAAGATAATAGTAATAATTTTATTATTACAACAAAAAATGTTATATTTCATATACATTCCCCCCTTAGGAGCATTAAATGAGTACTAATCCAGTATTTCATAATCTTTGGCCAACCACAATAATGTCAGTTATACTTCCTGGTGCTGATATGGCCAATCAAGTTTTATCAGAGTTTATTAATGAATTGGATGACGAACGAAGTAATTTAACAACTGAGTATCTTAATCAAGAATTTTTAGAAATAAATCACCCTGTAATAAAGTGGCTAGGTGATTGCTTCAAAAGGGCTAGTATTGATTACGCTCAAAACTCTGGAATTGAGTATGAATTAGATTTTTCCATTCAAGGATGGCCCAATATAAATAGATTTGGTGATTATCATAATCTCCATAACCACCCACATTCGTGGCTAAGTGGGACTTATTATGTATCTGTCCCAAATGATGAAGCAAGTATAGGAAGTAGAAATGATTTGAACCCAAACGAAATAAGCTTTTTTGATCCTAGGCCTCAAGCAAATATGATTTCAATTAGAAAAGACAATCAAGTAGACCCAGAATTTAGAATAAAACCCAAATCAGGAGAACTATTACTTTGGCCGGCATTTCTTCATCACCTTGTCCATCCAAACTTATGTCACGCCGAGAGAATATCTGTATCTTTCAATGTTGTTTTGAAATGGAAAGATGGCTATTTACCAAAGTAAAACTATAGTCTAACTGAAGATCCAGAAAGGGCTGCAGCTGTATCAACAGCCATTCCACCAAGAACATAATAAGAGACAATTGCTATACCAATTGCTACTGCTGAACTAAGAATTATAACTCTCATGTTATTCCCTATTATTGTTATTAATATTTTAATTGGTTTAACTTTTTATTTCAAACAAAAACTTTAGTTGACTGCTTATTCAGTAGCTTCTTTTAAAAAATTGACTAAATCAACTCTATCAGATGAACTCTTCATCCTTTGAATAGGCATTTTTGTGCCTGGCAAAACTACATCAGGGCCCTCGGTAAATAATTGATGAATGGTTTTTTCATTCCACACAATTTTACTGTTAATTAACGCATCAGAATATTTATAACCTTCTAAACTTCCTGCAATTCTTCCAAATAATTTATACAAGGTAGGACCAGCTCTTCTTTTCCCATCTTGCTCAACTGTGTGGCAAACACTGCACTTTCTTGCAAACTGTTTTTGTCCATTTGACGCTAAATTACTTGGATTAAATC
>CAZCWO010000181.1:2753-4048 GCA_964502335.1 uncultured Rhodobacterales bacterium | reverse complement strand
AGCAGAGATTGCAAGGCAAAAAGTTTTGTCAGAAGAGTTAGATTGGGTTCGTTCAGCTCCTAAAGCTAGACAAGCTAAGTCAAAAGCAAGGTTAAACTCTTACGATGAGTTGTTCAAACAAGAGAATGAAAAAAGAGACCAGATTAGTAAAATTACTATTCCTTCTGGACCTCGACTAGGCAATACTGTGGTTGAAATTGATAATTTATCAAAATCATTTGAAAATAAACTTTTATTTGAAGGTTTGTCTTTTCGACTTCCACCGGCAGGAATAGTAGGTGTTATAGGTCCAAATGGCGCAGGAAAAACAACTTTATTTAAATTACTTACAGGTCAAGAAACCCCAGATAAAGGAAATATAATAATAGGTGAAACTGTGAAATTTGGTTATGTAGATCAATCACGAGATGATTTAGATAAAGATAAAAGTGTTTGGGAGGAAATTTCTGATGGAATGGATGAAATTGCAATAGGACAAAGAAAAATGAACTCCAGAGCATATGCAGGTTTATTTAATTTTAAAAGTACAGATCAACAAAAAAGAGTTAATCAGTTATCTGGTGGTGAGAGAAATCGAGTGCACCTAGCAAAAGTTTTAAAGCTAGGCGCTAACGTACTTTTATTAGATGAGCCAACAAACGACTTAGATGTTGACACTTTGCGTTCACTCGAGAATGCTCTTTTAGAATTTGCTGGTTGTGCAGTTATTATAAGCCATGATCGTTGGTTTTTAGATAGAATAGCGACCCATATTTTAGCATTTGAAGGTGATAGCTACATTGAATGGTTTGAAGGTAATTATGATGCTTATGAGCAAGATAAGAAAAGAAGATTGGGGGATGATTATATTAACCCTACTCGAATAAAGTATAAACCTATAACCAGATAATTATTTATATCTATTTACTATTCAATTCTTTTTCGAGAACTGTAATTAAGGAAGAAAATTTTCCCTTATTTTGGCTAATAATTGAGGTAAACTCATCGTTTTGAGCAACGATCATTGAAATTTTAGCAATTTCAATATCTATGATTTTCAGTTCATTATTATCATTTAATATTAATCTCCAGCCGACGGGAGTATTATCTCTTTTGTTACCAGGAGCTTTTATAAATCCATCAACGAGGACCATGTTACTCCCCCTTTTATCGACTTTTGAAATAATATACTTTACATCTATAAATTCATTAAACCTATTTGCAGCTAAATTTATTAAGTATTCCTCAAATAGGGTTGTAAACTCTTCTTTTTCCTTATTAGATGCCTTTCTCCATGCAGGCATAGACGAATATTT
>CAZCWO010000181.1:0-2653 GCA_964502335.1 uncultured Rhodobacterales bacterium | reverse complement strand
GAATCTAAACTTTCATATTTTAATTCATTTATTTGATCCATATACTCAGATCTTGCATGGACAGCTTTTATTGGTAGTTCCGCAGAGCTGATTTTCACAATTTTTTCTGGTCCAAGTAAATTTAATGGATTTAACATTCCGTCCGCTAAAGTGCCAACTAAACCCCTTGCCGTAGTGGGCCCTAAAAAAGGTATCACAATATAAGGCCCAGCTGTAAAATTATAGATTGCGAGAGTTTGATCAAAGTCTTCCTTATTGGAATTAGATTGGTCATCAGCTAAGTTATAAAAACCCAGTGTAAAAATATTAATTGAAAAATTGGCGATAGTCAAAAATGCTTCTTCATGTTTGCCTTGCATTGATGAATTTATGGCACTTACAGGTGATTTGATCCAATTAAAGTGCCTAGAAAGGCTATTTGATAGAAATTCGGGAACGATATAATTGTAAACTTTTGCAACGGGCTCCATAGTGAAGGTATCTACAGCCATATTAAAAGAAAATACAGCTCTATTTATAGGTTCTATTGGATCCCAATTGGTCGTTAAATTGCTAGTATTATTTGAGCTGCATGATGAAAAAAAAATACACGCTAATAAAGAAAAAAAATAAGATTTTAACAATTTATTTTTCATGTTCTGAACTTAATATATAGTAAAATTATTTCAAGTACTTTAGAATAAATTTAATCTTCCAAACAAATTAAGCTACTTAAACTTTAAATTTATGACTTTATGAAGGCAAGTTAAATAAAATACCTATATTAATCATATGCTAAAATCTAAAGAATATTCATATTTAGAAACACTAAATCAACAACAGAGAATGGCCGTTGAGACACTTGATGGACCACTTTTGGTTCTTTCTGGAGCTGGGACTGGAAAAACAAAGGTCTTAACTTCAAGAATAGCTCATTTATTAGTGACTGGAAAAACCAAGCCATGGAATATTATGGCAGTTACATTTACAAATAAAGCAGCACGAGAAATGAAGGAACGTGTCGCAGAGATAATAGGCCCATCTTCTGAGCAAATATTGATGGGAACATTTCATTCTTTGGGAGCGCGGATGTTGCGTCAACATGCTCAATTGGTAGGGTTAAAGAATAATTTCACCATTATCGATACTGATGATCAAATAAAACTATTGAAACAGATTTTAAGTTTTAAAGACATAGATGAAAAAAAATGGCCTCCCAAATTTTTTGTAAATATTGTTAATAGTTGGAAAGATAAAGGTTTAACACCAAGTAAAATTACTGATGAGCAAATTTTTCTTGCTTATAATATCTATGGACAGGAAATACAAAACCAAAGCTCTCAAGCGCTAATTAGAGAAGTATACATTGAATACCAAAATAGATTAATTCAAAGTAACTTAGCTGATTTTGGTGATTTGCTAATTCATCCTCTGGAATTGTTAAGAACCAATTCTGATGTATTAAATAATTGGCAATCTAAGATTACACATATTCTTATTGATGAATACCAAGACACAAATACTGCTCAATATCTCTGGATAAGACTTTTATGCAATAAAAATAATGATATATGCTGTGTTGGAGATGATGATCAGTCAATTTATGGCTGGAGGGGAGCGGAAGTTAAAAATATCCTTGGATTTGATAAAGATTTTGACGGAGCAAAAATTATACGTCTTGAACAAAATTATAGATCAACAAATAAAATTTTAGATGCAGCAAATAGCTTAATAAAAAATAATACTAATAGATTGGGTAAAAATTTATGGACGGATTTACATGAGGGAAATGACCTAGAAATTACAGGTCTGTATAACAGTAAAGAGGAGGCAAGGTTTATAGGAGAAAGTGTTGAAAACCATATTAATGAAAAGAGAGATCTTTCACAAATAGCAATTATGGCAAGAACATTTTCTCAGTTAAGAGTGATTGAAGAAAGATTTATGTTAATTGGATTACCTTACAAAGTTGTCGGGACTAAATTTTATGAACGTCAGGAAATTCGTGATGCCTTAGCTTACATTAGAATAATTTGCAATTCTTCTGATGATTTGGCTTTAGAGAGGATAATTAATGTACCAAGAAGGGGCATTGGACTAACATCTATAAAAAAACTAATTATTTTCGCTAGAGATAATGATATCCAACTTCTGAAAGCAGCTGAAAATGTTTTTTTAAATGATAAATTGAATAACTCAACAAAAGAGAAAATAACTCAATTAGTTCATCAAATAATCAGATGGAGAAAATTAAAAAATGAAATTAAGCCAATGAACTTGATTGACCTTGTTCTAGAGGAATCAGGTTACTATGAAATGTGGCAGAATGAAAAAAATGATGATTCAGAAATAAGGTTGGAAAATTTAAAAGATTTTATTTCGTCTACTTCAGAGTTTGATACATTAGAAGGTTTTTTGCAGCACATTTCTCTTATGATAGATAATGACAGAGAAAAAATAACTGGCGAGGTCACTTTGATGACCCTTCATGCTGCAAAGGGACTTGAATATGAAATTGTTTATTTGCCAGGCTGGGAGGAGGGGTTATTCCCCTCTTCAAGAAGTATAGACGACAAAGGAAATGATGGATTGGAAGAAGAGCGAAGACTCGCCTATGTAGGAATTACTAGAGCTAAAAAACAACTTTATATTTCTCATTCATCTAATAGAATGA
>CAZCWO010000180.1:0-4062 GCA_964502335.1 uncultured Rhodobacterales bacterium | reverse complement strand
GTTCAGCTTGCAGGCACTGCTTTAGGCAACTTAATCATTGGTAAAGCGGGTAATAGTTCTGCTATTAATGTTAACTCCCCACTTGTTGTATCTGATGATATTAAAATTTATAGTGGGAACTTAACTATTAATAATAATATTGCATCAAGTAATTCTGGTTCTGATATTTTATTTTATTCAACTTCTAGTATCGATATCAATGCACCTGTTATAACTGCTGGTACAAGTATTTTAACAATTAATGCATCTGGTAACGTAAATGATGGATCCAACGAGAGTTTCACGGGGAAGATAATTTCTAATAAGCTTCTCTTATCCGGTTCAGGTAATGTTAATTTAAACAGTTCCACTAATAATGTATCTATTTTATCTGCTGGTACAAGCAGTTCAAGAGTTGGAAATCTTTTATTTTTGGATAGTAATGATTTAACCATTGGTTCTGTTGCTAGTAATAATGGTGTTTTTTCATCAGGGACAATTTCAATTTCATCATTGTCTGGTGATTTGTCAATTAGTCAAAACATTAACACCCAGAATACTAGTGCATCAGCATTAATCCTTAATGCTGGACAATCTTCCAGCGCTGGTACGTCTACTGGTGGTAACATTAATTTTTCAGGTGGTTCGTCCATTACTCTTGGAGCCAACGGTAGAGCTTCGTTGTATTCGGGAAGTGTATCAGGAAGTTCAGGTTTAACAGCAATTGTTGGCTCTGGTTCAAATCGTTTTCGATATAACAGTGATGAAAGTTCCTCTAATTATTCTCTTGCACTAGGCACAGGGTTACATGCGATTTATCGTGAGAGACCTTCCTTAACAATCGTTGCTGATGATAAAACCGTGACTTATGGAACTTCACCAACACTCACTACTACTGTTAATGGTTTGCAAAATGGTGATACAGCCGCACAAGCTCTAAATACGGCGGCTTCATTTGCAGTTGGAGGGAGTAAATCTTCTTCTAATAATTATACGGCAGGAACACATACCTTAACGGCTTCCTCGGCTGTTGATCAATTAGGCTATTTAATAGGTGCTTATAACCAAGGAACACTGACAGTTAATAGAAAGAATATAACGGCTTCTTACACAGCTTCTGATAAAACTTATGATAGTACTAACTTTGCAACAGTTAGTGGCAATCTTCCCGGAGTGGTTTCAGGGGACAGTGTTTCGGTATCGGAAACAAGCTCTTTGTTTTCTGATGCAAACGTGGCAGATGGTAAAACTGTCACGGTATTAGGAATTAGTATTGGTGCGGCAGATTCAAGTAACTATTCACTTCAAAACACTTCTACAACTACAACTGCAAACATTTCAGAGGCAGTACTTCAAATTATAGCGAACGCTGATGCAAAATTTGTTACTGAATCAGATACTGTTGGATATAAGGGTGTTAGCTACTTTGGGTTTGTAGTAGGTGAGGACAGGTCAAACCTTGGTGGTTCGTTATCAATCGCAAGAAGTGATGCATCAAATCATGTTGCAGGAAGTTACACCTTAACGCCATCAGGATTGACTTCTTCTAACTACAACATTTTATTTTCTACTGGAGTTTATACGATTGTTCCTGCAAACCAGCTATTAATTGAGTTATCTAAACCTGATGATGTTGTTTATAGTAATACACCAGTTTATACAATCGATACAGCCAAATATTTATTTTGCTCACGTTCTGACTGTAATGTTGGGTTGGGCTCAACCAATACAATTTTTGACATGAGATCCAAGTCTTCATTATCAGGAAGAAATTTTAGTTTGAATGATGGCGCCAATGGTTCCGCTTCCTTCACAGTGGCGCCTTCTGGAGGGTTCCCAACTAGTTCATCAGGAAATGTTAGAGCAGGAAGTTACGCCCTAACAGCAACAAATGTAACAGAAACTCATGTTAACTTTAGTAATACCATAACTCTAACTGGGCAGGTCACTTATACTAAGAAACCTGTTACGGTAAGTATTTCCGCGAGTGACAAAGTATACGATAGATTTGTATCGGCAAATTCATCTGCGAGCATTTCTGGTATTGTATCAGGTGATACTGTAACATTAAATACATCTTCCGCCACCTTTGCAGATAGGGATGCAGGAAATGGTAAAACTGTTACAATGGCAGGCATTGGCATCAACGGTACAGATGCAGCAAACTATGATTTGCAGAATTTTATAGCTACAACTACAGCAAATATTACGCCTAAGCCATTAACCGTATCATTCTCTGCAGCGAACAAGGTTTTTGATGGAACATCTGCTGTTGAGGTTCAGGGCAGTTCCTCGGATGTTATTTCAGGGGATTTTGTTGAATTTGAGTATGGTGAAGCAAGATTCATTGATGATACTATTGGAGCAGAAAAACTAGTTAGAATTTCAGGAATTTACCTTTCAGGACCTGATGCAAATAACTACAATTTGCTTAACACCACTGCCTTTGCATCTGCAGTAGTATCAGCGCCAGCTGATATTGCAGGTAGTGTTTATTATATTGATTGGGCTACACCAACTTTTGTTGGTGGAGATGCTAGTTGCAATAACTGTATAGATTGGAAAAGGCTCTACAAAATGCTAAAAATCGATGACAAAATAAAATCAATTATTAATTATGTTAGTATTTCTAATCAAGATGAAGAAAATAATAAATCTGCTGCTATAGAGGAAAAAAACGACGAAATTGGCGAAGAAAATAATATATCTAATTTAATTTTAACCGAAAAAGAAAAATTTGAAATGCTGCTTTAATCATTTGATTATCTAAGACTTTAAAAAGGAAACAGAAATAAATGTTAGGTAAAAAATATAAATATAACTTATCAACTGTATATTGCTACTCAAATCTGATATACGTTCTAATATTTAAAATTGGGGTTTTAAAATTTTTTTAACATGAAAATAAAAGTTAATTTAAAAATTTTATCTTTTAAAACTGCTCTATTTCTTTCTTTGTTTATTTCGGGGCATGTGTTTGCCGATCTTTCCAATGACGTTAAGTGGAATGCTAATTTAGTAGTTGTTGAAGCAGCAATCAAAGCTGGTGACTATAATGATGCGTTTGCACTTCTGCAGGGCCCAGCTAAACAAGGCCATGCAAAGTCGCAGTATTATATGGGCATGTTTTATCATAATGGCCTTGGGGTTCTTGAAGATGCAGTTGAAGCTTCTAAATGGTACAGATTAGCGGCTGAACAAGGTGATGCAATTTCTCAGTTTTATTTAGGGTTTTTTTATGGAAATGGACTTGGTTTAGAGAAGAATGATGAAGAGGCTGCAAAATGGTATTTTAAGTCAGCAAATCAGGGCGTTATGGAAGCACAATTCAATTTAGCAACCATGTATCAAAATGGAATTGGCGTTGTTCAAAATTATGAAAAAGCCTTTGAGTGGCACTTGAAGGCAGCTGAACAAGGAATGTTAGGTTCACAGGTTAATGCAGGAATTATGTATGAAAATTCCATTGGTACACAAAAAGATATTAGAAAAGCTATAGAATGGTATTCAATTGCAGCAGAAAGAAATGAAGTACAGGCACAGTTTAATTTAGCTGTAATTTTTCATCAAGGATCGGGTGATGAAAAAGATATGATTGATCATAAAAAAGCTCTAAAGTGGTACCTTGCAGCAGCACAGCAAGGTTATGCTGATGCACAAAACAATTTAGCCATCATGCATTATTTAGGTGAAGGTATAAACGCTGATCCCCTCCAAGCTTATATGTGGCTCAACATTTCTGTAGCAAATGGAAATGTAAAAGCTATTTCATTAAGGGATACTGTAAAGAGCAACTTAAATATTCAACAAATTACAGAGGTTCAAAAATTAGCAAAAAAATGTTTACAAACTAATTACGCTGATTGCGCTCAAGAAATTTTTCAGAAAAATAATCAAGAAATTGTCAGTAAAAATGAAGAAATCGAAGAACAATTAAAGGTTACATACGAAAATAAATTAAAAGCAGAAGAGGAAGCGCGTCTCAAGGCAGAAGAGGAGGCCAGACTAAAGGCAGAAGAGGAAGCCAGACTAAAGGCTGAAGAGGAAGAGAAATAAATAGCAGAAGAAAAAATTAAATGAAAT
>CAZCWO010000179.1:0-4064 GCA_964502335.1 uncultured Rhodobacterales bacterium | reverse complement strand
CGATGGGTCTTCCATTAATGCCTCCCCCATCATTAATGACTTTTACAGCAGCCTGAGTAGTTCTGTCATACCATCTTCCATAGGCTGCGCCTATTCCAGTTCTATGGACTTGAAAGCCAATCTTAATAGGAGCTGAGCTGGCTGCTTGGCTATATCTTACAAATCCAGGCATTGCAGTTATAGTGCCTGCAGCGGCTACTCCTTTCATTAGTTTTCTTCTTGAAATATTCTTGCTAATAATATTTTTTTTGTTCATTTTTTCTTCCCTGTATTTAAATAATTTCATATTGAATTAATAAAGAATACTGATATAATTTTTAAAAATTGTCTAGGAATAAATATAACAATAAAAGTTTATCAACCTACTGTTGGAGTGGACAAAATCCATAAACCTAAAAAAGTATAAGCAACCATAAAAATACTGATTGGGAATTGACTAATTAAAATTGATCTTTTTGATTTTAGATAACTCTCACAAATTGAATGCGCTAATAAAACTGCAAGAACATGTCCAAAGACTATAGAAGATGCTTGTATAAACCAGATAATTTTTACCGTTTCTATAGTATTAAAAAAACTTGTGGTCACATTAAAATTCCCAAGATTTAAATAATCTGATCCATTGTTAAATGGGTCTGAAGAAATCTTATATACGTATTGAATATTTACTATAAAAGATGTCAGGTAATGAGCAACATGGTAAGCAAGAGCAATTGGAAGCAAAGCAATAGAATTAATTCCTATAATTTTTGTGAAGTTTACTTTCTCTTCTATAAAAACATGTCCCAAATAAATTGTTACTGAGAAAACTATAAAAAGGAAAAATGCAAAAATAGTTAGTCCTAAAGTATTCTCGACAACCACTGATGAGCGGCCATAAAATTCAAGAGGGTTGACATCAATTATTTTGAACCAAAGAAATGTTTCATTTAACCCATCAAAGGATAATGTCGCTAAAATGATTGACAGAAACAAAACTAACAATGGTGGAAAATATTTTATATTTCGCAACTGCGCTCCAAATATGCCAATGTAAATATTTCCTCCCTTAATCCAAATAAAGGACATCTGGGAAAGTAATTTATAAAAAACAGTAAAACACTCAGCCTTTTCAATCCAAACAAACCCAAAAACTCTTAAAAAAATAAAATTAATCAGCCAATACAGGGAAACAAATTTAGCCAATCTATCGGGATCATCAGGTGCCAAGTCAACCAGCATGAATAATGCAAAAAATAGAAAACCAAGTGAAGAAACTATTAAGGCATAATTTTTGTCTAGTTCAATTATTGTTCTTTCATTGAAAAGTAATATGCCAGGACCATACCAAGGATTCAAAAATGACCAAACGTTGCCTAATAAAATTTGAATTACTGGCATGCTCATAAACCAAACAGTCCAAATAAATAGAGGTAATGGATTTCCTAATGGATCTCGAGAACCTGTAAAACCAAGGTAAATCAATAAAACAAGAAGCATGAAACTAATGGAACTTGTAAATACTTTTAATGTTTTAATATTTTTGTCTGAAATAAAGTTTAAAAAAATAAAGATTTTAAATTTTAACGGTTTGAAAATTGAAGTAATAAAGGAGATGGGGGTTAAATAAGCAATTAATATGGTTAGTACTAAGACTGAAATGCCTGCTGGAATATAAAATTCAGTTGGAAGTAAAAGTATTAACGCTCTTTCAGATACATGCGCAAAACATTTTAATGGAAAAATTATTAAGACAAAAAGTGATAAAAATATAAATTTTGTCATTTATTTCTTCCAAATAATTGCATCCACTACTACATTTTTTTCAGAATAAACAAAAAATGGATTTATTTCTAATTGTTGAATTTTGTTAGATTTATTGACCGTATAGTCGCTTAATTGTTTCAAGTTATTTAAAAGCAACTTTCGGTTAATAGCTTTTTTGCCCCTGAAACCTGAAAACAATTTATTAATTTTTAACGACTTTAGGGCTTTGTCAATTTCATCTAAGGAAGCTGGTAATAATATAGATACGGAATCTTCAATTAAATTAGCTAGAATTCCTCCTGATGCAATGGTCATAATGTAACCAAACTGCGTATCACAAAATATACCAACAAGTAATTCTCCTAAAGGTTCGATTTGCATCTCTTCAATTAAGAAATCATCAGTAAAATAAATAGAGGAAGTATTATTTTCATTAGAACTGCTTTGTACTTTATCCCTAATAGATTTCACTTCGGATCTAAGTTCTGCATTATTTTTTATATTTAAACTAATTGCTCCAATGTCGGTTTTATGTTGAATCTTGTTGCTTAACATTTTTAAACATACAGGAAAATCTAAATTACATTTATAACTTGATTTTGAACTTACTCTATCAAACAATTTCTCTTCGTTTTTGAAATTTGGAATGTCAAGGCCAATAGTTTTGATAATAGCTTTAGACTCTATTTCGTTTAGCATAATAGGTTTGTCATTAATTTTGTCTAAAGAACTTTTTATTCTAACTTTATTATTAAGAAAATCTTGGTAACGCTTAAAGAATATAAAACTTCTTTTAATTGCGTTAAGAGATTCCTCCAATCCTTGCATTGGAGTCACTTTTTCAGATACAAAATAATCATTAATGTTTTGATCATTATTTTCAGGAACGGTACTGCAGATTATAGTAGGTAAATTACGTTTCTTTGAAGCATTCAAAAACTCTTTGGCATCTTTCAAATAATATTTATTTAACTCATTAATATTAGGTGGGAGGTAATCCTGAACTAATATAGAGCTGTCATATTCATCTTCAAAAAAAGTATTGAAAACGGGTCTTGTTTTTTCAGGTATCCCCCAAATAGGAGTAGTATAATCTAATGGGTTAGACACTGTTGCTGTTAGAGGTAATAATTTTTCAAGTTTTTCGCTAGTCTTCTTTGAAGGTTGTATGAATTGCAAGTCTATTTTTTCTGCGTAATCTGCCAACATTGTTGCACCCCCACCAGAACATGTAAATGCTGCAACTCTTTTCCCTGTTACCGGGCCAGAAATACATAAAAACTTTAATGTTTCTAAAAACTCATGAGGATTTGTTACTCTGATTATGCCAAGGTGATCAAATAACGCGTTATAGATTTCATCTGTACCTGATAGGGATCCAGTATGACTGTTCACAAGATTATTACCAATGGCGGATGAGCCAGTTTTTATGGCTACAATCGGAACTTTTCTTTTTAACGCCATTAAACACCCTTTTTGAAAGCGTTCAATGTCTTGGAGTCCCTCAATATGAAGGCCAATAGCCCTCACTTCTTCTTTTTGAGAAAAAAACTCAACATAGTCCTCTAATGATAAAACAGATTGGTTTCCTGCGGAAATCATATAAGCAAAAGGCATAGAGCGACGGCTGGTAGAAAGATCATTTGAAAGCATCCCACTTTGAGTTATTATTGCTGCTCCGAAACCAGGGAACTCGCCCCCGTGATCAAATGGCCATAGTGCAATTTTATTTACATAATTGATCATTCCGTAGCAATTAGGCCCAATCAATGCAAAGTCACCGACATTATCTAGAAGTTCATTTTCTAACTTTTCACCTTCCTTGCCTACTTCTCTAAACCCCGCGGTATAACAGACACCCCCACCTGCTTTCATTGCATTAAGTTCTTTAACTATTTCAATTGCCGGTAACCTTGGAACAGCTATAAATGAAGCATCTGGACCTTCTGGTAAATCTCTCACGGAAGAAAAACACTGTATCCCATTTATTTCTTTTCTCTTTGGGTTTACTGGCCAAATTTCACCCTTAAAGCCCATTTTCTTACATTGGGAAATAACAATTTCTGCATCTCTGCCACCAAATACTGCAATATTTTTAGGATTTATTAGTCTGTTCAGATTCTTTAGGCGGTTTGTTTTCATGCACCTAGGGGTCTTAGTATCGATCTTGTAATTATATGTCTTTGAATTTCTGATGTTCCATCCCATATTCTTTCAAGTCGAGAATCTCTCCAAAGCCTTTGTATAGGAAGTTCCTCCATTAATCCCATCCCACCATATAATTGAACAGTATTGTCAGCAGCCCTATTTAACATTTC
>CAZCWO010000178.1:0-4100 GCA_964502335.1 uncultured Rhodobacterales bacterium | reverse complement strand
AATTATAGCCACCAGGAGTTTTCTCTAAATAATCTTGATGATAGTCTTCTGCAGGGTAGAACTGGTCGAGTTTTTCAATCTGAGTCTCCACTTCTCCAGGAAATACATCAGATTGATTAGCTTGATCTTGAACCGTTTTTTTAGATTGTTTTTTCTTATCTTGCTCTGTCTTGCTAATTTTATTGTCCGAACTAGATTTAATACTTTTATTTTGTTTCTGATTTACTTTTTTAGAAACCTTTTTGTTTGATTTTTTATTTTTTTCAATTTGCTTGACTGCCTGATCAGTCTTTTCAATAACCTTATCAACATAACCCTTACCAACCACATATGCTGTCTGCAACCCATCAACAACAGTTGCTGCATCAGTAAAATCTTCACCATATTCCACTAATTCTGATACTTCACCATAAATGGGAACAACCTTCCATAATCTTCTTAAAGCAAGCTGTCGCAGACGATCTGGTAGTTTTTTTTTCATAAACTCTTTGAGGTCAACTGAGCTGACTAAAGTTTCAGGGTTTGCTACTTCATATTTATTTGCAAGCTCATTAATTGAAAGTTTTTCTTCTTCTTTTTCTTCATTTAACTTTTTGCTCTGTTCATCACTATGGTTATCTAGTTTAGATAAATTTCCATTATCATTATCTTTAGAAGCAGATTTCTTTTTAGACCATCTGCTTAGAAAGCTTCTCTCATTTTGCAAACTTCCTAAAGGTTTATTATTTTTTTTATCGTCAACCATAAAAATTAAATATCATGTTACTTCTTTTGCTTAATTTTGCTTTTATTAGGAGCCCTAAAGACATCCGATGCCTGGCGGACTCTTGGATCTCCTTTACCACCTTCTACTAAATCTGTTATATGTTTTTTATCTCTTTGCCTTTTTTTAAATTTTACTGGCTTGAAATGATTACTAACGAAATCCTCCAGAAATTTTGCAATGGGCCCATCTAAAGTTACTTTTTCAATCTGATCTTCACCTATATCTTCAAAGTCCTGAATTATATATGGCGACAAACACACGCTATCAAGAGTAACGCCAAACTCTGAAGGGTCATCATCAGGAGCGTCCGGACTAAGAACAACATAAATGGAAGGGTCACTTGATCCTAAATTTTCAACATAAGCTTCGGCCTCTGCACGGTGCAAATCAATTTCTGTTTCCGCTTTAAATAAATCTTCTTCTTGATTTTTCTTTTCATCAACCAGCGGTTTAATTGAGCTGTCATTGGTTCCACTGCCAGGAAGAACATTTAACACTGACCAACTATATTTAACCCAGGGATTTTTAGAAATAGAGCGTTTAAGAATGACCCTTACAGGCATCAAAACATGCTTTGCATCTGGTATTAATTTTCCCATCTATTTCTTTCTTCTGTAAAACAAAATTGTCGTTTTTTATCGTTTTTTAAATTTGTTTATTGACAGCAAGCGCTTCACACTTATCTTACATTTATGAAAAATAAAATAAATATTTAATATTTAATATTTTTTTATTGAATAAAATCAAATAGTTGAATAAATAATGAATGTAAATGATACTGAAATTTTAATTTGCAATTGCGGCAAAACGATGCCCCTTGATCCCAAAAAAATAACAACGGGATGTGATTTAAATGAAGAAGTAAAAATATATAATTCGTTATGCACTGATCAAATTGATATTGTTGAGAGCGCATTAAAAGAAACATCTGATAAGAAAAAACCTCTCGCTATAGCGTGCACTCAGCAAGAAAAACTTTTTACTGAAATTGCCGAAGAAACTAACAATGAAATACCATATTTTTTTAATATTCGGGAAACAGCTGGCTGGTCAAAGAATGCAAAAAAGTCCTCTGCAAAAATTTCATCTCTCATTTTAGATGCTTCAAAGGTTGCTTCATCCAATCAGACTTCAAGAAGCTTGTCATTTAAATCAACAGGGAGATGTTTAATTTACGGAAAAAGTGATGCTGTTTTATATGTTTCAGAGTATTTATCAGAATTTTTAGGTGTAAGCGCAATGCTTACAGATATCGATGATGTATCTCCTCCAAAATCCAATAGTTTTAATATTTTGTCTGGTAAAATTGTAAGTTTGTCTGGGTATTTCTGTAATTTTGATGTTAAAATTAATGATTTTAGTGAAGCCTTACCCCACAGCAAAAATAAACTTCTTTTTGGTGATAGAAGCCAAGATGTTTCATCTGAATGCGACATTTTCATTGATTTAACTGGAGATGATCCATTGATCAATTCTTATCAAAAAAGAGATGGTTATTTTAAAGTTGACCCAAATGATAAATTGGGATTGCAAAGTGTCATCAATGAAGCTCAAACAAGAATAGGTGAGTTTGAAAAACCAATTTACGTTCATTTTGATGAAAATTTATGCGCTCACTCAAGAAATAAAATAGTAGGTTGTTCTAAATGTCTGGAGGCATGCCCTGCTGGAGCAATTCAACCAAATGCAGATACCGTAACAATAGACACAACAATTTGTGGGGGGTGCGGAATGTGCGGTTCTGTATGCCCATCAGGAGCGGCTCAAGTAATTTGGCCATCAATGGACAGTTTATTAAATAGACTGTCATTTATCGCAGAGAACTATAATAAAATTGAAAAAAAGAAACCCAGACTATTAATACATGATGGAGGCCATGGAGTGGGATTAATTTCATATCTGTCACGCATCTATGATGGCTTGCCTTATGATCTTATACCTATAGAAATGCATTCAGTTGGTAGATCGGGGCATGATTTGTTAATTGGCGCTACAGCTATGGGCTTTTCAGAAATAATTATTTTAACAGACCCTAATAAAAATGAAGAAAATCTTATTCTTCATGAACAGGTAAAACTTGCTAACGCGCTTATCGAAGGAATTAATATTAACAACAATGAAAGGTTTAATATATTGGAAATAAGCGACCCTGAAGAACTTAACAGTAAACTAAACTCTTCTCATAGCATTCCCGACTTCAAATCATCCCCTTTTATTGCTACAGGATCTAACAAAAATGTCATAAGAACAGCTATGAAGGGGCTATCAAAAGAAAATAAACATACTTCAGAAATTATTAATTTACCTCCAGGCTCCCCTTATGGAAGAGTAGAAATAGATACCGAAAATTGCACTCTATGCCTTTCATGTGTCAGTGCATGCCCTGCAGGGGCTTTGCAAGACAACCCTGAAATGCCACAATTGCTTTTTAGAGAGGATGCATGCATTCAATGTGGTATTTGCGTTAAAACTTGTCCTGAAAAAGTCATTTCACTTGTACCACAATTTAATCTTTCAGATAGTGTTCTTTCCAATGAACTTATTAATGAAGATGAACCCTTTCCTTGTATAAGTTGTGGCAAAATTTTTGGCACAAAAAAATCGATTGAATCAATAAAAAAACGCCTATCAACTCATTCAATGTTTTTTAGTGACGAAAGGCAAGATTTAATTTTAATGTGTGAAGACTGCAGAGTAGAAAACCAATTTAAACAAAATGATAAAATCATGGATGTAGGGGAAAGGCCGAAACCTCGAACCACTGATGATTATAATTAAGTTATCTTGACAATGGTAAATTAGCTAGCAAGTTTTGAGGTTTGCAATTTACAACACCAAATTCATTCATTGACAAACCAAGATAAACTGGATGACCTCTCATTCCTTCATTAAAAACCTTTGAATTATCTGGAGATAAAGAAAACAAAGCTAAAATTTGGCGCAGCCTTTCATCTGGAACCTCAGTTGCATTATAAAGATCGTTTAAGATGGAATTTGAAGATGCATCTAACCCAATATGCCATTTCCATTTATCGTCTTCTATTTTAGACATAGAACGAATTTGGGAAGTAAACTTTAAAAAATGGTCAATCCAAGATTCAAAAACTCTGCAAAGACCTTCTAAAGCTGGTTGATTAAAGGCAATATCAATAGCTGTATCAAATTGATCAGACCGAGCCCAATACTCACTAGAAGTATCCTCAGTTAATACATCAATTTGTATCATATCAGCATTATTAGCACTTTTAACTGAAGAATTTTGTTGCGCTTGAAACTGAACCGTTGCCCTATCAGCAACCATAATTTTACCATTATCTAAAGTGACTGATTGCTC
>CAZCWO010000177.1:2968-4109 GCA_964502335.1 uncultured Rhodobacterales bacterium | reverse complement strand
ACAATAGGTAAATTATTTATGAAAATTGAAGAAGAAGCCTTCGAAATGGATGCATCAAGGTAGCGTTGGCCCTTGTTGTTACGGTCCTTATATAAGGGCCATAGAATAAGAAAAAGGAGACAATAAATGTCAAAAAATAAAGAAAAAGTTGATAGAAGAAACTTTCTCAAGATGTCTGCTATTGGGGCGGCAGCTGGTGGAGCAGCGATTGCTTCAAAAACAGTTTCAGCTGAGATTGCACCCACAGGTAAATCTTCAGGCTACAGAGAAACAAAACTTGTACAAACTTATTATTTAACAGCCCGCTTTTAATTTAAAAAGGGAAAAAGGAGAATATTATTATGTTAAGAAAGAAGGCGAATGGGGTGGCGATAGGCTCCCGTACATCATCTTTCATCGGTAAAGCAGCTTCTAAGATTGTTGACCGCCGTACATTTTTACGAGGTTCTGGTCTTGCTGTTGGCGGAATAGCCGCTGTAACTGCTTTGTCTGGTAGAATGGTAAAACCGGCTATGGCTTCCGGAGCTGGAGGTAACGTAAGTGTTAAAAAATCAATCTGCACCCACTGTGCGGTTGGTTGTACAGTTATTGCTGAGGTTCAGGATGGAGTTTGGACTGGTCAAGAGCCAGGATGGGACAGCCCTATTAATTTAGGAGCTCACTGTGCAAAAGGCGCTTCCGTTCGTGAGACAGCTCAAGGTGAGCGTAGGCTGAAATACCCAATGAAGTTAGTTGGCGGTAAATGGCAGAGGATAAGCTGGGATGACGCTATTAATGAAATTGGCGATAAAATGCTTGATATCCGAAAGACTTCGGGGCCAGATTCAGTTTACTGGCTGGGATCAGCAAAACACAGTAATGAACAAGCTTACTTATTCCGTAAGTTATACGCTTATTGGGGGTCTAATAATGGAGATCACCAAGCTAGAATTTGTCACTCTACTACTGTAGCAGGGGTTGCAAATACCTGGGGCTACGGAGCCATGACCAATTCTTTCAACGATATTCACAATTCCAAGGCTATTTTCTTGATTGGTGGTAACCCTGCAGAAGCTCATCCAGTTTCTTTGGTTCACCTTATGAAAGCAAAAGAGCAAAACAACGCTCCTTTGATTGTTTGTGATCCAAGATTTACTAGAAC
>CAZCWO010000177.1:0-2868 GCA_964502335.1 uncultured Rhodobacterales bacterium | reverse complement strand
CAAAAGAGCAAAACAACGCTCCTTTGATTGTTTGTGATCCAAGATTTACTAGAACGGCTGCACACGCAGATGAATTTGTGAGGTTTAGACCTGGTACTGATGTAGCTTTAGTTTGGGGTATTCTATACCATATTTTTGAAAATGGTTGGGAGGATAAGGAATTTATTCGCCAACGTGTTTGGGGTATGGATCAAATTAGGGAAGAAGTTGCAAGATGGACACCAGAGGAAACAGAACGTGTTACTGGAGTGCCAGGATCACAGCTTAGGCGTGTTGCAAAAATTATGGCTAATAACAGGCCTGGAACATTTATATGGTGTATGGGCGGAACACAACATACAACAGGAAACAATAATACACGAGCCTATTGTGTTTTCCAGCTTGCTTTAGGAAATATGGGGACCACAGGTGGTGGAACAAATATTTTCCGTGGCCATGACAATGTTCAAGGTGCTACAGACTTTTGTGTTCTTTCGCATTCATTGCCTGGGTACTACGGACTTTCAGGTGGAGCGTGGGCTCACTGGTCAAGAGTCTGGGAAGAGGATCTAGACTGGTTGAAGGGCCGCTTTGATAAAATTAAAGGCAAGGATGGAAAAGAAAAATCCCTGATGAACTTGAAGGGCTTTCCCGTTTCAAGATGGATCGACGGTGTTCTTGAGGATAAGAATAATATTGACCAGCCTGATAATTTAAGGGCCATGGTCTTTTGGGGGCATGCTCCAAATTCTCAGACACGTCTTCCTGATATGAAAAAAGCTATGGAAAAACTGGATATGTTGGTTGTTATAGACCCTTATCCGACCTTTTCAGCAGTTCTATCAGATAGAAAAGATGGGGTTTACTTGCTTCCAGCTTGTACTCAGTTTGAAACATATGGTTCGATTACTGCTTCAAATAGAACGCTGCAGTGGAGAGAGAAAGTTATAGAACCTTCTTTTGATTCACTTCCGGATCAAACGATTATCTATAAATTTGCAAAGAAATTAGGATTTGCGGATCGTATGTTCAGGAATATCAAAGTTAATAATGAAGAGCCTTTAGTCGAAGATGTTACTCTCGAGTTTAATAGAGGAATGTGGACAATTGGGTATACAGGGCAGTCACCAGACCGTCTTAAGGCTCATATGAAATATCAACATACTTTTGATAAAACGACACTTCAAGCCATTGGTGGTCCTTTAGATGGTGAGTACTATGGTATGCCTTGGCCTTGCTGGGGTACCGCAGATATGAAGCATCCTGGAACTCCAAACCTTTATGATACATCAAAGCCGGTTGCTGAAGGTGGACTATGCTTCCGAGCGCGTTTTGGTGTTGAGAGGAACGGAGACAATCTATTGGCTGAAGGCTCTTATCCTGTTGGTTCTGAAATCAAAGATGGATATCCACAGTTCACTATGGCTATGCTTAAGGATTTGGGATGGGATAAAGACCTTACCGATGCTGAAAGAAAGCATATTGAAGGGTTAGCAGGAGATAAGACAAACTGGAAGGTCGACCTTACTGGAGGCATTCAAAGGGTTGCTATCAAGCATGGATGTGCGCCATTTGGAAATGCTAAGGCAAGAGCTGTAGTTTGGACATTTCCTGATCCAGTCCCAATCCATCGTGAGCCACTTTATACAAATAGACGTGATTTGGTTCCAGACTATCCAACTTATGAAGATAGGCATGCTTACAGATTGCCTACGATGTATAAGTCAATTCAGGATGTAGATCACTCTAAGAAATTTCCAATGATCCTTACTTCAGGACGTTTGGTTGAATACGAGGGTGGTGGAGACGAAACAAGATCAAATCCTTGGCTTGCTGAATTACAACAAGATATGTTTGTCGAAATGAATCCAAGAGATGCAAATGGATTAGGAATACGTGACGGTGACATGGTTTGGGTGAGAACACCTGAAGGAGCTAGCATTAAGGTAATGTCTCAGATTACCGAGCGTGTGGCAGCAGGGGTTGCGTTTTTACCTTTCCACTTTGGTGGTCACTATCAAGGTGAAGATCTAAGACATAAGTATCCAGAAGGTGCAGATCCAATTGTACTTGGTGAAGCCGCTAACACAGCCATGACATATGGCTATGACTCAGTTACGCAGATGCAGGAATCAAAGTGTTCTCTCTGTATGATTGAGCGTGCGTAAGGGAGGTATATCATGGCACGAATGAAATTTTTATGTGACGCAGAAAGATGCATAGAGTGTAATGCTTGTGTAACTGCATGTAAAAATGAACACGAAGTACCTTGGGGTGTGAACAGACGAAGGGTTGTTACAATTCAGGATGGTAAGCCTGGTGAAAGATCCATTTCAGTCGCATGCATGCATTGTTCTGATGCCCCATGTATGGCTGTTTGTCCGGTTGATTGTTTTTATCAGTCAGATGAAGGGGTTGTACTTCATTCAAAAGATCTATGTATAGGATGTGGCTATTGCTTTTATGCATGCCCATTTGGTGCACCTCAATTTCCACAGTCTGGTAATTTTGGTTCTAGAGGCAAAATGGATAAATGTACATTTTGTGCTGGTGGACCTGAAGATGATATGTCAGACAATGAATTTCAAAAATATGGAAGAAATCGTCTGGCAGAAGGCAAATTACCTTTATGTGCGGAAATGTGTTCAACTAAGGCGCTTCTTGCAGGAGATGGCGATATAGTCTCCGATATATTTAGAGAAAGAGTGGTTGCCAGAGGTTTTGGAGCTGGTGCATGGGGTTGGGGCACAGCCTATTCAATTAAAGGTTCCTAAATTAATTTAAAAGTGAGACCAAATTTTTTAATTTGGTCTCACTGATTTAAATTTGTTACTAATATATGTAAAGCATAGATAATTTATTTAGGAATTTCATTTGATAATGAAACAA
>CAZCWO010000176.1:0-4124 GCA_964502335.1 uncultured Rhodobacterales bacterium | reverse complement strand
AGTAAATGGTAAATTGAGAGGAAAAATTAACTATATGAAAAGTTCAACTAAAAATGAAATTGAAAATTTAGCTCTTTCCTTGCCAACTGTCAAAAATCATCTTGATGGAAAGACACCAAAAAGAATAATTATAGTTCCAGAAAGGATAGTTAATATTGTTATATAGAGGATTTTTATTCTTTTTAATGTGTGTTTTGATGTTGGGTTGCTCAAATTATAATAAGTTTGATAAAAGTAACTTAAATAAACTTGGTGAAATTAAAGTTGAAGGAAACGATACATATATTTCTAAATTAATTAAAAAAAATATAGAAAAATCTTTTAATGTTTATAAATTGAAAAAGTCACCAAGGGAAAAATATAAACTTCAACTTAATCTTTACGAAAAGATTGAGGACAGTTTGTTTGCAAGTTCCATAAGAAAAATTGAAATGTCAGTAGCTTATGAATTAATTGAAAGTCAAACAAATAGAGTTGTTTATAAAGATTCCTTTTCTAGAAATTCCTTACTTGGGCCAGTTCTTTCATTATATTCAAGAGATCAGTCTGAAAGAAATGCAAGAAAACGTCTAGGGATGTCTATTTCTAATGATATAATCATTCGATTAATGAAATGGGCTAATTATAGCTAATTATTTATGAAACTTAATGAAAAAGAAATTGAGGGTTTTTTATCTAATCCAGATGATGGGATTAATCTTTTTCTATTTTATGGACCAGATTATGGTTTGTCAGCAGAAAGAATGAGTAATTTATCAAAAACGCTAGATGTAAATGTTGATGACCCATTCAGTAGCTCTAGCCTGAAATTAGAAGACATAGAAAACAACCCTTCAAGTTTGTTAGATGAAGCTCTCACACATTCTTTTTTAGGTGGTCAACGTCTTGTTATTTTTAAAATATATAATTCACGCATTTCTTCTAAGGTAGTTGCTTCTATAAATAATTTAATTCATCATTTACCAATAAAAAATACAAAAATTATAATCTTAGCTCATGATTTACCATCATATTCTCCTATATTAAAACCTATTTTTGCTTGCAACTATGCTGTTTCTATAGCGAGTTATAATAAACCTGAATATAAAATTAAATCTGACATTAAGTCATTCCTAACAGAAAAAAGTATTAAAATTTCTGAAGATTTATTACCTGTTTTATCTTCTCATTTAGGGGACGACCAATTAAATTCCATCAACCAACTTGAAAACTTAATCTCTTATATCTACCCCAAGACTATTATTAGTTCTGAAGATGTTGAAAAATCTTTCAAAGACACAAGTAAAATTGAATTAGAGAATGTTGTTTTTTCAGTAATTTCTGGTGATGTTATACACACAATAAAAAATATAGACAAAATGTTTTCTACTGGTATACATCCCTTATTAATTATAAAATCTACGATTCTATGGTTTTACAACATAAGAATTGCTTGTGAAGCGATTAATTCAGGTATGAGTTTAGATGATGCTATTAGGGTTGCATCTCCAAATATATTTTGGAAAACCAAACCTAAATTCGAAAATGGTATAAAAATCTGGACTTCAAAGAATATTGATTTGGTGATTGACAGATTGCTTTTTCTAGAAAAGAGAATTAAAGATTTTCCAAAAATTGATAAAACTCTTGTTTCTTTTTCTCTTTTAGGTTTGACTAATTTGGCAATAAAAAATGATTAAATGTTTTGTTATAAATTTAAAAAGAAGAAAAGATAGATTGAAAAAAATATCAAGCCATTTAGATTCTAATGGTTTAAAATTTATAAAGTTTGAGGCGATAGATGCAGAAAAATCTAGCTATTCATTGTTAAATAAGAACATTGCCCAAGGTGGTGGTCCTTTAGGAAACATTTCAAAAGGTGACCTTGCATGCTTTCAATCTCATTATTCTCTTTGGAAGCATATTGCAAAAAATGAAAACAATCCCGTTTTAATATTGGAAGATGATGTTAGAATTTCTAATTTAGGGTTTAAACTGCTTAATGATATAACTTGGATACCAAAAGATTCAAAAATTATTAAGATCGAAAGATTTGGGAACAATAAACACAGGATACTGGTAAGCCCACTTCTTAACACAAGGTTTAATTTTAATTTACATTATCTACTGTCAAAGCATTCTGGAACTGGTGGATATATTTTGACACCAGAAGGTGCAAAGTTTCTAATTAAAAAAAGTGCAAATGTTAATGTTTCTGTAGATCATTATTTATTTAACCCAAACAACTCAAATATTTTTTCGGAGTTAAAGCCCATTCAAATACTACCGGCTATTTGTGAACAGATGGATTCATCATCAGACATTCACATCCACAGAGATAAATTTTCTTTATTAAGCTTTTTTGACGTTATTAGAGAGCTTAAACGTGGTTACTATGAAATTAGGTTGTTACCAAAACAATTATATCAACTATTGTTTAAAAACTGTATTTTGATCAAACCAAATATTTCAGATTAAATTTATAATATTTATTAAAGCTTTTCAAATAAGTCTTTCAATTCATTTTTATAGTTTTTCCAGGAGTTTATTGATTTACTATAGATTTTTTCTCTTATTTGCGCGGAACTGACAGTCATAACTCTTCTTTTGTTTTTATGAAAGTTTAAAACGTTTTCATCCCATTTTAACTCGCAATAACTTAAGATTTTTCTTGTTTCATCTTCTAAATTATTAACCAACTTCTCATAATTACAGTTATAAATTTCATTTTTGAATATTTTTTGCCAGTTTTTCATTGATAGTTCATATAAGTTAAAAAAGTCTACTAAGTTTTTAGTATCATAAGAATAAGAACATGTGTCGTTAGCAAAATAACTTTTATATATTGAAAAACATGTGTCCATTTTATCTCTTTTTACGTGAATAATCTTTGATTTAGGAAAAGCAGATTTTATCAAACCTATCCACTTAAAGTTTCCTGGCATTTTATCTGTAATATAGGTTTTATCATTGTTTATATAATTGATTCTATCCATATAATAAGTGCAAAATTTATTTATATTTTCTTCATTAGGATTGTTTAAAATTACTGGCAATCTTAGCCCAATTGGGCCTCTGTTTACCAATAAATAATCTTCAATAAATGAAAGTTCTCCTCCACCACATACCTCTGAATGTGATGATAAAATTTGCTCAAGCAAGGTTGTGCCTGACCTTGGCATGCCTAATATAAATATAGGTTTCGTATTTTGTGATCCAAAGTTTTGAAGTTCCTTTATTTTTAGAGAATTAAATACATTGATTATATTTTTTATAATAAATTTTTCTTTTTCAAGATCAAATTTTAATCTTGCGTTTTGCTTTTCATTTCCAATTTTATAATAGAGGGCGCTCCTATCAAACATTCTCAAATTTTCATATATGTTACCAAGTGCAAAAGCGATGTTTATTTTTTGTTCGTTGTTAATTTTTGATGATGAAATAAGACTTTCCATTTGCTTTATATGATCATCCTTATCAGATAAATATTTTTTTGTTCTAGAAAGAAGCCTATGATTTTCACCATCAAAAGGATCTTTTTCTTTTATATGATTAAATATTTCAATTGATTTATCTAAATTACCAATAGTTAAATGTAGGTTTGCAAGATCTTTTCTTGTTGATAAATTATTTGGATCAAGATTTTTTGAAGCTTCAAAAGATGCAATTGCATTTTCTGTTTCATTTAGTTCAACATATATTTTTCCTAAAAAATAAAAAATTTTTGAATTATGATTGATTTTTTTTGTGCTGTTCTTAATTAAGTATTTTGCACATGCAAATGATCTTTCTTTAATTAAAGTTTCAACCTTGGATAAACTAAATTGTTTTTCTAAAATTCTATTTTTTATTAGTGTTTTTTTAATTAAGTGACTTAACTCTCTTACCATTCTGTTTTGTTTTATTAATAAGTCAGCCTGCCTAACTCCACTTTCTATATAACCGTTTTTAATAAGCTGTTTTATTTTAACTATTTGATTTTGTTTGTTTTTTCCATTCATTTAGTTACTTTTTCCAGTCTTTCAATTAAATCATTTAATTGGTCTAAGTTGCTACAAAATATCGAGGTTTGTGATTTTTCTGTATTTTCTTCATAATCAATTTTTACTTTTAAACCAAGAGCATTTGATAGTTTTTTTGATAGT
>CAZCWO010000175.1:0-4145 GCA_964502335.1 uncultured Rhodobacterales bacterium | reverse complement strand
ACCTAAAGCTCCATCTACTGCTCTGTGATCACAAGACAATGTAACTGTCATAACTTCAGAAATTTTTACTTCTTCATTAACGATTACAGGTCTTTTTTCAGCCATGCCTACAGCCAAAATCATACTTTGAGGGGGATTAATAACCGCTGTAAAGTTTTTTACCCCAAACATTCCTAAATTTGATACAGTAAAATTACCTCCTTGGTATTCCTCTGGAGATAGTTTATTTTCTTTTGCTCTTAATGCTAATTCTTTTACTTCACTAGATACATCTTCTAGCCCTTTAATTTCAACATTTTTGATTATTGGAGTAATTAATCCATCATCAATTGCTACAGCAACTGCTATATTATAGCTTTGATAATATCTAATGAATTCATCGTTCCAACTACAATTAGCCTTTGGAACAATTTTTAGAGTTTTAGCGGAAGCCTTAATTACAAAATCATTTACTGAAATTTTTATATTATTATTATCATTTATTATTTTCCTAACCTCATTCAATTTTGAAATGTCGCAGTCTACAGATAGAAAAAAGTGAGGAGCTTCATGCAAAGAAGAAGTTAATCTTTGTGCTATAGTTTTTCGCATATTCGTATTTGGTACATCATTAAATTTTACATCATTATTAGATATGCCTGAAAGGAATCTTTCTTTAATAATATTACCTTCAGATAATTCCTCTAATTTGAGATCATCTTTAACTATTCTACCTTTTGGCCCAGAACCAATAATTTTTGAAAGATTAATATTATGTTGTTCCGCCAACCTTCTCGCAAGAGGAGATACAATAATCCTTGAATTATTATCTATTTTTTTTGATTTTATGACTTCCTTAGTTTGAATGTCATTGTCTTGATTCTCATCACTTTTATCAAGCTTAACATCTCTATCGCTTGAAATAGCAATAGATTTATTAATGCCAGATGTTTTCGAAAACGTATTAAGCTGTTCATCTGTGTCGCCCTCTTCTTTTATTATTGCGATTGGAGAATTGACAGGAACATTTTCCTCCCCCTCTTGGATTATTATTTCAAATAAAACTCCGTCATCTGAGGATTCAATTTCCATTGTAGCTTTATCTGTCTCAATTTCTGCTATCACATCTCCAGACATAATTTTATCGCCCTTATTTTTTAGCCATTTAGATAGTTTTCCCTCTTTCATAGTTGGTGATAGAGATGGCATGTTAATTAAAACTGGCATAATTAATTTCCTACACGATTACAAATTGATAAAGCTGCTTGAACTATATCTTCAACTTGAGGCAACGCCATCTTTTCAAGATTTTCAGCATATGGAAGAGGCACATCAAGTCCAGTAACTCTTGAAATTGGAGCATCCAACCAATCAAATGCTTTTTCTTGGACTTGTGAAATTATTTCTGCACTTATCCCTGAAAAAGGGAAACCTTCTTCACATATAATTAACTTATTCGTTTTTTTTACACTATCTATTATTAAGTTTATATCCAACGGTTTTATTGTTCTTAAATCTATAATCTCTGCATCAATATTCTGGTCTGATAATAACTTAGAAGCTTTTAGTGCTTTTCCAACCATTATTGAAAAAGCAACTATAGTGACATCATCACCTGACTTTATTAAACTGCCCTGCCCTAATGGAATAGTTTCATTAGCATTTACTATTTCAAAATTTTGACCATATAAAAGTTCATTTTCTAAAAATATTACTGGATTAGGGTCTCTTATAGATGATTTCAGTAACCCTTTAGCATCTGATGCAGACCATGGGGCTACAACTTTCAGGCCAGGACAATGCGCATACCAACTAGCAAAACATTGAGAGTGTTGAGCAGCTACCCTTGAAGCAGCCCCATTGGGGCCTCTAAAAACAATTTGACATCCCATTTGACCGCCTGACATATATAATGTCTTGGCGGCTGAATTAATTATTTGGTCAATGGCCTGCATCGCAAAGTTAAAGGTCATAAACTCAATAATTGGCTTTAATCCCCCAAAAGCAGCTCCAACGCCTAAACCAGCAAAACCTTGTTCAGTTATGGGTGTATCAATTACTCTCTTATCGCCAAATTCTTCTAATAAACCTTGAGTTACTTTATATGCACCCTGATATTCAGCCACTTCTTCACCCATAATAAAAATGGTGTCATCTAATCTCATTTCTTCAGCCATGGCATCTCTAATTGCTTCCCTGACTGTAATGTTATTATTGTCAGAAGTGTTAATATCTTTCACCGACTTAATATCAATGTTTTCTGTAATAGATTTTTGAGATTCCGGTTCTTTTTGAATGGAATTACCATCTTCTACAATTGCTAATACTGCACCAACTAAAATATCTTTTTCACCTTCTTTAATCAAAATATTTTTAACTTTACCTTCCTCAATGCTTTCCAACTCCATCGTAGCTTTATCTGTTTCAATTTCGGCAAGAACATCTCCAATTAAAACGCTATCTCCCTCCTTAACAAACCATTTAACTATTGAACCGGAAGTCATCGTGGGTGATAATGAAGGCATTTTAATTTCTGTCATTCAACACTCCTGGACTATAGATAAACATCAGTCATCAATTCCTCTTTATCAGGTAAATTACTCTTCTCAGCAAATTCTGATGCTTCTGATACTATTAATTTAATTTCACCGTCGATACTTTTAAGTTGATCATCTTTAATATTATTTTCTTGTAAAGTTTCCTTTAATCTTTCTATGGAATCTTTTTGCTGTCTAACTGCATCAACCTCAGATCGAGTACGATATTTTGCTGGATCAGACATTGAATGCCCTCTGTATCTATAAGTTTTCATTTCTAATATGTAAGGACCTTTGCCTTTTCTTGTATAATCTAAAGCTTCTTTTCCTGCTTGCCTGACAGAAAACACATTCATTCCATCAACTTCCATTCCAGGTATACCATATGCTTTACCTCTATCTGCTAGTGATCTCCCTGCTGAAGCTCTTGTAACTGATGTCCCCATTCCATATTTATTGTTCTCAATGATAAATACTACTGGCAATTTCCATAACGCCGACATATTAAAGCTTTCATAAACTTGACCTTGATTAACAGCACCATCACCTAAATATGTCATACACACTAAACCATCTTCTTTATACTTATGAGCAAAAGCTAAACCAACACCTATCGGAACTTGAGCTCCAACTATTCCATGTCCGCCATAGAAGTTTTTTTCTCTGCTAAACATGTGCATTGAACCACCTTTTCCTTTAGAATAACCTCCCTCCCTACCAGTTAATTCTGCCATTACACCCTTTGGGTCCATTCCGCATGCAAGCATATGTCCGTGATCTCTATATGAAGTAATAACACTATCTCCAAGTTCACAGACCGATTGCATACCTACAACTACAGCTTCTTGACCTATATATAAATGACAAAACCCACCTATAGATCCCATTCCATAAAGTTGTCCTGCCTTTTCCTCAAATCGCCTGATTAAAAGCATTTGTTTATATAGCTTAATTAGTTGATCATTATTTAATAGAGTATTTTTTGTTTTTTTTGTTAGCCGTCCTGGCGATTTCCTCTTTAAAGAAACTTTTGTTCTTTCTTTTGAAACTGGCTTTCTCATATATATTATTTATAACGTTTGCATTCCAAATATAGTCATAAAATATATCCTATATTTACAAAATTGCAACAGTATATAACTATATGTTTTTATTTAATTTATTTAATTTTAACTAAAATAAGTTAATTATTTAAATGGAACAAACAAGTTATTCTTATACGTATACCCAAGATATTGGTAAGCAAGTTCCTCTAATAAGTCTTTATCTATTTCTGGACCTTTGATAAGGTTAACTCTATTTCTTGCAACAAATATTTCTTTATCAAGAATTGTTAATTTTTGTTCTGTTAATAAAATTTGAGATTTTAAAAAAAAATATTTAGGCAAACCACCATTATTTCCAAAAGCGTTTAAGATTAATAATAATGAAATCAAAATAGGAATAATAGCGTATATTATTTTGATTGTGTCGGAGCTAAATGTTTTAAAATTCATAATTATTATATTGAATCAAAATAAAACGAATCGGTCAATAAAATAAAAAATTATTTTAAAATATTTGAACCATTGTATATTGCTTTGCCTCCAAGTTCCTCTTCAATTCTAAGAAGCTGGTTATACTTGCAAA
>CAZCWO010000174.1:0-4167 GCA_964502335.1 uncultured Rhodobacterales bacterium | reverse complement strand
AAGCGTATACCAGCATTAACAAAGTAGATTTTGGTAAGTGAAAGTTTGTTAATAATATATCCGTAGAATTAAAATTGTAACCTGGTTTTATAAAAATATTTGTATTTCCAGCAAATGGTTTTAATTTTCCTGTACTTTTATCAAAAGCAGTCTCAAGTATACGTAGTGTAGTAGTTCCAATTGATATTATTTTTCCACCGTTTCTTTTGCAAGCAGTTATTTTTTCTACAACTTGATGTGAAACTTCCCCCCATTCACTATGCATTTTATGGTTATTTATTTCTTCAGACTTAACAGGTAAAAATGTTCCTGCACCCACATGTAAAGTAACATAATCAATGTTTATTTTGCTTTTAATTAATTTTTTTAAAATCTCATTAGTAAAGTGTAATCCAGCGGTTGGGGCAGCAACAGCACCTAGATTTTTAGCAAATACTGTTTGATAATTTAAATTATCATCATACTCATTTGATATTTTTCTTTTAATATATGGGGGCAAGGGCATTGCACCTATTTCAGATAGCTTATTCAAGAGTTCATTATTATTACAATCAAACTTTATAATAATCTCGCCCATTTTTAATTTGTCTATTATCTTTGCGTTTAATGATTTAAATTTAAGTTGATCATTGATTTTTAGCTTTTTTGCTGGTTTAGCAAACGCATGCCAAGATCCATTATTATTCTTTTTGTGTAATGTAATTTGAATAGATGTATTATTACAACTTCCCTCTAATCTCGAGGCTAATACTTTTGTATTATTGCATATTACTAAATCATTTTCAGTAATATAATTAGGCAAATCAAAAAATCGTTTATCAACAAATTTATTTTGATTTATAACCAACATTTTTGATGTATCTCTTGGATATGCAGGGTTTTGTGCTATAAGATTTGAAGGTAATTCAAAGTCAAAATCAGATAATTTCATTTTAATAAATTTGAATAATACCTTGAATTAGTTTTTTTTGATTTGTAACTACTAATGCTTGAACTTTTGATTCTAACATTTTTGATTTTGCATCAATCATTAATGTTTCTTTTGAAATTGTTAAAGGATTTACACTCATAACTTCCTTAACTTTTATCGTGGAAATATCTTTGTTTGATAACAGCAACCTTCTTAAATCTCCGTCTGTAATAATTCCTTTTAAAATATTATGTTCGTGAATTACAGCTAAACCTAATTTACTTTCAGTCATAGCGATTATGGCATCACTGATTAATTGATCATCTTTTAACAATGGAAGATTTTTTGTGATCATATTGTCGGAAACAGTTTCCGTTAAGCCTTTTCCTAAAGATCCACCAGGATGAGTAATTGCAAAATCCTCTTCTGCAAAGCCTCTTGCATGCATGACGGCAACTGAAATTGCATCACCAGCAGACATTGTTAACATTGATGAAGTTGTTGGAGCTAGATTTAAAGGGCATGCTTCTCTATCTATGGAAACGTCGATGTTTGTATTGGCGAATTTTGATACTGTGCTGTCAGCTTTTCCTGTTAAAGAAATAACATTAGCATTTAAGTTTTTTAATGAAGGTAATAGTTTAATGATTTCTTCGGTTTCTCCGGAATATGAAATTAAAATTACTATATCATCCTTTTTAACCATACCTAAATCACCATGAATTGCTTCAGCTGGGTGGAGGAAAAAACTAGGGGTACCTGTTGAGGCTAAAGTGGCTGATATTTTTCTTCCAACATGGCCAGACTTTCCCATTCCACTAACAACCACATGGCCTTTAGTTTCTAAAATAAGATTTACAGCTTTATTAAATTCATCAGAAATACCATTCAAAAATCTATCAATGCCATCTTTATAAGAATCACATAAATTTTTAACTATAGGTAGATAGGATATATTCTGAATATTTTTCATTTTTGTCCTTTGGTGAACAGTTTATTTGCATTGTTTAAGTCTTTTGGAGTATTTATATTATAAAAAGGATCAACAGATGAAGAAAAATCAACTGTTGCAGGATTATAGGATTTAGTAAATAAATCAATTTTTCTAATATTATTATTTAGAGCTTCCTGTAATGGTTGCATTAATGAAATATGCCAGATAGAAAAAACTGGGTGCTTTCTTCCGTTGGAACTTGATACACCAATTAATTTATTTGACTTAACTACATTTTCATATAATTTTTCAATTAAATTATTTGGGAAAAATGGACTGTCAACTGGCACACTTACTACCCATTTAATCTTTTTATTATTCTTATAAAACCATTCTATTCCTGATAAAACTCCAGCTAATGGTCCAGGATGGTTTGATATAGAATCTTTGATAACTTTAACGTTATAATTTTTAAATATTAATGGATCACGATTAGAGTTTAATACAATATATTTAGTTTGATCTTTTACTTTTTTGATAGCTATAGACAATAAAGTTTGATTATTAATTTCAATTAATGCTTTATCTATACCATTCATTCTTGATGACTTGCCTCCAGCCATGATTACACACCCAATCATTTATTTAAACAATATAAGAACATATTAAATCTAACTTTCATCAAATATAACTCTATGAATTCCAGATAAAACCATAAATCTTTTCCCCTTCATTCTTCCAACAAGAGTTAAGTTTGCTTCTTTTGCCAAAGAAACTCCACTTTCTGTGAAACCAGAGCGTGAAAGTAATATTGGAATTTCCATTTGAACGGATTTAATTACCATTTCAGAAGTAAGCCTTCCAGTTGTATAAAATATTTTATCCCTACCATCTATATTGTTTAATAACATCCAACCAGCTATCTTATCTACAGCATTATGTCTTCCAACATCCTCAACATATGCAAGTATATTTTCTTCTGAGCATATTGCACATCCGTGGATGGCACCTGCCTTAAGATATAAACTAGGCACTTCTGTTATTTTTTTAGATATGTCTTTCATCCAACTTGATTTAATTATCGTGTTATTATTTAACTTTATATCATAAAACACTTCCATCATATCTCCGAATACAGTGCCTACTGCACATCCACTTGTTCTAATTTTCTTTCTAAGTTTTTTCTCGTAATTTGTTTTCCTTTTTGTTCGAACAATAACAACTTCTAATTCATCATCAAATTCAACTGACAATATATCATCATTCTTATTTAACATGTTTTGATTGAGTAAATAACCAACAGATAGTTCTTTGGGCATGTCACCAAGTGTCATGGTGGTAACAATTTCCTGAGAATTTAGATATATTGTCAAAGGTTTTTCAGTTACAACCGATATATCTATTCTTTCTTCCTGCTCATTAGTTCCATTAACTTTTTTTGTAAGTTTGTTATCTTCTGGATTTGGTTGTAAAACCAAAGAATTAATTGTATGAGTTTTATTATCTAATTTATTAGTCATAGTTTATAATTAACAATGACTTATATAAACGCAATACTACAATTAAAAAAAATAGATACTTTATTTTGGATTAAAATTTATGCGCTTTCATTTTATTTCATCTGAAAATCCTGAAGCAAAAAAAGCTTTAAATAAATTTATTAAAAAATATGACCAATCAAATATAAATCTCTCTGATGTTTTAGTTGCTATTGGTGGAGATGGAATGCTCCTAAAAGCATTAAGGAATAGTATTAAAACAAACATACCTGTATTTGGTTTGAATAAAGGGAATGTTGGTTTTTTGATGAATAAACTGTCTGTAGCAAAGTTAGAAGAAAGAGTTAGATGTGCACATAAGGTAATAATGCATCCATTAATAATGAAAGCAATAGATTCAAAAAATAATACAATTTCAGAACTAGCTGTAAATGAAGTTTCTTTGTCAAGACAAACACACCAAGCCGCACATTTAAAGATAACTATAGATAAAAAAGAAAGACTTAATGAACTAGTTTGCGATGGTATATTAGTTTCCACTCCTATAGGTAGCACAGCTTATAATTTATCGGCCCATGGACCAATTATACCTTTAAATGCAAATATTTTAGCATTGACTCCAATAAGTGCTTTTAGACCAAGAAGATGGAAGGGTGCTCTTCTTCCAGAAAATGTGAACATTAGAATAAAAATTATTGATTTTAAGAGAAGGCCGGTTAGCGCTACCGCAGATAATATTGAGGTGAGAAACATAAAAAAAATTGAAATTTGTGCTGACAAGACTAAATCTCTAACTATGCTTCATGACCCTGGATATAGTCTTG
>CAZCWO010000173.1:0-4206 GCA_964502335.1 uncultured Rhodobacterales bacterium | reverse complement strand
TTCTCTCTCCCACAACATAATGTCTTTTTTTCTTTTTTTATTTACTCATTTTGTTTTGGTGCTTTTTTTCCAAGAATTGGAGATTTACAACTTCAAATGAATGTAGGCGAGAGTTCCTTGGGTCTGGCTTTGGTTGGGTTGCCTCTTGGGGTTCAAATTTCACTACTTTTCGCTGAAAAAATCCTGGCAGTCACAGGCTTTCGTTTATTATTGTGTCTTGGCATTCCAACTCTCGGTATTTCATTAGTTATTAGCTCATTATCGTATGATCCTTTTTCATTTTTTCTATCGCTATTCATAGGAGGGCTAGCCGTTGGAGTGATCGAAGTAGCTGTTAATTTAGAAGCTGATCGAACTGAATATCGTATAAAGAAAAAAATTATGAATAGAAGCCATTCATTTTGGAGCCTAGGCTTTTTTACAGCAGGTTTGATAGGTGCTTTTCTTTCTCAAATTGAAATAAGTCCACTAGTTCACTTTGGATTGTCGTTTTTAGTTGTGTCTTTTCTTGCGATCATATTTTCCTTTGGATTTCAGCCCTCCCCTAAAAGACCTAACAACAACGTTAAAAGTCCAATCTTTGTTCGCCCAACAAAAGGTGTTCTTGCTCTAGTAGTATTTACACTCTCAGCAATGCTAATTGAAGGTGCGGGGATTGATTGGTCAATAATATTTATGCGTGATGTTTTCTCAACTCCACCTTTTTTAAATGGCTTAGCTTTTGTTTTAGGTGCCTTTGCGCAATTCATAGTGAGATTTTTTGCTGATACATTTGTTGAGCGCTATGGACCCGTAAATGTCTCTCGAGTATCTATTATTTCCATGTTCATTGGTCTGATTTTTGTTTGCTTCTCGATAGAACCATATCTAGCTTTATTTGGTTTTGCACTAATGGGAGGAGGAACTGCTGTCTTGTTTCCCTTGGCAATGTCTGCTGCTGCGCAAAGGACTGACAGATCTGCAGCTGTAAATGTCGCATCTTTGGCGCAGATATCCTTTCTTGTTTTCCTTTTAGGCCCACCTTTACTTGGTTTTGTAGCAGAAAACTATAACATTCGGTTTTCCTTTGGTATTGGTTTGCCTTTATTAATTTTTAGCTGGATGTTTGTTTACACATTAAGAACAAAAAATATTGAATAATTATCAGTTGCGAGGCTATGATTTAACAATATTTAATTCATAGGATTTTTTTGACGTACTGACGAGGCTGATCATCATCCAAGAATTTCTGATCAATATACTTATTTGAAGTTTGAAAGTTTATTTATATTAACCCAGTAAAAAAAAACGTTCTAGCTCAACATCTGGTATTTTAGCGCTAAATGCTTCAAGTTGGCTTTCACGGGATGCACTAAAAGTTGTAATAAAGCGTTCGCCGAACCATTTTTTTGCGAAACTTGACTCACGCAGTCGCTTGATTGCTTCTGGCATCGACCTAGAATAACTCGGTGCGTCTGGCAAAACAAAGCCGCTACCAACTATGCCTGGCAAGGGTTCAATCTTATTCAAAACACCTTCAAGTCCAGCAGAAAGGGTAGCTGCAACGTTAAAGTAAGGATTAGCATCTGACCCAGCTAAACGATTTTCAACTCGCAACGTATCAGATGTATGACCAACGACACGAAAACAGGTTGTCCTGTTTTCAAAGCCCCAATGCAGTGAAGGTGGAGCAAAAGTTCCGGGTGCAAAACGTCTATAAGAATTGACTGTTGGCAAAAACATTAAACTCAGATCACCAGAATATTTTTGCAGACCTCCAATAAAGTATCTGAACTTTTCCGACATACAATACTCTCCATCTGCACTATAGAATAAGGATTTTCCTTTGCTGTCTAAAAAAGACATGTGGACGTGCATTGACTGACTGTCAGCTTGCTCCGACCATCGAGGCATAAATGTAACACTTCGACCCTGACGCATGGCAAGAATACGAAGAAAATTTTTCAAAATCACAGCCTGGTCAGCAGGATCTGTCCCAGTACCTGCATCGACACAAGCCTCCATAAAGCCTCCACCTATTTCTTCATGCATTTTTGACAGTTTAATATTCAGCTTCTCGCACATTTCTGAAACATCTTGATACCATTCTGATTGCAAAACTTGATATGTAATTAAATCATGACTTTTATGAAGAGTTGCTGTTTTAAGATTGCGAAATGCTTTCTCCTGTGCACTTTCCCCAGTTTCATCAAAAAGAGTGTATTCAAGCTCCAGACCATATCGCGGCGTGATACCAGCCTCTGCTGCACGATTTAATATTTTTTGAAGTATTGAACGAGGGCAAATTGAAGCTGTTTCATCAGAAAACTGTGATAGAATTAGTAAATTATGACCAGGTGAAGACCATGGCAAACTTCGAGCACTTTTCTCATCAATCTTCAAAAGACTATCATGAAAATCACCATCATCATCTGTAACCCCAGGCAATTGTAATATTTCATCAGTTGGATCTAAAGCCAGTTGAGCTGGCGCCATACCCATTCCATTTTTAATCGCACTCTTTAGGTTGCCAACTGACAGCATTTGCCCGCGCAAAAGACCATTTGTATCAGTCATTGCCACGGTCGCAAATCGACTATTCCCATTGGATAAATAATCTTTAATTTTCATCTGCTAACTCCCTTTTTTGAGCTACTTTCAATTAGATTTGACAGTTTTTTCAAATCTTTAATAACATCAACTGAATACGCACGAAAAAAAACCTTCATTCCATTGTGGACATAGCGCGCCAGCATATCGATACTAGGAGCATAATCTGGAATGTGCAATGCCTTGTTTCTAGGGGCTGAAAGAATCAAACCCCAGAAATCCTCAGCTGCAAGCTCTGGATCTTCAATCTTCAAACGTTTTTTTGTACCCTGGCGTGCCATATATTTTGTCAACCCTTCAAGAACGCGGTCAGGTCCGCTGTCTTGGTAAGCACGCCCAATTTCAACAAAACG
This sequence comes from uncultured Rhodobacterales bacterium, assembly GCA_964502335.1. GTDB lineage: Bacteria > Pseudomonadota > Alphaproteobacteria > Puniceispirillales. The sequence continues at coordinate 1,264 of CAZCWO010000173.1, read as the reverse complement.
TTTAGCATCTCCAATGATGAGACGAGCAAGTGATAGAAATTCAGGCTTCATGACAGTATCCACATAAGTCCAAGCAAATGCCCATAGTTGCGAGACGTAGTCATCATCATCTTCATCGAAAGCAAGCATCATTAAATCACGTGGAGCCAACATCATAGCTTTAAAAAGTTCCTCCTTACTTCCGAAGTATTCGTAAAGTGTAGGCTTGGTTAAATTTGCTTCAGTGGCAATGGCTGCCATTGTTGTAGTCTCAAAGCCATATTGAGAAAATACTTTCAAAGCTGCATCAAGAGCACGATTTTTTTTGTTAAGACGGTTCTGTTGACGACGAGATAAATTGTTCATTTAACAACTCGCATAATAAACTCCACAAGCGTTGAGTTATAGGCATTTGGATTTTCCAGATTGCAGACATGTCCTGCACCTGCCAAACATTCAAAACGGACATCAGGCTCTGGTGCTGATTCAAAAATACGTTTCGCCACTCCCCTAATTTCATCTGGTGGCGCCAGTTTGTCATGTTCTCCAGTCATTAATAAAACCGGCATAGTTATTTTAGAGAAGTCAAACTTTTCAAGTGGATTGGTAAAACATTTAAGGGCGTCAACATAAGTTTCAGAGGAGATCGCCTGCATTGAGGTCAAAAGTTCTCTTCTGACAGTATTTGAAACATCTGGCCCAGATATTACTGGCAACAAATCCTCAGAAAAATCAGCTGGCGTTTTCCCTTCACTAATTGAAACTTCGCGGCTTAAACGAAATGCCTCACGTTCTTCTGGAAGGGCCTCAGACATACCTGTGCACCCACCAGATAAAACCAATGCTGACAAGCGATTTGGATGTCGCATCGCAAAAGATGTTGCAATCCAAGATCCATATGAAAGACCACACAAGACTAAATTCAAGGCACCCAATCTATCAGCGACACACAGTATATCATCACAATATTCATCTACATTAGATTGTATTGCGCCCAAAGTGCTTTCACCGTAACCCCGTAAATCCAATGCTGCTGATTGAACATAAGGAGCCACTGATGCAATTTGTTGATTCCAATTACTCTTGTTACCTCCAATGCCGTGTAAAAATAAACACAGTGTTTCTGATGGCTCTCCCATACGGGATATCGCTAATCTAGGAGTATCTCCAAATGCGTAAGTTTCAATTGGTGTGTCATGTGCGAAGTTTGACCTCAATGAAGCGTGAGATGGCATTGACAACTTTGCCAATTTTTTAATTTCAATAATAGCTTCATCAAAAATTT
>CAZCWO010000172.1:0-4263 GCA_964502335.1 uncultured Rhodobacterales bacterium | reverse complement strand
GTTATGCTTATTGGTTTGGGTTTATTCTGTTCTTAAATGTCATATTAATGATTTTTCTAGATAGTCTTTAGAAATAACTACTCCCACTCAATTGTACCTGGAGGCTTTGAAGTAATATCATATGCAACTCTATTATGCCTTTAACTTCATTGATTATTTTATTTGACGTCTCGCCTAAAAACTCATTATCAAAAGGATAAAAATCAGCCGTCATTCCATCAACAGAAGTTACAGCCCTCAAAGAACAAACAAAATCATATGTTCTTCCATCGCCCATAACGCCTACAGATCTAACAGGAAGTAAAACAACAAAAGCCTGCCAAATTTTATCATATAAATTGTATTTTTTAATTTGATCTATAAAAATTGAATCCGCTTTTCTTAAAATATCTATTTTATGAGATGTAATTTCTCCAGGGCATCTTATCGCAAGTCCAGGACCAGGAAATGGATGGCGACCTATAAATTCTTTTGATAATCCTAATTCAAAACCAAGTTGCCTAACTTCATCTTTAAACAACTCACGCAATGGCTCTACAAGTTTTAGTTTCATTTTGTTTGGTAAGCCACCAACATTGTGATGTGATTTAATTGTTTCTGAAGGGCCGCCAGTAAAGCTTACACTTTCTATTACATCAGGATAAAGTGTTCCTTGTGCTAAAAATTTTACATCACCAATTTTTTTAGAATATTTCGTAAAAACATCTATAAAAAGTTTACCTATAGTTTTTCTTTTTTCCTCAGGATCAATAACGCCTTTGAGGCTTTGAATAAAGAGCTCACTTTCATTTGCATGAACTAAATTTAGATTATAATTATTTCTAAACATTTGAATTATTTCTTCAGTTTCATTCAAACGCATTAAGCCATGGTCTACATATACACAAGTTAAATTATCTCCTATAGCTTCATGAATTAAAATTGCCGTAACAGATGAATCAACTCCACCCGATAAAGCGCATATAACTTTTTGTTCTCCAATAATTTCTTTCAATTCCTTGATTTTGTTTTCTTTGTACGAATCCATGCTCCAGTTTCTATTAAATTCAGCAATCTCAATAAAGTTTTCAAAAATCTTTTTGCCATTAATAGTGTGGTAAACTTCGGGATGAAACTGTGTTCCATAAAATTTTTTTTCATCATTGGCAACCATTGCATAAGGAGCATTTTCAGTATACGCAATAGAATTAAAGCCTGGTGCCATATCACTCACATGGTCCCCGTGCGACATCCATACTTGTTCACTTTCTTCAATAAACAAACCATCAAGAATATTTGATTTTTGATTGCTTTTTTTTAAAAATGCTTTTCCAAATTCAGAAGTGCCTTTCCCACTCTCAACTTTTCCGCCAAGGCACTTCATCATGACTTGCAAACCATAACAAATTCCAAGTATTGGAACCTTCATATTAAAAATTTCTTTGGGAGGCATTGGACAATGGTCATTTAAGACACTCGCTGGTCCACCTGATAAAATTATTGCTTTAGGGTTATAATTATCTAAGTATTCATTGGATATGATTTGAAAAGGTACAATTTCAGAATACACCCCCAACTCTCTTAATCGTCTGGCAATTAACTGAGTTACCTGGCTCCCAAAATCAATGATTAATAGTTTTTCTAAATTATTTATGTTCATAAAAAGAATTTTTAAATTAACCAGTTTTAAACTTAACCATTAAAGCCCATTCCCAAGACATAAGCTTCTACAGATTCTTTTCTACTGGCATCCGGCTTTAGATGTTTCACCACTTTGAATGATGAGTTTAGTTTTTCTAGAACGTTAGCCTCTGTCCCACCTTTAAAGCATTTACCTAGAAAGAACCCACCTTCTTTTAAGATGCCTATAGAAATTTCCATAGCTGCTTCAAGCAACATAGTTGTTCTTATGTGATCTGTTGATCTATGTCCTGTTGTATCAGCAGCCATATCACTAACAACTCCATTAGCCTTTCTTCCTTCTAGCAATCCATCAATTTTGTCTATAATGATCTGGTCGTTGATATTCCCAACCAGAATCTCTACACCTGGCAAAGTATCAGTCTCAAGTAAATCAACCCCAATTATTTTACCTTTTTTATCTTTATTTATAATCTCTGAAATTACTTGTAACCAACCTCCTGGAGCACAGCCCAGATCTAGTATCATCATCCCAGGTTTAAATAAGTTAAATTTCTCATTAATTTGCAAAAGTTTAAAAGCTGACCTAGATCTAAATCCACGTTTTTGAGCTTCAGAAACATAAGGATCATTTATTTGGCGAGAAATCCACCTTCGAGATGATTCTGTTCTTTTTGATTTATTAATTTTTTGCTTAGAAGAGCGCGACCTTACAAATTTATTTTTATGTAAATTAGCGTTACTTTTATTCATTAAATTTCAACATGCGTACAAAAACACCACCAATTAGATTTGAGATATCTCGACCAATCCCTAAGGTGGAAGGAACTACAAATAATACCAACAATGTGGTCACGCCGAGACCAAAGGTTATTGTTGCAGCCATTGGTATCAAGTATTGGGCTTGTAAGGACTTTTCAAACATTAAAGCAGATAGCCCTCCAATTGTTGTGCATGAAGTTAATAAAACCGGCCTAAGTCTATCACATACTCCTGATATTATTGCTTCATTAGGGTTATCAGGATGCTCTTGAAGCCTTCTTTCAATAGTCGCAACCAAAATAATGGAATTATTCACTACTATTCCAGCTAAAGCAATAATTGCAAACATAGACAAGATTGACATGGTGAGGCCTAAAAAATAATGCCCTGCTACTGCTCCTATAAATCCAAAAGGTATCATGATCATAACTGCAAAAGGTCTTAGCCAACTTGCAAATACCCATGCTAAAACAATATAAATCGATAAAAGACCTATAATACCTCCAACTCTCATATCAGAAAAAGCCTCTTTTTGCTCTTCATCTCTCCCAGAATAACGATAGTTCAAGCCAAAAGATGAAACTAATTTATTAATTCCTAATTCTTCAAGCTTTTCTTTAGCACCAGCAGTATTTAAAAGTTTTTCATCTAAGTCGCCAGTAATTTTTACTTCTCTAAACCCATCTACTCTCCTTATTACAGAAAACCCTAAACTATTTTTAAGAACAGCCACTTCCTCTAACCTAACTAGAGAGTCACTAGATGAAATAAGTTTTAACTGAGCTAAATTATCATCCTTCATTTCTTCTTCAGGCAATTTTACCCTAACAGCGATTTCTTCATCCCCTCTCGCAAATCTCTTCACAATGGAACCCTCTAAAGCTGACCTAACTTGAGCTCCTACTTCAACAGTACTAAATCCCATAGACTTTCCTTTTGGAGTTAAAGATATATGAATTTCTTCAGATCCGTATTTGAGGTTACTCGAAACATCACTTGCACCTGGAAGGGATTTAGCTAATTCTAAGACTTTATCAGATGCTGATTTAAGTAAATTTAAATCATCTCCAATGATCCTTATATCTATTTCTCTGCCTGGAGGGCCTCCCACTGGGGCTCTTATAGTAATTTTCTCAAGTCCAGAGATAGGTTTTATATTTTTTCTCCAGGCAGAAATTAACTCCTCGACTCTAACATCTCTTAAATCTGCAGTAATTAACTCAACTGTTATACTGGCTCTATCGTATGAAGCTCCAAAGGCATCATTTTCTTCTGTATTGTTTGATGTCCCAAAACCAAGCATGCTAAAGGCCATTAAAACTAATTTACCTTCTTCCCCAACAAGTTCTACTTCAGTTTGATTAAGTGCTCTTTCCATCTCAAATAACATTTCAGATGTTTGAGACCTTGAAGAACCAGAAGTCATAGTGATATTTGCAAAAACGATGTCTCCCTCGGGACCACTAAAAAATGCAAAAGGAACTCTCCCTGAAGAGACCATCCCTACAGACAAAATTAATAATGCGATAGCTGATGAAATAGTAGCATACCTCCATTGGTATGATAGAGTTACCATTTTTCTAAAAGGAACATTCTTAAACCAGTTAAATCCAACGTTAAATGGTTTGTGTATTTGGTTAATTATCCATACAAATGGTGACAAAAGATTTGTTATTACTGGACTCACTCCATGAGTTAAATGGGCAGGCATAATAAGAAATACCTCCAATAAACTTGCGACCAAAACTGCGCAAACAACAGCAGGAATAGCAAAAATTATTTGGCCTATTATACCCTTTATAAAAAACAGTGGCAAAAAAGCTGCAACAGTTGTTAACATTGCAGAAATTACTGGAGGTGACATTCTACTTGCAGCTAAAA
>CAZCWO010000171.1:2722-4355 GCA_964502335.1 uncultured Rhodobacterales bacterium | reverse complement strand
ATACATTAACGGAAAATTTACTGAAGGTAATTCCGGTAAAACTTTTCCAGTAAAGGACCCTGCAAATGGAGAACTAATTACAGATCTTCCAAACATGGGCATAATAGAAACCAAACAAGCCATAGAAGCTGCTCATAATGCACAAAAAAGCTGGGCAGCTAAAACTGGAAAAGAGAGGTCTATAACACTTAGAAAATGGTATGATTTAATGATTGAAAACAAAGACGATCTTGCCAAAATTCTAACTGCAGAAATGGGGAAACCTCTTGCTGAAGCAGTTGGTGAAATAACTTATGGAGCAAGCTTTGTAGAGTGGTTTGCTGAAGAAGCTAAAAGAGTATACGGTGACACTATTCCTGGACATCAGGAAGATAAACGTATTGTTGTTATCAAACAGCCAGTTGGCGTAGTTGGCGCTATCACGCCTTGGAATTTTCCTAATGCAATGATTACAAGAAAAGTTGCTCCTGCATTAGCGGTAGGTTGCACTGTTGTGCTCAGACCACCAACGCTTACTCCACTTTCTGCACTTGCTTTAGGTTACCTTGCTGACAAAGCTGGTATCCCAGCAGGAGTGTTTAACATAGTAATGGGAACTGATTCTTCTGGTATGGGTAAAGAACTTTGTGACAATGAACTCGTTAGAAAAATAACATTCACTGGATCAACAGAAGTTGGAAGAATTTTAATGCGCCAATGTTCTGACCAGATCAAAAAGGTAAGCTTAGAGTTAGGAGGAAATGCACCATTTATAGTGTTTGATGATGCTGATATTGATGAAGCAGTTTCTGGAGCGATGATCAGTAAATATAGAAATGCTGGCCAAACCTGTGTGTGCGCTAATAGAATTTATGTTCAAGATGGTATATATGATGAGTTCTCTAAAAAATTAGCTACTGCGACTAAAGCTATGAGAGTTGGTAATGGCTTTGACGATAATGTAACAACAGGACCACTTATTGATTCTCAAGCATTAGATAAAGTTGAGGAGCATATTCAAGATGCAGTTTCAAAAGGTGCTTCAATTTTATCTGGAGGAAAAAGATCGGAATTGGGAGGAACTTTTTTCAACCCGACAGTCCTTACAGATGTTACATCATCTATGAAAGTGGCTAAAGAAGAAACCTTTGGACCTGTTGCACCTCTGTTTAAATTCGATTCGGTTGATGATGTCATAGAAGCAGCAAATGATACTGAATTTGGTCTAGCGGCATATTTTTATGCTAAAGATCTATCAAAAGTCTGGAAAGTAGCAGAAGCACTTGAATACGGCATAGTTGGCATAAACACTGGAATAATTTCAACTGAAGTCGCTCCATTTGGTGGTATTAAACAATCTGGGCTTGGTAGAGAAGGTTCGAAATACGGTATAGATGACTTTCTTGAAATAAAATATCTTTGCATGAGCGGTATTTAATATAATTATTTATATTATTTAATTCAGAAAACTATTTACTTATTCAAATACTATGTCATTTTTGCATACTGCGATATGCATTACGAATATTTTAAAAAAATTTAAATTAAATAATCAAATTTTTAAGGAGGAAAAAATGAAAAAATTGGCAAGGATTTTGCTGCCATTGCTACTAATTGGAGTTATTTCACCTGTTTATGCCGCTACTATAAAATG
>CAZCWO010000171.1:0-2622 GCA_964502335.1 uncultured Rhodobacterales bacterium | reverse complement strand
TGCCATTGCTACTAATTGGAGTTATTTCACCTGTTTATGCCGCTACTATAAAATGGTCAATGCCAGGCGATTCATTAACTCTTGACCCGCACGCACAAAATGAGGGTCCAACGCATATGGTTTCTAGGCAAGTTTATGAGAGTTTAGTCACACGTGTTGTCGACATGTCTATCGAAGCTCAACTTGCTACATCTTGGAAAGCTACAGATCCAGAAACTTGGGTATTTACCGTTCGTGATGGTGTAGTTTTCTCTGACGGCTCACCTTTAAAGGCCAGTGATGTTGTTTTCAGCATCAATCGAGCTTTAACTGGTGCATCTGATATGATCGAGTTAATAGATAGTATCACTTCAGTAAGGGCTACTTCTAATAATCAAGTAGAAATTAAAACTGAAGGTCCCAATCCAATACTTTTGAACCAATTAAGTCAAATTTTTATCATGTCTGAAGCATGGTCAAAAAAGAACGGATGTGAGCAATCACAAGATTTTGATGCTTCGCAAGAAACTTATTGTTCTATAAACGCAATGGGAACTGGCCCTTTTAAAATTACCTTGAGAGAACAAAACACAAGAACTGTTTTTGAAAGAAATAGCAACTGGTGGGGCGACCAATCACAGCATAATATTGATACAATCGAATTGCTGCCAATTAAAAATGATGCCACACGTGTTGCAGCTTTATTATCTGGAGACATTGATTTTACTAACTTTACTCCAGCTCAAGACATTAACAGAATTAATGGTTCAGCACTCCATAAGGTTGAAAGTACACCTCAAGCAAGAACAATTTTCTTTGGCATGGATCAAGGTTCAGATGAATTAAGATCATCAAACATCAAGGGTAAAAACCCACTAAAAGATAAAAAAGTTCGTCTTGCTATGTATCACGCTCTAGATATGAATGCGATTCAAGACAAAGTAATGAGAGGCCTCAGTGAGCCAGCTGGAATGATTACTTTTCCTGGCGTTCAAGGTTACACAAAGGAATTAGATGCAAGATTACCTTACGATCCAAACATGTCAAAAAAACTTCTCACGGATGCAGGTTATCCAGATGGTTTTGAAATAACTTTAGATTGCCCAAATAATAGATATATCAACGATGAAGCAATCTGCGTTGCAGCTGTTAGCATGCTGGCAAAAGTTGGCATTAAAGTTAACTTGGATGCTCAGCCAAAAAGTATACACTTTAAAGACTTGCAAAATGATCTAAGTGATTTTTATATGCTTGGTTGGGGTGTTCCAACATTTGACAGTCATTATGTTTATTCATTCTTGCTAAAATCTGATGGAAGCTGGAATAAAGTTGGCTTTAGTGATGCGCGAGTAGACGAGTTAGTTGGCACTATGTTAACCGAAACAAATCTAGACCAGAGAAACGCAAATATTGCTGAAGCTTGGGCTATTGTTCAAGATAATATGCCATATCTGCCTCTCCATCACCAAGTCATTTCTTGGGGTTCTAAGAGCAATGTTGAAGTTCCAATAAGAACAAACAATGAGCCTCTTTTCCGTTTTGCAAAGGTGAATTAATTAAATAATCTACTAATACCGGTTAATTGATAAAATTAACCGGTATTATTTAAACTTAACGATAATTTCAATCATTCAATGATAAATTATTTTTTAAAAAGGCTTATACAATCAGTATTAGTTATGCTGATCGTTGCTTTTGTATCTTTTTCTTTATTTAATTTTGTTGGTGATCCTGTCCACAACATGGTTGGACAAGAAGCATCAATGGAAAAAAGAGAGGAGATTAGAGAGAAGTTAGGATTAAACGATCCTGTTTATACACAATTTTTTAGATTTGTTGGAAATTCATCAAAAGGAGAATTTGGACTTTCATATCAATTAAGACGACCCGTCTCTGATCTTATTTCCGAAAGACTTCCAGCTACTTTGGAATTAGTTTTTGTTTCTGCTCTCATTGCTATTATCTCTGGAGTTGTTTTTGGCGTTTACACTGGTATAAACCGTGAAGGCTATCTTAGTAATTTTATACTCATAATTTCTCTTTTTGGTGTTTCACTTCCAACATTTGTAATTGGAATTTTATTTATATATTTATTTTCTGTTATCTTAGGGATACTCCCATCATTTGGAAGAGGGGAAGTCATTCATTTTGGGTTTTGGTCGACAGGTTTTCTGACATTAAGTGGTGTAAAAGCTTTAATACTTCCCTCTGTAACTCTTAGTTTGTTCCAAATGACATATATAATCAGACTTGTAAGAGCTGAAATGATGGAGATTTTGCAAACTGATTATATTAAATTTGCTAGAGCTAGAGGCATAAAGAACAATATAATTAATTACAGGCACGCTTTAAAAAATGGCTTAATCCCAGTTATTACAATTACTGGCATTAACGTTGGAACATTAATAGCTTTTTCTATTATCACCGAAACTGTTTTTCAATGGCCTGGTATGGGCTTATTATTTATTAATGCTGTCCAATTCGTAGACATACCCATTATGTCTGCATACCTAATTATGGTCGCTTTTATTTTTGTAATGATCAATTTTATAGTTGATATTGCATATTATTTCATCGACCCAAGAATTAGGTTTAAAGAAGAGGCTGTAACTGAATGATTGCAAAAATGATAAATAATTTTTT
>CAZCWO010000170.1:0-4356 GCA_964502335.1 uncultured Rhodobacterales bacterium | reverse complement strand
TTCATATTATTGGGCATGAAGCCGGTAACTTGATTCATGAGGTTGCAACAACAATGTCATTTGGTGGCAGTGCAGAAGACATCGCTAGAACTTGCCATGGACATCCCACTTTAAATGAAGCAGTTAAAGAGGCCTCATTAGCTGCTGGAACAGGTGCAATACACATCTAATTTTTTATATTCCCGATCTTGGATGACTATTTTTGTGAACCTCAATTAGTCCTGAAACCTCAACTGAGGTGTATCTTTGAGTGGTTGATAAGCTGGAATGACCAAGTAAGTCCTGAATTGATCTTAAGTCTCCTCCTCCGGCTAGCAATTGTGTTGCGAAAGCATGCCTAAGTGAATGGGGTGTAGCATGTTCAGGTAAATTTAGTTTAATCCTCAAGTTTTGAATAATTCTTTGAATAATCCTTGGTTTTAATCTTCCGCCTCTTCTCCCTACAAACAAAAATTCTTCATCCTGATATTGTCGCGGCAGAAGAGCTAAATACTTATCTATAGAGTTTTGAATTATTTTTAGTATTGGAACATCTCTATGTTTTCCACCTTTACCTATTATTCTTAGCCATTCACCCAATGGACATTGTTTTTTATTAATTGAAAGTGCTTCGCTAATCCTTAACCCTGCGCCATACATTAATAATAAAATAGCTTTATCTCTTGCAGCTTCCCAATCTGAGCGCCCACTCCCAATCCCTTCAATGAGTGATGTGACATCCTCGTTTGAAATTGATTTTGGTAAAGACTGTGGTAATTTCGGTGTCTTTATTAAGTCCAAATCTTCCGAAGATAAGTAATTTCTTTTAGAAGCAAAACGATAAAAATTTCTTATGCTTGATATCTTTCTAGCAATACTTGACCTGGAATTTCCTTTCTCAACTAAAAAAGACATATACAATCGAAAATCTGCTTTTTTAGGTTTCTCAACATTTTTAGAAAATTCAGACCATTTTATCAAATCTCTTTTATAAGCATCAAGTGTATTTGCACTTATTCTTTTTTCCTGATTCAACCATTCTATCCACTTTATAAATACTAATTTGAAATTGTCTGACATTAATCACTTCTTTATAATATTGATTGTCCCGTTTTTTCCCAATCAGTTATGAAAGACTTAAGACCTTTATCTGTAAGAGGATGATTAAACATATCCCTAAATGTCTTTGCAGGTATTGTCACAACATCAGCTCCGAGTTTGGCTGATTCAACAACATGGTGCGGCCCTCTAACGGAAGCAACTAAAACTTCTGTTTTAAAATTATAATTACTATAAATCTCAACTATATCATAAATTAAATCTAAGCCATTTTGCCCGATATCATCTAAACGGCCAACAAAAGGGGAAATAAATGCAGCACCCGCTTTCGCAGCTAGTATTGCTTGAGCAGATGAAAAGCATAGTGTAACATTTACACTTACTCCTTTTTTTGATAACTTTTTACAAGTCTTTAATCCATCAGGAGTTAATGGAACTTTGATGGTAACATTCTTAGCAAGGTCTAGTAGTTTAGCTGCTTCTAACATCATTGTTTTATGTTCAGTTGCAGTTACCTCAGCGCTTACAGGCCCGTCAACGATGCTACAAATTTCTTTTATAACTTCTAGAATGTTTTTGCCTGATTTCGCTATTAATGATGGATTGGTAGTAACGCCATTTATAAGATTAGTATCACATAATTCTCTAATTTCGTTTATATCGGCGCTGTCAATAAAGATTTTCATAGTTTACACCTCATTATTGTTATAATTTACTTATCAACCTTCTTCAAGCTAGTTCTGAGGGAGGAGGTAAAAATAAGATTAATGGTTATGACTTCATAAAAAGTTTAAACTTATATCTTTTTTAATTGAGATAATTAATGTTTAAATTCTATATAAACAAGCGATGGAAGTTCATTGGAAGCTAAAAAACAATATATATACAGCATTTTAGTCCCCATTCCAGCTCTTGGAGACAATTGTACTTTTGATTACTTCTATAATAACCTAGAGGAACTCTTTATAGGACAAATAGTTAAAGTTCCATTTGGTGCTAAAAAAATAATATGGGGGATTATTAGTGACAAAAGAGAGGAAGAAACAGATAGGCCCCTGAAAAACATTATAGAAGTTAGTAATAATAATCCTTTTTCTGGAAATTTTATTGCTTTTATTAACTGGGTTTCAGAATGGACCATGGCCAGTCAAGGGAGCATTTTAAAATTAGTTTTTTCAGTTCCTAATCAATTTGAAAAAAAAAATATTAAATTTGGCTGGATTACAGCATCTGATATTGGAAACAGAACAATTAAAGAAGTCCACCCAAATTTAAAAATAACAAAAAATAGATCAAAAATTATAAATTTAATAAACAAATTACAGCCAATTTCTTCAAAAGATCTAATAAGCAGAAGTGGTGTTAGCAAAACTTCAATATTAACTCTGGAGAAAGAAAAAGTAATTTTCCGAAAAGAAATTGTCAAGAAAGGATATGAGAACTCATTTAAGTTGCCAGGGTACAAAGCAAATATGATAGACCTAAACCCTAAGCAGAAAACAGCTAGCGAGTATTTAATCAATTTAATTGCTCAAAAAAAATTTAATGCTGTACTTTTAGATGGCGTTACTGGATCAGGTAAAACTGAAGTTTATTTTCAAGCAATTTTAGAAACACTAAAACTAAATAAGCAGGTATTGGTCCTTCTTCCGGAAATATATTTATCTATTGAATGGAGCAAACGTTTCAAAGATAATTTTGGTCTATTTCCGCTATTATGGCATTCAAGCTTGTCTAATAAAGAGAGAATGAAGACTTGGCATGAAGTTAATAATGGGAAAATTAATACAATAATTGGTGCAAGATCAGCTCTTTTTCTGCCATATAAGAATTTGGGGCTAATTATAATTGATGAAGAACATGACCACGCTTATAAGCAAGAAGATGGTGTATTATATAATGCCAGGGATATGGCTCTGCTAAGGGCTAAAATAGAAAAAATACCGATCATTCTATCAACTGCTACGCCATCATTAGAAACTTGGACAAATGTAAAAAAAAATAAATTCTCATACATCAAATTACCTGAAAGAGTTGGCTTGGCCAAAATGCCTGAAGTTAACATTATAGACATGCGAAAAGTTGAAACAAAGCATAACAATTGGATTTCAACCATTCTGGGTAACAAGATTTCAGAAAATCTTAACAACAAAGAACTTTCCCTTCTTTTTTTAAATAGAAGAGGATACGCGCCATTAAAACTTTGCGGATCATGTGGTCATCGAATCGGTTGTAAAAATTGTCAAAGCTGGTTAGTCGAACATAGAAAAAAAGGTTTGTTATTATGCCATCAATGCGGCTTTTCAAAAAAATTTGATAATTCATGCAATAATTGTGGGGACAAAGATTGTTTAATTTCTTGCGGGCCTGGAGTTGAGCGACTGGATGAAGAAGTAAAGTCTAAGTTTCCTTCAATTAAATCAGCTATAATTTCATCTGATACCATCAAAAGTCCAAAAATTATGAAGGCTATTTTTGATAAAATTGATAATCGCAAAATAGATTTGATTATTGGAACCCAAATAATTTCAAAAGGGCATAATTTTAAAAACTTAACCCTAATAGGCATTATAGATGCAGATATGAGTTTGTCTGGTGGAGATTTAAGAGCTTCTGAAAAAGCCTTTCAAGTTTTGCATCAGGTTTCAGGAAGAGCTGGTAGAGAAAGTAAAAAAGGAACTGTTATAATACAAACCCATGACCCTGAAAATCAAGTGATAGACGCCTTAAAAAAAAATAATAGGGATTATTTCCTTAAAATTGAATCTGAAAACAGAGAAAATGCAAATCTTCCTCCTTTTGGAAAACTCGTATCTCTAATTCTTTCTTCAAGAGATGAAAGAAAATTAATTGAATTTGCACATTCTTTAAAGATGAATGCCCCACAATACGAAAAAATTACTATCCTTGGCCCAGCTCCAGCACCTATTTCTCTGTTAAGGGGAAATCATAGATATAGGTTTCTTATTAAATCTCATAAGAATATAAACATCCAAAAAGTGATTAAAAATTGGATTAAAAAGTTAAAAAAGCCTGCCTCAATTAGATTAGTTATTGATATTGAACCCTACTCATTTTTATAAAATTTTCTTTTTTAATAAAATTTCATAAAATAATTATAACTTTTATGAATATTAATTGATCATGCACTTGCAACAACCCTTTCCTTGTGCTAACACCACTGCCAAAAAGCTTTTTAATTTAGCTATAAATCAATTAAATTTTTGGAATTTTATTTTGAACAATAATTCAGAAATTGGACAAAGATATGCAAAGGCTCTTTTTGAGCTATCAGAAGAATCAAAAAGTTTAGATAAA
>CAZCWO010000169.1:0-4380 GCA_964502335.1 uncultured Rhodobacterales bacterium | reverse complement strand
CCCCACCTTAAAGCAATAGTAAAAGAAGCAAATCCAAAAGCAGAAATAAATGCAGAAATATTTCCGCCAATATTACTTCTTGAGTTATCGCCTGAAACCATTAAAAAAATACCAAAAATTGCGAATATTAAAGCTATCCAAGTGATTAATTTAACTCTCTCTCTTAAAAAAATCCATCCTAAGAAAGCAGTTATAAATGGAGCTGTGGCAAATATAAGCATTGCATGAGCTACAGAAGTGGTTTGTATTGAGTAAACACCAAAAGAATATGCTACAAATAAAGAAATTCCTCCAATTAATGATGGATAAAAAGATTTATAAATTAGGTAAAAAGGGTTTTCTTTATATAATAAAATTATAATAAAAAATAAAAATATAGTTAAACTAAATGAGCGATAAAAAAGAATTTGCCATACAGAAGCATCTTCCATTAAGCGAATAGCAAGGCCTATTGTAGACCACATAACACCCCCAAGAAAAACAAAAACTAATCCTATCTTTGGCGTTACTTTTATCGTTTCTTTCATATAAATCTTTTATAAGTTAAATTTAAATTTTATATTGTTAATTTTTAATCTTATCAATCTGTTTTTGAGTTGTATAGAGTTCTAGATTGATAACAAAAGTCAGAGAGAGAGATAATTTATAATATTGAGTATTTATCGGTATTTGTTCTAATAGTTTTTGCCTTTGCAGGAATTGTCAAAGGTGTAATTGGAATGGGTTTGCCAACAATTAGCCTTGTTGTGTTAACGTTAATTTTAGATATAGAAACTGCAATCACGATGATTGTAATCCCTTCCTTCATAACGAATTTATGGCAAGCAGTAACAGGAAAACACCTACGCCAGTTATTTAAAGAATTTTGGTTTTATTTCATATTGTCAGGCTTCTCAGTTTATGCCGGTACATACTTGTTTTTTAATGTGAGTAAAAATGTCACCACATTGCTTTTGTCTTTAACGATCATATTTTACAGTATAATAGTTTTGACAGGAAAAACTTTTCCATTTCTAAATAGAAATCTATTGATCAATAAATTACTTATATTTTCTTCTAATGGAATTTTAGCTGGACTTACTGGTACATTAATAGTTCCTGGTGTGTTTTATTTTCAATCACTCAATTTTGAAAAGGAAAAATTATTACAAGCATTAGGAATTCATTTTTCAATTCTTTCTCTTTTTCTAGGATTTTCTAAAAGTTATTACAAAACAATATTCGACTTTGAGATATTATTTTTGTCTTTAAATTCATGTGTATCAGCATTTGTTGGAATATTTTTAGGAAGAGTAATTTTAAAAAGCATTAATGAGAGAATGTTTAGGAGAATATTTCAATTATCATTATTGATAATTGGAATTTTAATTTTTTTAAAAGCTTACATTTATTATTAAAAGAAAAAACAAAATTTATATAGAAAAACTATTTTATAACATTTCTGTAAACAACAATTACTCTGGGAGTCCGGCTAGCTTCATTCCTTCTAGCAAATTATTAGTTAGAGATTCATTCATTTCAGGTACTACCTTTTTATAATCTTCCAATGTTTTAACCTCTGGTCGCTCATCGAGATATTTTTTAAGCCAAATCTTGCTTTCTTCTATTTCTCCTTTAAGGGATAACACTGCTGCTTTAAAACCAAAAAGTCTATTATGCGGTGCATCTTCAATAGTTCTATTTATAGAATTCAATGCATTGTCCAAATCTCTTTTGCTGATGTAACAAAAAATAAGCCAATTTTCCCATTCAACTCTTCCTACAGGGTCTATTTCCATGGCTTTTTTGACACAGTTTATGGCTTCATCGAATTTACTCTCTCTTTGGAGTTGTAATGAATACATTTGAAGTGATCTTGGATGATTAGGGTTAACGTCTAATGCTTTTTGGATTAACTCCATAAATCTTTCAGGATCTCTTTTCATATAGAATGAAAAACCTTTCATCATTATAGCATCAGGATTATCTGGATCTAACGAATATCCTTTTTCACTATGTTCAAAAAAATCTTTTTGATTTTCTTCTCTTTCTGATGCAAGTGATGGCTCAAATATTATATCGACCAAACTTGCCGATAAAATAATATGTGGCTCAGCTAAGCTTCCATCCAGTGCAATAGCCTTTTTGCTATGCTCGATTGCTTTTTTAGCTAATTCAAGTTTAGCTTCTGCATCTAACCCTTGAGTATAATTAGATTTACTTAAATATGATTGAGCTTGTAGAGTTTCGTCCCATGCGCTTAAATTAACTTTTTTCTTTGTATCAAGTTGTTTTAACTCATTTGCTTTTAAGGCAGGAGAAACTATAACTGCGACTTTTTGAGAGACTTCATCTTGAATTTCAAAAATATCTTCAAGCGATCGATCCCAATTTTGAGACCAGATTTGCGTATCGTTGTTTGCGTCAATGAGCTTTGTATTTATCCTTACTTTATTACCACCTTTTCTGACACTACCGACAACAAGGTATCTGGCTTTTAATTCTGCTGCAATTGTTTTAGTGGCTTCCTTTGTGCCCTTATAAGAAAATACTGAATTACTTGAAATAACAGGAAAAGTTTTCCATTTTGAAAGATGTGAAATTATGTCTTCTGTTATTCCATCGGCAAAATAGTCTTGCTCAGGATCGTTACTTAAATTACTAAAAGGAAGAACAGCAATTGTGGGCGCTTTGCTCACTTCTTCTTCATCTTGACTGCTAGTCTCTAATGTTCGCACTTCAAGATCTGGATCAGCCAAATCAAAGGCATGCACGGTGGTATTTTTTACTTTTTGTTCGCCGAGGTCATGGAAGTCCAGTTCAGTTTTTTTATTGACAAAATCTAATATGCTTTTAGATAAGGACACCCCATTCGGTTGAGACAAGGCTTCTAATCGAGCGGCTACATTAACACCTTCACCGTAAAGGTTTTCACCCTCTACAATGACATCGCCCATATTCAATCCAATCCTAAAATGCATCACAGCATCTTCTTCAACATTAGCATTTCTCTCTCGAACAAGATTTTGGAATTCTTTGGCACAAATAACAGCTGAAACTGCACTTTGAAACTCAGCTAAAACTGAATCCCCTGCTGTATTAAAGATACGTCCGCCATGCTCTTTGAAGAGATTATCGAGAATATCTCTGCATGAACGAAAACTTCTTAGTGTCTCATCTTCATTTTTCTCCATCATTTTACTAAAACCAACAACGTCAGTAACAAAAATGACAGCTATTTTTCTTTCAATGTCTTTGGTCATGAATTCACTTTTATTAATTGTTATATAAATAATTTATTTTAAAAATTGATTAACTTCAATAACAACTTAACGACATTCTTTGAATCTTGCTGATAGCAATAGTTAATAATTACTTATAAAATTAGTTAATCCACATTCTGAAAAATAGATTGGTATCTTACCAACCAGATCCAGATGAACCAGGTAATGGTCCTTCAGACCAGAATCTTGGTGTTATTAATGACATGTCAACAATTTGGCGTAAAACTCTATTCTCACTTTCTAGTGACACAGCCTCAAGGGCCAAAATCAGTCGACCAGCTTTTGTTTCTTCCCAAAACCAGGAGCCAATCTTTTCAAAGTCGTCAATGCCATCCCTATGGGTTACTGCTTCTGTGTAATAGGCTTGTAAATCTTCAACTACGAGCTTAAGTTGAGGTATGGCCCCCAACCCTTTTCTTGGACTTTTCGGTATATCGTCTTTCAAAAAAGAAACTATGTAGGGAGCAAATTCAGTAATTGACATTTCACTGGCACCAACAGTTGTTCGACCTCTATAAGCAACTGCACTTTCGTAGGCTGATTTTAGTGTGTCAATTTCATTTCTTACTTCTTCTAAAATTGTTTCTATATCACCAATCTCACTTTTTTTAATAACCAGTTCGACTGGCAAAGCATAGCCCATCCGACCATCTCTTACTGGTATTATGTCCGGGAAGTCTTCAAGGATTGGACCGGAAGATGAATCAAATAAATTAAAGGCAGAACGAATAACTCTCTTCTGATACTCTGGATCATTGGGTTTTCCTAATGGTCGACCCATGGGAAAGTTGAGCCAAAGAGCACGTGGAGGCTTAATTGCTTGAATATGTTCTTTAATAAAACCAACAAGCACAGTTGAAAATCCATAAGATTCGAAAAAATGAGCCAGCACGCTCACGGCGCGCGTACAGAAAGGTCAGACAGGCACTAGAAAAACAGTATTAACAGCATCTTTCTTCATTCTGTCAGCAACTTCTTTAGCTGAATTTTCCATTTTTATTGGATCTGAAGAACCTATAAAGGAATAATGCTCGTTCGACACTGAACCTATTTCACCCTGTTTTGCCATTTCTTCAAGTCTGTCAATGGGGAGTATTGTATTCAAATCCTGTTGCCA
>CAZCWO010000168.1:1189-4382 GCA_964502335.1 uncultured Rhodobacterales bacterium | reverse complement strand
GGTTTCAATTTGTAGAAAAATCTGAATGGATACCAATCTCTAATATATCATATCACATGGGTGTTGACGGTATATCCTTGCCTTTTGTTATTTTGTCAACTTTTTTAATTCCTATATGTATTATTTCAAGTTTGAATAACATTAAAAAACAAATACCACTTTACATGTCTTTATTCTTGATTTTAGAAGTGTTAATGGTGGGCACTTTTTGTGCAATGGACTTGTTGGTTTTCTATATATTTTTTGAAGCGGTTTTAATTCCAATGTTTTTAATCATCGGAATCTGGGGTGGTTCAAGAAGGGTTTATTCAGCTTTTAAATTTTTTCTTTATACGTTGCTTGGATCAGTTTTAATGCTAATAGCAATTTTTTATATTTACTCAAAAACTGGCACAACTGAGATAACTAAAATTACAAAATTTAGTTTTTCTCATGATGTTCAGTTTTGGCTTTGGCTAGCATTTTTTGCATCATTTTCCGTGAAATTGCCAATGTGGCCAGTACACACTTGGTTGCCAGATGCTCATGTTGAAGCGCCTACAGCTGGCTCAGTTATATTGGCTGGAGTTTTGCTTAAAATGGGTGGTTATGGTTTCCTTAGGTTTTCAATACCTATATTTCCGGATGCTTCAATTTACTTTGCCCCCTTCATCTTTGCTTTATCTATTGTCGCTATTATATACACTTCACTTGTAGCATTAGTTCAAGAAGACATGAAGAAGATGATAGCTTACTCTTCAGTTGCCCATATGGGATTTGTTACAATTGGAGCTTTTTCATTTACTAAAGAAGGATTGTCAGGTGCGGTTTTTCAAATGGTTAGCCATGGGTTAATTTCCGGTGCTTTATTTTTATGTGTAGGTATTGTCTATGATAGACTTCATACAAGAGAAATTAGTGCCTATGGAGGCGTTTCAGATGTTATGCCAAGGTTCGCATTATTTTTTATGTTTATGATGCTTGCTTCGGTTGGCTTGCCAGGTACATCTGGATTTGTAGGAGAGCTTCTAGTACTAATAGGAATATGGAAGACTAGCCCTGTTGTTGCAGTATTGACAGCAACTGGTTTAATTCTAGGTGCAATCTACATGTTATGGCTTTACAGAAGGGTAATGTTTGGTAAAGCAATAAAAGAAGAAATATTATCTTTAAATAAAATGAATTTTAGAGAAATCTCTATTTTTGTACCAATAGTAATTTTAGTTTTATTTCTTGGTGTTTATGCTGTTCCTCTTTTAGATATCACTAAGTTATCAATTTCTAATATTTATGAGATTACAGAAATTCATAAAAATCAGTCCACAATTTCTCAAATTGCGCAAGTTAAAATGTTCTAGGAATTATTTATGGAGTTATTTGGTATATCTGGAGAAATTTTTTTAGCAATTGCTGGCATGATAACTCTTTTGGCAAGCGTATTTTTAAATAAAGACAGTAGTTATAGAATTACCCTTAGATTATGTAACCTTTCTTTTCTCATAACTATAATTTTAATATTTTTTTCACATTCACATTCTGGGTCAATTTTTAATGAGGCGTTCATTTATGATGATCTTGCAAGGTTTGCAAAAATATTAATTCTTATTGGAACGATGTTAACTTTAATAATTAGTTATAAATCACAAAAGTTAGATAATTTTAATAGGCCTGAATATCCTGTATTAATTTTGTTTTCAGTTCTAGGCATGCTCTTAATGGCATCATCCAATGATTTAATTGGTTTTTATATGTCATTAGAACTCCAGTCACTTCCACTATATGTAATTGCAGCTATTAACAGAGACAACATAAAAAGTAGCGAAGCTGGATTAAAGTATTTTATTTTAGGTGCATTAAGTTCAGGATTATTACTTTATGGTATGAGTTTAGTTTACGGTGCTGTTGGAGACACTTCATTTTCTTCAATTTCAATGGCCTCATCTGATGGCATGTCAAATTTAATGTTAATTGGATTAGTATTTATGCTTTCTGGTTTGGCATTTAAGATTTCTCTAGTTCCTTTTCATATGTGGACGCCAGATGTTTATGAGGGCGCCCCAACCCCAGTCACAGCTTTTTTTGCAATTGTCCCAAAATTGGCAGCGATAACAATTTTACTTAGATTTACATTTACTGCTTTCGATGATGCTATCACTTCTTGGCAGCAGATAATTATTATTCTCTCTTTACTTTCGATGATTTTAGGGTCATTTGCAGCGATAATGCAATTTAATATAAAAAGGCTTATGGCTTATTCATCCATAGCCCATATGGGGTATGCATTAGTAGGGTTGTCTTCAGGAATATTAGAGGGCGTTTCATCTGTTTTAATTTATATGGTTATTTATATGATTATGAATTTAGGAGCTTTTATAATCATATTATCCATGAGGAGGGACAACCAATCCGTTGAAGAAATTAGTGACTTAAAAGGGATTTCTCAAACGCATCCTTTTATAGCTTTTTCCTTTGTCATTCTTATGTTTTCTATGGCTGGCATACCTCCGTTAGCTGGATTTTTTGGTAAATGGTTAGTATTCGCATCTGCGGTTAATGCTGGGCTCATTCCTTTAGCTATTATTGGTGTCTTAACTAGTGTTGTAGGTGCTTTTTATTATTTACGAATAATCAAAATTATGTACTTTGAGAATAATGAAGTTAAACTTGATGTTGTTGATAATAAAAGTTCGATGATTATTCTTGGAGTTTTGATAATATCAACTATTCTCTTTGGGCTGTTCCTTAACTGGTTTTTGGAAATAACAATGGGTATCAGTTCATCGATATAAATTCAAAGATCACTTTTTTAAACCAAGCTGAATCTAGCTCTAATTTAGTTATAGATCAGTACAATTATAATTGTGATGAATTCACAACTATAGTTGTTGACAATCAAACCAATGGAAGGGGAAGGAGAGGTAAATCATGGTTCTCTCCAAAGGGCAACTTATACTTTTCAACGTTAGTCATTCCAAAAATAGAATTCAAATTCTGGTCTCAGTTAAGCTTTGTGTCTGCATTAGCAGTTAGGTCAGCAATCTATTCATTTTCCCATAATGACAATATTTCTATAAATTATAAATGGCCAAATGACATACTAATTGGTAACAGTAAAGTTAGTGGTATCCTTTTAGAAATCACAAAAAACAATAAAGCGATAGTAGTAGGCATTGGTATCAATCTAATTTCAAATCCAAAGAAGACAAAATTTAAC
>CAZCWO010000168.1:0-1153 GCA_964502335.1 uncultured Rhodobacterales bacterium | reverse complement strand
GTACAAATATTAATGACTGCTTGGGTATAAAAATTAATCCAAAAGGAATATCAAAAATATTGTTAAAAGAACTAATTAATTATATTCAATTGTGGTATGGAAATGGATTTTCTTATATTAAGAGCTTGTGGATTAAAAATGCTCTTTATTTAAACGAAGAACTGAATTCAGTAGACTTAAATAAAAATATTAAAGGTATATTTGTTGATATTGGAGAATACGGCCAAATCATTTTGAAGAATGATAATAGTGAATTAATTGAAAGCACTTCAGGAACTTTTGTGCCAACTAAATTAATGGATCAGTATGTTACTAGCAATTGATTGTGGAAATACAAACATTGTTTTTGCAATTTCAGAAAATGATAAAATCATTAAACAATGGAGAATTAATACTAATATCCATAGAACAGCTGATGAATATTCTGTGTGGTTGATAAAATTATTAGAAATTGAAGATTTGGATTTTTCATCTATATCAGGTTGTATAATTGCTTCTGTCGTTCCAGAAGCCTTATTATCGCTTAAAACCTTTAATGAAAAGTTTTTAGGTTTATCGCCATTTATAGTTGGTGAAAAAAATGTCAAGTTAGGCATAAATATTAATATTGACATTCCCTCTGAAGCTGGGGCTGATAGATTGGTGAATGCAGTATCAGTAAATAAGTTTTACAAAAGGCCAAGTATTGTAATTGATTTTGGAACAGCCACCACATTTGATGTAGTTGGTGAAGGGGGCAGTTATGAAGGGGGTGTTATAGCTCCGGGAATTAACTTATCTTTAGAAGCTTTGTATATGGCAGCGAGCAGACTTCCTAGAATTTCGATTAATAATGAATGGCTTAATGTTATTGGTAAAAACACAAAACATTCGATGAATTCCGGAATTTATTGGGGTTACATTTCTTTGATTGAAGGTATAGTTAAAAGAATTAAAGACGAAAGCAATCAAAATTATACTGTGATTGCTACAGGTGGTTTGTCAGAAATATTTTCGAAAAATTGTAATGCAATTCAGGTCATTGATAATGACTTAACCATAAATGGACTAATTCATTTATTTAATATTAATAATAAAAAGTGAATTTATGAAAATTGAAAAAAAAGATTTTATTTTTTTGCCTTTGGGGGGGTCCTCTGAAATAGGAATGAAT
>CAZCWO010000167.1:0-4452 GCA_964502335.1 uncultured Rhodobacterales bacterium | reverse complement strand
GTAATCATTTAACCAACCATAATAAAGCTGAACTAGATCTGGTCCATCACCAGATGAAATGGCAATAGCAACTTTTTTACGGTAGTCAGCATATGGAAAATTTATATGTTTTATAGTGATGCCTGGATTAGCTTTCTCAAAATTAGCAATTAACTTGTCAATCGCTTCAACCCTAGCTTTATATGTATACTGCCAATATTCTATTTCTACAGCATTTGCTAAAATACTCCCAAAAATAAATACTGAACCAAAAATAGAAAATAAAAGTAATTTTATTTTTTTCATTTTTTCCTCCATAACTAAATATTTGTTTTAACTTATTTATAATATCATATTAATATTACGTAAAATCATATTACAAGGATTATAATGAGAAAAGCAAAGATAGAGAGTCAAGAATACCGATTTTTAAATAGATCCCTGTGGTCTCACCTACAATCACTCAAATCAACAGTCTCATTTATGCAAACAGGCGCTCATCCAGATGACGAAGCTAGCAGATTGCTTGCTAAGTTGTCACTAGATGAAGGTTACCATGTCTCATATGTTAATGCAGTAAGAGGACAAGGAGGCCAAAATAGCATTGGACCAGAAAGAGATGATAGCCTCGGTGCATTAAGAACTATTGAATTACTTAAGGCAATGTCTGTCCTAAGGGTTGATATTGGATGGCTTGCAGATAATAGGGATAGTTCTATTAATGACTTTGGCTTATCAAAATCAGCTGAGGAGACATTTGGATTTTGGGATAAGGAACATACAATAAAAAGAATGATACTAATAGTAAGAGCTTATAAGCCTGATATTATTATTCCTACTTTTCTTGATGTAGATGGCCAGCATGGACATCATCGTGCTGTAACAAGAGCAACTATAGAAGCATATGAGACTTCTGATAAAGAAGATATTTATCCAGAAATTGAATTCGAAACTTGGAAAATCTCTCAAATCTTTCTTCCTGCTTGGGGAGGTGGTGGAGGTTCATATGATGATGAAGAAGCCCCTCCTAAAGCATCTCACTGGATTGAAATAGGCAATTTTAATAATATCTTTGGTGGCACATATAACCAAATAGGTGAATGGTCTCGATCATACCATGCTACTCAAAATATAGGCCAACTTGCTTTTGAAGACAATCTTTCAGTTCCCTTGCACTTGCTTAAAGGTAAATTTGTTGAGGGAGATATTACTGGAGGATTAGTACCAAAGAATCTTTTGGATTTATCTGAATTTTCGAGAGATAATAATGGAAAACAAGATCTTGTCGAAGCTCATAAGTTCTCAGAGGAAGCTATTAACAATTTTAATAGTACAGAACTATTGATTAATAGTTTGTGTAAATTAAAAACATTTTTGGAAAGTGCAGAAAAATCAATTTCTAAAGAACATGTTCATAGAGTTCAATTAAAACAAAAACAATGTTCAGCTGCAATGGCAGACTGTATATCATTGTTGCCAAGTCTTAACTTCAATTCAGGTTTTCATTTTTTTGGCGGTAAGATTAAAGCAAATTTATCAATACATAAAAATAATACAGTAAATCTAACCCAGGTAGATTGTAATATAATGACTCCATTTAAAACTGATTTAAAATTCAAGCATAAGGAAAATATTTCTTCTAATAGAATTAACTATGCTTTTGAAGGATTAATAAATCAAAATGAAACGTATCAAGATTTATATCAAGAATGGCATGGTATTGCCCTAGAGCCCAAAGGTGTTCATGCATCCGTTGACTTCACAGTTAATAATACATCATTTTCAATAAGCGTTATGCCAAATGAAAACTTATCTATCATTCCTGACGTTATAGCTAGCTTAGAAACAAAAAAAATTCTAAATTTTATAAATAATGATAATCAAAATAATAAATTTTCAAAAATAAATGTAAAATTCCTTGTAAATAAGTTTTCCAATCATGAAACTAATTTACAATTAATTCATCCAAAAAATTATATTTGTAATAATACAAGTATAAACTTGAAGGATAATAATAATTTTGAGGGGATTACGATTTCTTCTGAAATACAAATACCCACATCAGTTGATGAAGGTTTAGGAAAAATATATCTTTCATCAAATGATAAAGGGTTATCTGAAATATCTGAATTTGGCTATAACCACACAGGAAAGATCTTATTTGAAAACAAGTCTGAACTTTCTATTTTAAATGTAAAGATTAAAAGCTTATCAGGGCTAAAAATAGGATGGATCGATGGCTATGCTGATAATGCTTGGAAATGGGCAAAAATGCTTGGAGCAGATGTAAAATTGTTGTCTGATGAAGCAATCATTTCCGAAGAATTTTCGAAATTTGATACTATAGTTACTGGTGTTTTTGCTGGCGCCACAAGACCTATTCATAAAGTTTTTAATAAGATTAACAAATGGATACATGATGGCGGAAATTATGTAACAGAATACCAAAGACCTCAAGACAACTGGGATGAAAGAAAGAGTTGCCCTTATTTTTTGAAAATTGGAAGTCCTTCTATAAGATGGCGTGTTACAAACCCTAGAGCTGAAGTTGGTTTTTTAGATTCAGATCATGTATTGTTAAATAGTCCAAACAAAATAACTCCTAGAGATT
This sequence comes from uncultured Rhodobacterales bacterium, assembly GCA_964502335.1. Lineage (GTDB taxonomy): Bacteria > Pseudomonadota > Alphaproteobacteria > Puniceispirillales. Next base: position 1,862 of record CAZCWO010000167.1, on the reverse strand, counting down.
TTGATAATTGGGTAAAAGAAAGAGGTTTATATTTTGCTTCAAAGTGGGATGAAAATTATACCCCATTATTTATGATGTCTGATGATAATGAGCAACCACTATTGGGAGGGTTATTAGTTACAGATTTTGGTAAAGGTCGTTATATACACTGTGCTCTCAATCTGTTCTATCAAATGGACAATCTAGTTCCTGGTGCCTTTAGAATGTTTGCAAACATTCTAAAAAATTAATTAATTGTTGTTTTATCTTGTCTGTAAAAGATAATAACTTTACCGGCCTTTACTGGCTAATTTTCAATGAAGTTTTTTTAATTACACATATAATTTTAATAAAAACACTGGTTGGAGATTTTTCAGTTTTTCAAATTGTTTTTATGCGTTCAATTTCAAGTTCGATTATTATAATTCCAATTTTGTTTTACGTTAAAAACCAAAAGAATATTTTTGGACAGTTTCAGGCAAACTTAATAAGAGTTGTACTTTCCTTTATGGCAATATCAATTCAATTTTTTACTATCTCTAATATTCAATTGGCACAAGTAAGTACAATTAGTTACTTAAGACCAAGTATAATGAGTATATTTGCCTTCTATATTTTAAGCGAAAAACAATCAAAGGAGAGATGGTTAGTTTTAATTGTAGGATTTTTATCAATTTTACTTGTTTTTTCACCGGAAAGTAATTCTATTCAACTTATAGCTTTATTAGCTTTACTAGGTAGTTGTTGTGGATCTTTATCTACAATATTTCAAAAATTTCTATCAAAAAAGTTTTCAGAAATACAGTTGATGGTTTGGTATTCCGTAGGCATCTCAATTTTATCGTTTCCCTTTTGCTTATACACTTGGAAAGAAGTATCACTTAATGAATTAATATTTATGATTTTAACTGGATTATTAGCAACTAGCGCTCAATATTTTTATATAAAGGCATTTAGGTTATCACAGGCTTCATTTCTTGCCCCAATACAATATTTTCATATAATTCCTGTATTAATTATTGGATATTTAATTTTTAGCGAAATACCTAGTTATCAAACATTATTCGGAGCTCTTATTATTATTTTATCTTTAATTTGTTTACTGATTTGGGAAAAAAATAGATAATAATGTTTTTAAAAACTTTATTTTGGAGATTTTAGATGTTTTACCTTCATACAATGGTGAGAATAAGTAATGTTGATGATTCGCTTAAGTTTTATTGTGATATTTTAGGATTAAAGTTGGTTAGAAAAGTCGATAGTGAAAAGGGTAGATACACAAATTTTTTTCTCTCTGCACCGCAAGACGAAATAGATTACAACTCTAAGAAGGGACCCGCTCTTGAATTGACTTATAATTGGGACCCTGAAGTTTACTCAGGAGGAAGAAACTTTGGTCATTTAGCCTATAGAGTTGGCCATATATACGATTTTTGTCAAAAACTTATTGACAATGGAATAGTCATTAACAGGCCACCCAGAGATGGAAATATGGCATTTATAAAATCTCCAGATGGTATTTCTATAGAATTACTGCAAGAAGGAGAACCCCTGGAAATAAAGGAACCCTGGTCATCAATGAAAAATGAAGGAAGTTGGTAATTTTACTATATTTGGTTAAAAGTTGTTTTTTATATTAAAATCAATTAGTTATTATAATTATTGATTACTTAATAGGAGATAAATGTTGAAAAAATTTGTTAGAACTATAGTTGATTACCCAATTAAAGGGATTAAATTTCGAGATATCACAACCCTACTTCAAAGGGCCGATTTATATAAGCAGCTAATAGATGAAATGACAGAACCATGGGCAAAAACTCAAATAGATGCGATAGTCAGCATTGAAGCAAGAGGATTTATTTTGGCTGTAGCAATCGCGT
>CAZCWO010000166.1:0-4495 GCA_964502335.1 uncultured Rhodobacterales bacterium | reverse complement strand
CATGATGGATTAATTTCAAGCTTAATAATAGGGTTAGGAGTTGTAATTTTATCTGTGCCTATAGGATTAGCTGCATCAATAGTTCTAACTCAAGTTCACAGCAGATTAAGAACTCTATTTTACTCAATTTCCATTATGCCAGTTTTATTTCCAGGAGTAATTATAGGGATTTCCACCGTTGTTCTTTGGGATAGGATTGCAACTATTGGAGGGGAAGGCTTTATATCTGATTTAGGAAGAAATGGAATATTTTTGACTATTTTAGGACAGACATGCTTTATATCAACTTATTGTTTTCTAATTTTTGTAGCAAGACTCCAGAGATTTGATCAAACACAAGAAGAGGCGGCACTCGATTTAGGAGCAAGCCAAACTCAGGTTTTCTTTAAAATATTAATTCCTTATCTAATGCCTGCAATAGCCTCATCCGCCGTTATTGCTTTCTTGGCTTCTTTTGAAAATTATAACACAACAGTTTTCAGTATATTATCCGAACAAACTTTAACTACTGTAATAGCTTCAAAAGTTCGACTAGGTATAAGTCCTGCGATTAGTGCACTTGCATTAGTAATCATATTATTAACTCTGATTGCGGCAATTACTTATGAGATATTAAGAAGACGTGAAGATAAAAAGAAAAAAGAAAGACAAAATCGATTATTATTTGAAGAAACTCATGACAGTCGACTTAAAAGAGAAAATAAAAGCACCTTCAGAATTCCAAAATCAATTTTCTTAATATTATTTATTATAGTTTTTGGGATGTTTGGATTTAACCAATTAGTAAAGAATGGATTGTATGGATCTGAATGTGTAAAAGCCGCAGAAACTGCTAAAAAATCAAAGTTTTCTGATCAATTAAAATTACTCCAACAAAATGTTAATACGGTTGATGAAAAATCGTTAAAGGCTGGAGAATTAGGAGGCAACAAAGATTATAATGATATTTTTGGTGACCCTAATTTATTCAAAAACTTTGGTGGACTGGATAATAAATCCCCAAATAATTCTTCAAATTTATTTTCAATTGACTAGCAAATTTTTTTGTTCTTAAATAATGACAAAACTATTATTTTTTCTTTATCTCTTCTAAAATTTCATTGCTATGCTCTCCTAATAAAGGCACTCCTTTTAATAAGTTTAATTTAGAATCTGAAAAAATTATTGGTGTTCTCACACCATAAGTTTCTTCCTTTTGAGCTTTTTTATGGGGCATACTAATTTTCAATTTTCTAAATTGTATTTGAGGGTCATTAAAAACTTCTGAAAGCTCATTAACAGAGCCAACAGGAACATTATGTTTTTCTAGCAAAATCTTTAATTTTTGTTTTTGAAATGTTACAGTTTTGGCTTCAATTAATTTGATCAATTTTTTTCTATTTTTAACTCTTTTATTATTATCTTTATAATCTTCTAAAAAATATATTTCTTCCATCCCTAGAGCCTGGCATAACCTTTTAAATTGTTCATTGTTTCCAACCGCTATAATTAAATGCCCATCTATTACAGGAAAAACTTGATACGGAACAATATTAGGATGTTGATTGCCCATTCTTTTCGGAGAAACTCCTGACACAAAGAAATTTGATGCCTGATTTGCTAATACTGCCGTCATACTGTCCATTAACGAAAGATCTATATGTTGCCCCTTACCAGAAGTTTCCCTTAACCTTAGTGCTGATTGAATTGCAATAACTCCATATAAACCGGTAAAAACATCAGCAAATGCCACTCCCATTTTTTGCGGTTCCCTGTCAGGCTCGCCTGTTAAGTCCATAATTCCTGATAAAGCTTGTATAATAAAATCATAACCTAACTTTTCAGCATATGGTCCCGTTTGTCCAAAACCAGTAATTGAACAATAAATTAACTGAGGGTTTTTTCTTGATAAAAATTTATAATCTAAATTAAATTTTTTTAATCCATTAACTTTAAAGTTTTCAATTAAAACATCACTCTTTTCAACCAGTTTATGAGCTGTTTCAAGATCTGTTTCATCATTGAAATCTAATACTATTGATCTTTTACCCCTATTGCATGAATGAAAATAAGCAGAATCTAGTTGTTTGTTTTTGCCTTCAACAAATGGGGGGCCCCATTTTCTTGTTTCGTCTCCTTGAGGGCTTTCAACCTTAATTACATCCGCACCTAAATCAGCTAACACTTGTCCTACCCAAGGACCTGCAAGTACTCTTGCTAGCTCTAAAACTCTTATTCCCTCAAGTGGGTAACGCATCAAAAAAACGCTTGAAGACCCGTTTGAGCCCTACCCAAAATCAATGCGTGAACATCATGGGTTCCTTCATATGTATTAACTGTTTCTAGATTGCACATATGTCTCATAATAAAATAATCCTCCATAATACCATTGCCTCCATGTAAATCTCGAGCTTGCCTAGCTATTTCAAGAGATTTTCCACAATTGTTTCTCTTAACTATTGAAATCATTTCGGGTGAAATGTTCCCTTCATCAAAGACTCTGCCAACCCTCAAACTAGCCTGCAAACCTAAAGCTATTTCTGTTTGCATGTCAGCCAGTTTTTTTTGCCACAACTGAGTTTGTGCAAGAGGTCTTCCAAATTGCTTTCTAGAAAGACCATAATCAATACTAGCTTTCCAACAAAATTCAGCTGCTCCCATTACCCCCCAACTAATACCATATCTTGCTCTATTCAAACATTCAAAGGGGCCTTTGAGACCGTCAACCCGTTCTAAAATTTGATCATCAGACACAAAAACATCTTTTAAAATAATTTCCCCTGTTATTGAAGCCCGAAGACTCATCTTCCCTTCAATAGTAGGTGCGCTCAACCCTGGTAAATTCTTTTCTAAAATAAAGCCCTTAATTTTATTTTCATGAAACTCTGATTTCGCCCATATAATAAAAACATCCGCAAAAGGACTGTTAGAAATCCACATTTTTGAACCATTTATAATATATCCATCACTAACTTTTTTCGCTTTGGTTTGCATTGAGCCTGGATCCGAACCTGCTTCAGCTTCCGTAAGACCAAAACACCCTATGTACTCACCGGAAGCAAGTTTGGGAAGATATTTTTCTTTTTGATACTGGTTTCCAAATGCAAAAATTGGATACATGACTAAACTAGATTGAACTGACATCATAGAACGATAACTTGAATCAACTTTCTCAATTTCCCTTGCGATTAAGCCGTAAGATACATAGTTAGCATTTATACCACCAAATTCTTCAGGCAAAGTTGAACCTAAAAGACCTAATGTCCCCATTTCTCTGAAGATAGTTTTATCGGCTGTTTCATTTTTCCACGCTTCTTTAATCCTTGGCATCAACTTCTCATTAGAATATTTCTCAGCAGTATCCCTGATCATTTTCTCTTCTAAGCTGAGCTGGTCTTCTATTAGGAAGGGGTCATTCCATTGAAATTTGCTCATGAAAAATTATCTTTCTTCGATGACTGTTAGAATTATTTTTATCTAAAATTTAACAATTTACTTTATTTTAATTTATAATTAAATCAATTAAATTCAAAAACTCACAAACTACTAAGGTTTAATTTTGAGTGCAATAAAAAAGATAGAAGCATTTGTATTTCGTTACCCTTTAAAAAATCCTGTCATAACTTCTTTTGGCATTATGGATAACAGACCTATGGTATTGATAAAGATCATTGATAGTGATGGGATAGAAGGGTGGGGTGAAGTATGGTGCAACTTTCCTTTAACAGGAGCTGAACATAGAGCTAGATTAATAGATAATGTTTTTTTTCCTTTGTTGAATAATAAAAATATTGAAACACCCAATTCAATTTTTGAATATTTAGTCAAAAGTACAAAAATTTTATCTGTTCAATCTGATGAACCTGGCCCTATAGCTCAATGCATCGCTGGAATTGATATTGCTATTAATGATTTAATAGCAAAAAAAGAAAATATACCTTTATGGAAGAAATTAGGTGGTCAAAATAAGGTTTTACCTATCTACGCGAGTGGTGTTAATCCTACTGACCCTGAAACTACAATAAAGAATGCAATCAAAAATAATTTTAAGGCCTTTAAATTAAAAATAGGATTTGAATTTCAAAAAGATTTAAATAACATCAAGAAAATCAAAGATATTCTTTCAGATGATGACATATTGATGGTTGACGCAAACCAAGCTTGGGACCTCAATGAAGCTAAAGAAAATTGTAAGTATCTTGAAGAGTTTAATCTAAACTGGTTGGAAGAACCCATTCTTGCTGATGCATCTTTAGAAGCTTGGATCAATTTAAACAAAGAAATAAATATTCCCCTTGCTGGTGGCGAAAATTTAAGTGGAAATAATGTTTTTGAAAGCTTTCTAAATAATGATGTGTTTTTATACGTTCAACCTGACATAGCTAAATGGGGAGGCTTTAGCAAATGCTTTCCTCTTGTTAAAAAAATTATAGAAAGAGGAAAAAATTATTGTCCTCATTTTCTTGGCGGTGGCATAGGTTTAATTGCCTCAACACATCTTCTTTCAGCTTCAAAT
>CAZCWO010000165.1:0-4597 GCA_964502335.1 uncultured Rhodobacterales bacterium | reverse complement strand
GTACTCCTCCCCCGCCATCGGCTCTGATGGCACGGTTTACGTCGGGTCAGATGACCACAAGCTCTATGCCATCAATGGCAAGACTGGGGTCAAGCTATGGGAATTTGAAACGGGAAGTGATGTGTACTCCTCCCCCGCCATCGGCTCTGATGGCACGGTTTACGTCGGGTCATATGACAAAAAGCTCTATGCCATCAAGACCGACTCCAAAGGCCCCGCCAAAAGCCCGTGGCCTATGCGCGGGCAGAATGCACAGCATACCGGCCGGGTGATGAACAAATAGAAACCCGATCAACGTACGGTGCCTACTGGCAACACGGCACATGGCCTCGATCGTTTCACCCAACTGGGCTGCCACCATAGAGCCTGCTTGAATTTGGCCAGTTCTCGCCTAGTCTTTAGTGAAGGCATGAGATTTTCCCACTTCTTCTTTCTGGGCATCCTGATGGCAGGCGTGAGTGCGGTGGTTTCCGCACCGAAAGAGCCATTGTTTCTGGATAAGCTGAATACGAGCATCAAGCCCATCGCGAGTGACAAGGCGGTGAAGTGGGATTACGACATCGTTTATGTGCGGGCGCCACGGGCGGGGGATGAGGTGCATAAGCGGTTTTACACGGATTTCTCAGCGCCGATCACGATGGAGGCGGGGGCGGACTTGATGCTGCTGCGGCCGGATGGAAGCGAGGAGGTGCTGGTGAAGGGCGGCGATGGGAGCATCACGGACCCAATGGTGTCATTCGATGGGGAGTGGGTTTATTACACGAAGATTCATTACCTGAAAAAGGCGAGCCAATGGAATCCGCCGGGAGCGGGCGCAGACATTTACAAGATTCAACTGAAAACGAAGCGGATTGTGCGGCTGACGAACCAGCAGTTTGCGCCGAACCTGGGCGCGGGCGATTGGGCGAGTGATTTCCGCAATGCATCGCGCAAGGAGAACACGAAGCATCATTTCGCCTACGGCGTGTACAACATGGGGCCGTGTCCGTTGCCGGATGGGCGGGTGGTGTACACGAGCAATCGCGAAGGGTACAAGCCGAGCCGCGGCTATCCGGCAGTGGCGCTGCAGCTTTTCGTGATGGACGATCGCGACACGGATTTGCCCGCGGATGAACGGCACCCGGCCAACCTCGAGAAGATCGGCCACCTGAACATTGCGGGTGCGCTGCATCCGGTGGTGCTGGCGGACGGGCGGATCATGTTCAGCACGCTGGAGAGCCAGGGCATTCGCAGCCGTATCTCGTGGGGCATCTGGACGATCCACCCGGACGGCTCAAACTGGGCGCCCTTGGTAAGCGCGTTCGATCCGGGCGGCGCGTCGAATGGGTTTCATTTCCAGACACAACTCAGCGATGGCTCGCTGATCATTGAGGAGTATTACAACCAGAACAACTCCGGCTTTGGCGCATATATAAAGATGCCCGCGCAGGTTACCTTCAGCCCGGCGTACCGCAATGACCCGCGCAATCCCGCGCTGCGTTTTGGACGTCATTACAACGGCAAGGGCAAGTACTACCGCATGGCATTCATGCCCGAGCAGGCGGTGAGCCTCACGCCCTTCGTGCTCAATGGCGAGGGTCCGGCCGATCCGTCCGTGCTGGGCGACAAGAAATCGCCGGCAGTCGGCAAGTTCACCCATCCGAGCGGCGCGCCGGACAATCATTTGCTCACCATCTATTCCCCCGGCCCGGCCAATCACCAGTACAAGTATCTGCCACAAATCGACGGCGGCATTTATCTCTTGAAGAATGGTGCAGTCATCGATGAGCCGGGCGATTTGCTGCTCATCAAGAACGATCCCAAGTACAACGAGAGCTGGCCGCGCGCGGTCGTGCCTTACTCGCGAATCTACGGCGTAAAGGAACCCAAGAACCTCGCGCCCGTGACCAACAATGGCAAGGCCCACCCCACCCTGCCAGCCGGCACCCCGTTTGGACTGGTGGGTTCCTCAAGCATGTACAAGCGCGAGAGCTATCCGAACGGCGTCGTGCCACCTGGCAGTGTCACTTCCACCTACGCCGGCGGTAATCGGCCATGGCGTGACCTCGATGCCTTCACCAGCCACGGCAACGGCATGCCGCGCAACTGGCACAATCAGGGCGCCGACGCCGGTCTTTACGATAACACCGACATCCATGCCCTCCGCGTGCTGGCCATGGAACCCACCACCGATCGCCATCGCGGCGCGCAAAATGGCCGCGGTTTTTTCAGCCACGCGATGGAACGCCTGCGCATTCTCGGCGAGGTTCCCGTGCGCAAATTTCGCAATGGAAAACAACCCACCGATCCCGATGGCCAGCCCGATACCAGTTTCCTCGCCAAGATCCCGGCGGACACCGCGTTCACGTTCCAGACCATCGACCGCGACGGCATGGTGCTGAACATGTCGCAAACCTGGCATCAACTGCGCCCCGGTGAGATGCGCGTGGATTGCGGCGGCTGTCATGCCCACAGTCAGGAGCCCACGGATTTCAAACTCACCCTCGCCAGCAAGGCCGATTACAAAGTGTGGGATCTCACAGAGACAACGCCGCTGCTCACCGAGCGCGCGCGCGACACCTCCAAGACCCAATGGGACACCGACACCGACACCGGCCTGCGCACGGCGAAACAGCCCGCCACCACCGTCGAGTATTTCCGCGACATCCAGCCCATCCTCAAGGCTCACTGCACCGCGTGCCACACGAAGGATTGGAAAAAACCCGCCGGCAATCTTGTGTTGGATGACGATGACAACTGGATCAACGTTCCCAATCGCGGCAAGTTTCCGGGCACCTACTTCCGACTCGCCGTTGATGAACGCGCGAAGTTCGGCCATCCGCCGATTGGCTACCCTTCGTGGGGTTACCCCAACGCCTCCCGCTACATCCGCAAACTGCAATCGCGCCGCAGCCTGCTCACTTGGAAAATTTATGGCCGTCGCCTCGACGGCTTTTCCAATGACGACCACCCCAGCGAGCCCAAGCCCGGCATTGGCCATTTCGAGCATCGCGGCGAACGTGTCGACACCAGTCGCGCGCGCGCCCGGTATGACCTCGATTATCTCGGAACCGCCATGCCGCCGCCCGCCGCCATTCGCGGCACCTTCAAGGGCCCCGATGGCAAACCCATTAAGGTGGCGCCTCTCACCGACGAGGCCAAGCGCACCCTCACCCGTTGGATAGACCTCGGCTGCCCCATCGACCTCAACGCGCAATATGGCTGGCACCTCGATGACAGCCGGCCCGTTCTCACCATTGCCGAACCTGCCGGCGGCCACAAAGGCAAACTCACCCGCCTGCGCATCGGCATGGACGACTACGGCACCGGCCTCGACCTCGAGACTTTCACCGTCACCAGCACATTGAAAATCAACGGCCACGCTCCCGGTGAAAACCTTGCCCCGCATTTCCGGAAAATTACCCAAGGCGTTTGGGAACTGCCTCTCAAGCTACCCATCCCACATCGCACTCACAAAACCGCCCGCTGGACCGCTGCCATTCGAGACAAGCAGGGCAATGAAACCAAGGTCGTCCGCATACTCGAAGCGCCTCCCATCCCCAATACCGCTCGAAAATGAGATTCTTGTTCACCTTCATAATTGCCACCACGCTCCACGCCGCCCCGCGCAATGTTTCCAAACCCATCGCGCTCGGCAACATGCCCGCGCGTGTGCATGTGTTTGAGGATTACGAAACCGAAATCGAAAAGCGCTGGTGGCTGCGCGGCACACCGGTGAAGGACAATCTGGCGCCCAGCCTGTCCGCCAGCCGGCCCAATACCCGCGCCAGCCGCGCCACGGACACAAAAGATTTCGACCGCAAACAAGGCGACCAATCCAAGCAATACAAGGCCGTCATTTTCAATCCCGTGCCCGGCCCGCCCATGAGCGCAAACACCCGCCTCACGTTTCGCTACTGGCTCAAGGGCACGGACACATTGCGCGTGCAGATTTACAGCCTCAGCAAAAACTACCACCGCCATTTGCTTCTGCAAAACCTTCCCCAAGGCAAATGGCAAACCGCCACGGTCGACATGACCAAGGCGCGCCGCCCCGATGGCTCCGGCGGACCACTCGCCACGGATGAGCGGATTGATGATATTCAATTTTACATCGATCCCGAGGCCGACCTGCGCATCGACGACATCATCCTTTACGACGCTGCCGCAAAAGATGAACCACGGCCATTCCCCCGCCGCATTCTATTCACCGGCTGGTTCGACACCGGCCAGCAAGGCAAGGAATGGCCCGGCGACTTCAAGATTGTGCTGCACGAAAAACCCCGCACGTGGGACGCCGCACAATCCGTGCTGCACCCGGAAAAGCAACTCCCGTGGCTGCGCATCCATCTGCGCGGCATGCGCGCGCTCAGCCAAAAGAATGAACTGCACTTCAAGTACCGCGCCACCTCCGACGAAAAGGCGACGATGATCGTGAAGCTCACCAATTCCAGCACCGGCGAAGAATACGCTGTGCGCTTGCGAAACCTGAACCTGAAGGACTGGGACGAGGTGACCATTCCCTTCACGCCCAAAAAGCGCCTCACCAGCAACCGCCTCCACGAGGTGGATGAGATTCACCTAATGCTCGAGCAGCCCGGCAAGCTTTTAGTGGACG
>CAZCWO010000164.1:0-4624 GCA_964502335.1 uncultured Rhodobacterales bacterium | reverse complement strand
CATAAATACATTGAATCAAAATAAACCGAATCGGTCAATAAAATAATTATTTTAAAATTTTTGAACCATTGTATATTGCTTTTTTTCCAAGTTCCTCTTCAATTCTAAGGAGTTGGTTATACTTACAAAGTCTTTCAGAACGGGATAATGATCCAGCTTTGATCTGCCCAGCTTGTAATGCTACTGATAAATCAGCAATAAATGTATCTTCCGTTTCACCAGACCTATGTGAAATTATTGTTCCATAATTACTATTCTTTGCAAGGTTAATAGTATCTATAGTTTCAGTCAAAGTTCCAATTTGATTTAATTTTATTAAAATTGAGTTTGCTGAATTATTTTTTATGCCTTTTTCAAGCCTTTTATAATTTGTAGCGAATAAGTCATCCCCAACAATTTGAATTTTTTTACCAATAGAATGCGTTAACTCTTGGTATCCTTCAAAATCATTTTCTTCAAGAGGGTCTTCAATTGAAATTAGCGGATATTCAGAAACTAACTTTTCCCACATTTTGATCATTTGGCCAGTATTAAATATTGTTGAACCTTGCTCAATTAAATAATTATTATTATTAAAAAATTCTGAAGAAGCAGCATCTATAGCAATTTTGATTTCGTTGTCTAAATTTCTTCCAGAAATCTCTACTGATCTTATCACTAACCCAAGAGCTTCCTCTAAATTTTTTACCTCTGGAGAAAATCCACCCTCATCTCCAACAGCTGTTGACAAACCTTTGTCAGACAATATTTTTTTCAAATGATGAAAAACTTCTGCACCCCATCTCAGTGCCTCGGAAAAAGAGCACGCACCGACAGGCACAATCATAATTTCTTGAAAATCTAAATTGTTATTCGCATGAGCGCCACCGTTAATTATATTCATCAATGGTGTAGGCATTAAATAATTATCATCCTCATTTAAATATTTAAATAAGCTTTCTCGATTACTTAATGAAGCTGCCCTAGAAACAGCTAAACTAACTCCTAAAATCCCATTAGCTCCTAGTCTAGTTTTGTTTTTTGTTCCATCTAATTCTATTAATTTTTGATCTATTTTACGTTGATCAAAGGGAGAAGCCCCGTTTAAAGATTTATTTATTTCTGAATTAATGCTATTAACAACATTTTTTACCCCTTTCCCAAGGTATCGCATTAAGTCTTGGTCTCTTTTTTCAACTGCTTCATGCTCTCCAGTAGATGCTCCAGAGGGAACTGAAGCTCTTCCAATTAACCCATTGTTTAACTGAACATCAACTTCAATAGATGGATTACCTCTCGAATCTAAAATCTCTCTTCCAAAAATATTAATTATTTCAACCATACTAACCAGTTTCAGAAAGGATACTTTTCATATATTACTTTTTGAAAGTTCATCAAAATCTTTGAGCAAATTTAGCAATTGTTCTAAATCATCCAATGGTATCATATTAGGACCATCCGAAGGGGCGACATCTGGATTATTATGAGTTTCCATAAATAAACCAGCAACCCCTATTGCTATTGCTGCACGTGCAAGTACCGGCACATACTTTCTTTCTCCACCCGAACTTATGCCCTTGCCTCCAGGTTGTTGGACGCTATGCGTAGCATCAAAAATAACAGGGCAATTTGTATTTTTCAACTCAGGCAAAGATCTCATATCTGAAACTAAAGTATTATAACCAAAGGAAACACCCCTTTCTGTTACCATTACATTATTATTTCCTGAACTTTTAACTTTTTTTACAACTTCATGCATGTCCCATGGAGCTAAAAATTGTCCTTTTTTTATATTTACAACGCAATTAGTGTTAGCCGCAGCAATTAGTAGATCCGTTTGTCTGCATAAAAATGCAGGGATCTGAAGTACATCAACTACGGATCCAACTTTCCGACAATGAGAAGCTTCATGAACATCAGTCAATATTGTTAATTCAAATTCCTGTTTAACCTTGGACAAAATCTCCAAGCCCTCATCTATACCAACTCCCCTATTTGAAGATAATGAAGTTCTATTGGCTTTATCAAAAGATGATTTGTATATTAAAGGAACATTTAAATCGTTACAAATTTTTTTGATTTTTTCTGCATGAAACAGAGTATGATCAAGATTTTCAATCACACATGGTCCTGCAATCAAAACAAACGGTAAATTATTACCTATTTTAATTTCATTAATTTCCATTTATCAAACTCTTTTCAATTAAACTAATCTCGAATATTTAAATGCAGCCCCAATAAAACTACTAAACAAAGGATGCGGGTCAAAAGGTTTTGATTTTAATTCCGGATGGAATTGAACTCCAATAAACCAAGGATGATTTTTATACTCAACAATTTCAGGCAATATTCCATCTGGAGACAAACCAGAAAAAAGTAAACCAGCATCTTGAAGATCATCTTTGTATTTTATATTAACCTCATATCTATGTCTGTGCCTTTCAAAGATAATATTTTTATTGTAAATACTTTCTACAAGGCTACCTGATGACAAATGGCATTCATAAGACCCTAGCCTCATAGAGCCTCCCAAGTCATCTTCAGAAGATCTTTTAATAATATTATCCTCCTTAATCCATTCAGTTAAAAGTCCGACTACAGGAGAAGCGCATTGCCCAAATTCAGTTGAACCCGCATAATTTATCAGTGCAATATTTCTTGCAGCCTCAATAACAGCCATCTGCATTCCAAAGCAAATGCCTAAAAATGGAATTTTAAGTTCCCTTGCAAATTTAATTGCTAAAATCTTTCCTTCAGATCCACGCTCACCAAAACCTCCTGGAACTAAGATTCCATGAATATTCTCAAATTTTTCCTTTAAAGTTTCATCATTTCGTAATTCAGCAGAATCTATCCAAGTTAAATCAACTTTAGTTTTATTAGCAATGCCACCATGAGTTAAAGCCTCTGCAAGAGATTTATAACTATCAATTAAAGATGTATATTTTCCAACAACAGCAATTTTAACTTGCCCTTCTGGGTTTTTTATCGCAGAAGTAATTTCATGCCAAATCTTTAATTTTGGTTGTCTTGGTTTTAATCCAAAATGATCGCATATAACATAATCTAAGCCTGTTTTATGGTAGGCTAGAGGAACATCATATATACTTTCAGCGTCTAATGCTTCAATAACAGAATTTTGAGGAATATTACAAAAAAGGGCAATTTTATCTCTTTGTTCATCCGGAATAGGTGCTTCAGTTCTGCATAAAACAATATCTGGACGAATTCCTACTGATTGAAGTTCTTTCACAGAATGTTGAGTTGGTTTTGTTTTTAATTCGCCTGCAGCAGCAATAAAGGGCAATAAAGTTAAATGCAAAAAACATGTGTTTTGTTTACCTAATTCGTTACCCAATTGCCTGATAGCTTCAAGAAAAGGCAGTGACTCAATATCGCCAACTGTACCTCCAATTTCACATAAAACAAAATCTTCTTTACCGAGATCAGAAACAATAAATTCTTTTATGGCGTTTGTAACGTGGGGTATCACCTGTATAGTTGCTCCTAAATAATCTCCTTTTCTTTCTTTTGCAATTACGTCAGAATAAATCTGTCCTGAAGTAACATTATCAGTCTTTCTAGCAGAAACTCCAGTAAACCTTTCGTAATGACCAAGATCTAAATCGGTTTCCGCTCCATCGTCAGTAACAAAAACTTCTCCATGCTGAGTAGGACTCATCGTCCCAGGATCAACATTTAAATATGGATCAAGTTTTCGCAGCCTTACTGTATAACCTCTACTTTGAAGAATTGCCCCTAAAGCTGCAGAAGCCAAGCCTTTTCCTAAGGACGAAACCACACCACCAGTTATAAAAATAAAATTTGGCATGGTTTATTTTAATACTATGGGAATTTTGTTTTTACCAGTCTTATTGTTAAATGAAATAACAACTTTAATTATCAGTTGGAACTGATGGTTGCAAGTCGTTTAAATTATTTACTTCAGAAGAACTTTCTTGCGAGACTTCTTCAACAATTGAAACTGTTTTTTTGCCATAACCTGCCAAGACAGCCAACAAAATTGATGTGCAAAAAAATGCAATTGCTAGAAAGGTTGTAGCTCTTGTCAGCAAGTCTGCTGTACCCCTTGCAGACATAAAATTATTTCCACCACCAATGCCTAGGCCACCACCCTCACTTCTTTGCATTAAAACTAGCCCAACAATGGCAATGGATATAAGAATATGTATAGTTAACAATACTGTTGTCATAATTAATCCTTCTAAATGGCTATATATTCATTTTGAATTTATATTACAAGCTTTAAATCATTTAACCTTCTCTTGATCATAAAGAGTTTTTAGCAATTGTTATGAAATCATCAGACTTCAAACTTGCTCCTCCAACTAAAACTCCGTCAACACTATTTAACTTTAAAATTTGAATAGAGTTTTTTGCGTTTACAGACCCTCCATAAATCACTGGTATCTTAATTAAGCTTTCAAAGTAATCATTTAACCAATTTTTTATGAATTTATGGACCTCCACAATGTTTTCACTTGTTGCCACCTTCCCAGATCCTATTGCCCAAATTGGCTCATATGCTATTGTAATCTGAAAGTCATTTATCTTAAGTGAACTGCCCATTGATTTTGGTAAACTTAAGCTTAATTGATTTTCCAAAATAGATAAAAATGAATTA
>CAZCWO010000163.1:0-4629 GCA_964502335.1 uncultured Rhodobacterales bacterium | reverse complement strand
CCCAAGCGGCGACAGCACCAGGGTGATATTTAAGCTTACTTGGTCCACATAAACCAGACAGCCTGGCATCCATTTGAGCCAATCCTATATTAGGAGCAAAAGGTGACTTTGCTTTTAATTTGTCAAGTGTCGATATATGAGTGGCAGTAATAGCTTTCGCTAAATCAAAACTCATATCTTTGTGAACAAGTTCTACAAATGCAGTGCCTAGTCCTCTATACACTCCATCTTCTGAAACCATTGACACACCTTCGCCGTAACCCATATCTTCCCATTTAACTGTTATAGGGATGTTTCCAGGACCATTAAAGACTTTTTGATAGTTCTCACTTTCAAAAATTTCTTTTGGTGTTGATATTATTTTAACGTTACCTGCAGATTGAGCAACTGTTACTCTTGCAGAAGGAAATGTCAGAGGCAAAACAAAACCATCTACCGAACCATCAACTAAAATATTTGCTAATTGACCCCAATTTGCCTGAACACCTTTGTAGTCATCACCTTCTTTAAGGCCACTTGCCAATACAATTGCCTGACGAGCATTTACTAATGCTGCTCCTCTAGGTGGGCCATTAAAAATAGTTTTCCCTGCAATGTCGTCCCAGCTATTAATATTCTCACTTTCCAATGCGAATAAACCAAATGCACCTGCATTATATGGATAAAGGGCTCTTACATTTGCCGCTAGTGCCGCTCCGTTTTCTCCTTGTTTCGCAAAAGGACCTCTCCCTTTGTCAAGAAGAAATGGAAGTATTATAGGCATAGCCGTCATGTCTATTTTACCCTCTGCAATTGTCATCAGAGAGTTGGTGAGAGTTTGGCCTTCGGTAACTTGCAAATTAGCAATGCCCGCTTCTCCTAAAACATCTGATAAATGCATTATAGTTAAATGTGGAACACCACCTGGGCTAGCCGTATGTGCAGATAAGTTTACTTGCGCGTTAGCGCTGTAAATTCCAAATCCAACTATCATCCAACAAGCTAGGAAATAATTTTTGAGTTTAAGCATAAGTTTCCTCCAAAAAATCAGCTTTAATTAATAGTTTTATATATTTTTATACTAATAAGGATCTTTTGCAAAGATTTATACAATTTGGAAAAATCTTTTTTCAATGTTTTCTTATATATTTTTGTAATAACATGCATACTAAAATAAAACTTACCTCAAACTTCTCTTCTCTTTCACTTGCAATAATTAAACTTTAAATGCTATCTCTATATTTTTCTTAATGAATAAGATTTGATGACAAGAAAGTTTTTTATGAATAATCAACAACCCAAAGAATTTTTCTAATGGGAAAATTTATTTGTATTGAAACCCCAGATGGTGCGGACGCTCTTCAATTAAGAGAGAGAAAGACACCCCTACCTGGCCCAGGAGAACTCCTATTAAAACAAACAAAAATAGGTTTAAATTTTATTGATATTTATCAAACTACAGGCTTATACCCACTTCCCGATAATGGGGTTTTGATACCTGGCAATGAAGCTGCAGGAGTAGTTCTTTCTTGTGGTGAGGGAGTGGAAGGGTTCAAAAAAGGTGACAGGATTGGTTATCCCTTCACTATTGGTGCATTTGCTGAGGAGAGAACTATATCTGCTGATAAAGTGGTTCATCTTCCAAATCAGATTTCAGATGAAATCGCAGCTGGTTCATTGTTGAAAGGAATGACAGTAGAATATTTGATAAATAGATCAGCGAAATTGCAGCCAGGTCAAAAGGTTTTGTTTCATGCTGCAGCTGGAGGGGTTGGACTAATTGCTGGTCAATGGCTAAAAGCTATTGGCGTTGAATCTATTGGAACAGCTGGCTCTCAAGAAAAATTAGAGCTAGCAAGAAATGCAGGTTTTTCGCATGTGATAAATTATAATGAAAGTGACTTTTTTGATGCTGTTATGGATATTACTAATGGGAAAGGGGTAGATGTTGTATTCGATTCAGTAGGCAAAGATACATACTTATCATCCCTAAAAGTGCTTAAACGGTTTGGTATGTTTATATCCTTTGGGCAATCTAGTGGCGTGCCATCTGAATTTAAACTTTCTGACCTTCTGTCAAATGGATCCTTATATGCTCAAAGACCATCTTTAGGAGACTATATAGCATCAAGAAAAGAGCTTGAAGAAGTTTCTGGTAACCTTTTTCAAATGATTGTTAAAGGAAAAATAAAAATTGATATTAATCAGCGATTTGATTTAGCAAATACGGCAGAGGCTTTCCGAGCTTTAATGACTAGAAAAACAACTGGCGCAACTATTATTCAAACATCTCACTAATTCTTTAACTTATTTTATTGGTTAAAAGTTTTGCTAGATTTATGCCTTGCATTGATACTTTGTTCGCGGCAACTATATCTCCAAAACTTTCAACTAATGTTGGACCAATCATATATAGTCCAAAATTTTCATCTACCTTAACCGGAATTACTTTATTGTTTTTATCAACTTTTAAAGTTTCATTAAAAATATCTTGGGCGCCAATCTTATCATTTATAATTTGTGTAATAAGATCATCATTTCCTTTTCCCGAGCAATTAATAACCTTATCAGCAATTACTTTCCCCCCATCAAATAAACATAACAATGAACCTTCTCGATCTAAAGATATTTTTTTTACATGACCTTTGTAAAATTGCATTTGATTATTATTAAAAAAGTACTCTTTTGCAGAGATCACATGCGGGGATGCCCTGTATCTAAATCTTGACCAAGTTGAATATAGTTTATTTTTTAACTTAATCTTTCCACTATTAGAAATTCTATCCCAATGCTTATTTAAATCTAATCTCAATTCTTCCCATGCAGATTGCCATTTAGGAGTTGAAGGCGGGCTGTCAGGTAGATAACTCTTAAAAAACTTGATCATAGTTGAAGGAAGTAATTCTTGATTATGTTCATCTGGCCATTTTGGATTTTGTTTCCTTTCCCATTTTGCTTGCATTGGTGGAAATTTTCCACTTTTAGAAATCAAAATGATTTGTCCTTCATGATGTAATGATTTTAGTGCCGATAAACAGTCTAAGGCCGTAAGGCCTGTTCCAATGATTAAAATTGTATCCTTTTTATGAATATTATTAACCCAATTTCCACTCCATGGATTTTCAATCAATGCTCCTTTTCGCTTCATTGCTTTTGCTTCAATATGGCAAGGCCATGTTGGAACTGGGTTGCCGGTTGCAAGAATTATATTTTTTGAGGTTAATTTTTCCTGATTACATAATATCGAGACCCATATACCATCGTTTTCTTTATAAATTTTTTTTACTAAATGTTTTTTATGGATCAGCTGTTTTTTGAGTAAAATTTTTTCTAATTTTGAATGAACAAAAATTGCAAAATCAGTTCTCCTGTAAAAATTACCACTTTCATGGAAAGCCTGAGAATCTTTAATATTTTTCTTTGCCCAGTTAGTGAATTCATTTTTTTTTTCAGGATGTATCCACATAATTTCTGAACGGACATTCAGGCGATAATCTTTATGCTTGCTTCCATAAGCATTTCCTGAACCAAGAATAGTGGGGCCAACAACAATGATTTTTTTTGGATCTACTCCTGCTTCAACTAAGTGAATAGTCATAGCGGCACCAGCAAACCCACTTCCGATTATTAAAAAATCAATCATTATTGTATAATATGATATAAAAAAATTTTAATTTAATGATAGCTCTGTTGAAGTCAGTTCAGATTCATAATTGTATACATATATCCCTGAAAAATCACTCTGCTTAAACACAAAGGTTTTTTTAAGATCTTGAAAAAATTCTTTGGAGTTTTCTTCAAATTTATTCAAGTCGTCACCAGTTTCAAATTTCAAATTTATTGATATGCTACCACATTTCCCAATAGAAATATTCAAGGATCTAATGTTGAATGGAACTATTTTCTTTCCAAGGTTCTCAGAACAAAATGTTGCTGCCACCTTAGCTTCACTTAATCCAGGAAATTTAAAATTATAAACTTTAGCATACATAATTAATTTATCTTTGCGAACATTTCATCAATAAGTGATTGGGCCGCATTCCCGGCAAGTTTTATCTTTTTCATTGGCTTAACTTCTAGTTTCATATCAGATTGCAACTTTACCCCGGATGAAGTAAGCTCAACTAAGTCATTTTGATTAGTTTTACACAGCCCTTTTTCAATTAGAAACCTGGCTTGAGAGTTTTCAACTTTTATATCAGATACTATTGATACAAATGATTTAAAGTCTTGAATGGTTAAATTGCTGTCATATTTTTGAAAATTGACTAAAGCTTCAAGAATTTTTTGAGATGTAATCTCCTTTTGTTCCACTTGCACATCAAGCAAATGAGCCATATTTGATGTTATTTTTTTTATCAATTCAACCTGATACTCATTCAGTGCTTTTGGTGTTTTGTGAAGCATACAAAGAGTACCAAGAGCAAAATTATCTTTATTAATTACGGGAAATCCTGCATAGCCATACCATTCCATTGAACCATCCAATGCTTTAGGATGATTCTTCCAAATAGGGTCCTTACTAATATCTTCCATTAAAAGTGGTTTGGTGTCCAAAAGCACATAAGAGCATATATTATTTTCATGCCTAACACCCCTCTCACCAACTTCTTTATTTCCTCCAACGTCTGCTATAGAACATTGCATTTC
>CAZCWO010000162.1:0-4669 GCA_964502335.1 uncultured Rhodobacterales bacterium | reverse complement strand
GAGTCTGAGGATGTTTGTGGGAGTCTGTGGTGGTAATATAAAGCTAAAAACAAAATTAATCAAAATACTATCACATAACTACCAATGAGTTAAGGTTAGAAATTTTTTTCAATTTTACAAAATTTGAGTTATCTTTTATGTAAATATCCTCATGCTTCCATACAAATTTATACGGAATGTAAACTCCTTTACCTCCAATTTTGGGAAGAAAAGTCTGTGTAACTATATATATCTTCAAATTATTTCTTTTTATATTTTTTTATTAAGTTTTCAAATTGCTTAACATCTTTTAGCCACCTGCCCGTAGCAGAAGAAATTGAAATAGCAAAACCATAAGTGCCAGCTCTGAACATTCCCCTTAAGAAATACTTATGCATAAAATAAAAAGGGAAACCTATCCAGACCCTTAACAGAATTTCAATATATGTTTTGTTAGTAGGTAAATTTGCTAACATTGTACTATAATTATTTAGCTTATCTAAGTGCATATGAATCCCTGTAAATGATGGATGCAAAAGTCCATTTTTCAATTTTTTAATTGATAGACCATCAGTTTTAAATTGATCCCATGCTTTGTGAGCTGGGATACGGATTTTTGATTTGTTGTATAGTTTAACTCTATTAGCTCGAGAAAAGTTATACCATGGTTTTCCTATTGGGGGGACAGTAATTATTGGAGTTAAATACCCATCTACATCAGGCAAGGTATCTTTAAACAATTGTTTTATTTCATATGCCATTTTATCTGTTACAATTTCATCTGCATCAATATCTAATACCCAGTCATTTTTACATCTTTCTTCACCCACTCTTTTTTGAAATCCGTTTCCTAACCACGGCTGCTCAAAAACATTTGCTCCCAGAGATAATGCAATGCTCTTAGTTTTATCTATTGAGATGCTATCTATTATTATTACTTCATTGCAAATTTTTTTTGCTGAAGAAATTACTTCGCCGATCATTCTCTCTTCATTTAATGTTCTGATATAACAGGAGATGGGTAATTCAGAAAAATTCATTAGAAATCTCAGTTAAAGTAAATTAAGTTATATTTATTTTTTCAGGACCTTTTGATCCCAAAATAATTATACATAATATAAAGAAAACTAAAACAATAATCATTCCTGCTCGTTCTATACCTGTGGACATAACGAGCCATCCATAAATTGCAGGTCCTATAAAAGATGTTGATTTTCCAGCAAACACATAAAAACCAAAAATTTGTTCTTGTAAGATCTGCTCCTTCTAAGTTTGCCATTTGAAAAGCTGCACCCCATAGATCAGAAAAAATGATAACTGCGCCCTTTAGATTTGCATAATCAAAGCTTGAATTAGAAAATTTTTTATTTCTTATAATTGCTCCCTCTAGTATTACACGGTTAAGTATTGCCAATTTAATTTTCGTTTCTATTAGCTTTGCATAACTCAAATTTGCACCTGATAAATCCAATATTTCTATTCATTTCATTACGTTTCATCACATGGATTGTAGCATATTTATTTCTCATTATCTTTCACACCAATCATCTGTTGCATAGAATATGCTTACATTTCAGATGGTTACATGAAAGGTGTGGCGCGCCCGAGAAGATTCGAACTCCTGACCCCTAGATTCGTAGTCTAGTGCTCTATCCAGCTGAGCTACGGGCGCTTTGACTTTATTACTTAACTTTATTTAAAAATACTTGCAATGTGAATAAAATAATTAAACATAAAGAAATATTTTGCTTCACAAAATAACTTTGATTAGGTATTTCATCGAATAAAGTTTGGAGATATAAAATGAGTACTTATGAAAAAAACTTTCCTGTTACCTGGGAAGAACTCCATAGGAATGCAAAAGCTCTTGCTTGGAGATTAAACTTACACGGGCCCTTTAAAGGAGTTATTGCAATTACTAGAGGAGGGATGGTTCCAGCAGCAGTTGTAGCAAGAGAGTTGGAAATAAGAATAATCGATACAATATGTATTGCCTCTTACCAAGGAGACAAGCAAGAGAAGCTTAATGTCATGAAAGCAGTCAAACTTGATGACAAAGGAGAGGGGTGGCTAATTATTGATGATTTAGTTGATACAGGTGATACAGCACGTGCAGTAAGAAAAATGCTTCCAAATGCCCATTTTGCCACAGTTTATGCTAAACCTGCTGGGAGACCAATGGTAGATACTTATATCACTGAAGTCAGCCAAGATACTTGGATTTTATTTCCTTGGGATATGGAGCCGCAACCTATAAAACCAATTGCAATGAATTAAAAATAACTTTTATAAAGTTTGTTTATAATAACAGGACTTAAGCTAAGAATTGCTAAAAGTATTAGTGGTAGAAAATATTGGCTTATGATATTGCTGAGATTTGGTATTTCCGATAATAAAAATAGTTTTCCTAATGTAATTCCCGTCCATACATAAATAGTTGTTCCAGGTGAGATACCTATAATTGTAGCAAAAATATACGGTAAAGTTCGCATGTTCATAATGCCGGATAAAATATTTATAATAAAAAAGGGTGCAAAAGGAACCAGTCTTAGAAACAGTAAATAAAAAAATGTATTATTTTCAAAACCTATTTTTAAACTTTCAAATTTACCAATCATCCTTTTTGAAAAAAAATCAGATAGAATTCCTTTGGATAAGAGGAAAACTATAGTTGCACCTAAAGTAGCAGATATAATTACCAGCGGAATTGCCAACCAATTAAAAACAGCCCCTCCGATTAATGTTAGATAACTTGCTATTGGGATAGAAAAAGAAACACAAAAAATATAGATAAAAGCATAAATAAAAATGGCTTTAAGCAAGTTTTCATTAGTTTTATAAACTATAAAGGCATAAATATTTGAGATAAAAGTTGAATTATTAAAATTCAATTGAGCCAATATAAGCCATATAATTATAATGATAATTAAAGTTATTGGAATGAAATTTTTAATATTAGGATCCCTTTTAAAATAAATTGTGAAATAATTATTAATCTCAGTGTTGGCTTGACTTCTTATAAACTTCAGCGTATCAACTCATTTTATTTTACAGATATTATATATCAATAAATTCTGAAAGATTAAAGTAAATGAAACGTACATTTCAACCTAGTAACATTGTAAGGAAACGTCGTCATGGCTTTCGTTCACGCATGTCAACAGTTGGTGGCCGAAATGTAATCGCTGCAAGAAGGTCTAAAGGGCGTAAAAAACTCTCTGCTTAAAAAAAGTTATATATAATGTTCTAATTAAAGGAACATTAAATAAAATGATTAACAAGATTAAATCTAGAAAAGATTTTATAAAAATTCAAAAAAATGGCTCCAAAGTTTTCTCTGCAGGGTTGGTTCTTCAATGCTTAAAAAATTCAAATCAAGCAAATCCCTCGAGGTTTGGATTTACTGCTAGTAAAAAAGTTGGTGGGGCTGTTCAAAGAAATAAAGCTAAAAGAAGAATGCGTTCTTTGGTTTTTGATGTAATCGAAAATTTTAAAACAAAAGGGTGGGATTACGTTATTATTGCTAGAAAAGAAACAGTGCATAGGAAATATCAAAAATTAAAGAATGATCTGATTTGGGCAATTAAAAACTTAAAAACAAAAAACAATATATAAAAGTGCAAATCCATAGATATTTAAACTCTGACAAACCAGTTGCTATCGCCCACAGAGGTGGATCATATTTTGGCTCAGAAAATACCATGGAAGCTTTTGAGAATGCTATTAATATGGGTTTTAAGTTTTTAGAAACAGACATTCAGATTACAAGAGACAAAAAATTAATTGCTTTTCATGATGACACTCTTAATAGAGTAACTGATGGCAAAGGATATATTAAAAATAAAACATGGAAAGAGCTTAGGAAAATTAAAGTTGCTGGGAAATATAATATACCTTTACTTTCAGATATATTTTACAGTTGGCCTGAAATTAATTTAAATATTGACCCCAAAAACAATTCATCAATTAGCACGTTAATTGAATTTCTAAGGGAAAATAATGTTTTTGATAGGATTTGTATTGGCTCTTTTTCAGGTAAAAGACTAGATAACTTACGAACGATTTTTGGATCTGCATTATGCACCTCAGCGGGTCCTCTAGAAGTGTTAAAGTTAAAGTTATCAAGCTTAAATTTTAGAAACTTCGACATTGATGCAAACTGTGTTCAGGTTCCATTAAAATATTTTGGAATTAATATTATTGATAGAAACTTTATAGATTATTGCCATAAATTAAATTTGAAAGTTCATGTTTGGACCATTAATGAAATTCAAGAAATGGAAAAATTACTTGATCTTGGTGTAGATGGAATAATGTCAGACAACTTAGAAGGATTAAAAACTGTTCTGACCAAAAGAAATCTTTGGTGATTAAGAAAAAAGAAATTATAACTGAAATTAGATGATATTATTGAAAAAATTTGTTAATCCATCTTTTATGTTTGCATATATTAATCTTTTTAGTTACCAAACTTTAAAATTATAAATAATCTATAACAAATTTAATAAAGTTTTGTTGGGAGCACTTCTAAATGAACCAAGATAATAGAAACCTTGTTTTAGCAATAGTATGCTCAGCACTTTTAGTAATAGGCTATCAAATATTTTTTGAGTTGCCCAAACAACAAGCACTAGAAGAACAAGCTTTAAGGGATCAGAAAGATTTAATTTTGTCTGCTCCAGAGAAGGAA
>CAZCWO010000161.1:0-4689 GCA_964502335.1 uncultured Rhodobacterales bacterium | reverse complement strand
ATATTAAAATCTATTGATGAAGAAAATGACTTGTCAGTTAAACTTTTGTATCGTCTTTTATCACATGCATCAGATGCGTTTGATATTAATTCTCTAAGAAAGATGTCTTTATTACTGTAAAGGGAATTAATTACAATATTTAATACTTTGCCTGTTTCTGCTTCAAAATTATGCTCTTCTGCGCTCATCACATTTCCTGATTTTAGTTAGTTAACTAGGGTTAGATTTAAGAACAAATTATATAATTTTCAAGGCCGAATATCAGAAAGTTTCACTTATTTAATAAGTTTTTTGATAAAGTATTATGAATATCGATTGTTTTACCTAATTCTAAATTGGTTATATTGTTACTTTCAGAAATAATTTTACCATTACAAATAGTCCATTTGGTGTTTAGTGGTCCACAAAAAACAAGAGATCCAATTGGATCATCCACTGCTCCTGATAATGATAAACTCGATAAATCATAGATTGCAAAATCAGCACTGTTGCCAATTTTTATGCTTCCAATGTCTTTTCTATTTAGAGTTTTTGCGCCACCTGCCGTAGCCAACCATAACGCGTTTCTTGAGTTTAATATATTTCCTCCACTTTGAACTCTTTGAAGGTAAAGAGACATTCTAGCCTCATTTAAAAGATTTCCACTATCATTAGAAGCAGAACCATCAACTCCCAAACCAATTGATATATTTTTATTTAACATTTTAGACAAAGGAATTATTCCGGAACCAAGCCGCATATTAGAACAAGGGCAATGAGATATACTGGTTTTCGATTCTGAGAAAAGGTTAATTTCATCATCTGTAAGTTTTACGCAGTGTGCATGCCAAACGTCTTTACCCAGCCATCCTAGCTCTTCAACATATTGTCCTGGAGTTAACCCAAACATTTCTTTTGAGTATTTTAAATCATCAATATTTTCTGCTAAATGCGTATGGAGACCAACATTATAATTTCTTGCTAATTTAGCAGTTTCTATCATGAGATTTTTTGAAACAGAAAAAGGAGAACAAGGAGCCAATGAAATATTAATCAT
Organism: uncultured Rhodobacterales bacterium; assembly: GCA_964502335.1. Classification (GTDB taxonomy): domain Bacteria; phylum Pseudomonadota; class Alphaproteobacteria; order Puniceispirillales. Next base: position 3,653 of record CAZCWO010000161.1, on the reverse strand, counting down.
TGAATTATGCTTAGGGTTATGCCAGCGTTCAATTATTCTCAATGAGTCTTGTAATATTTTGTCTTCATTTTCGACTAAATGATCAGGTGGCAAACCTCCATTAGATTCTCCTATACTCATTGAACCCCTTGTGGGGTGAAATCTGATTCCAATTTCGTTGGCAACTTCTATCTCGTCTTCTATCTTTATACCGTTAGGGTAAATGTAAAGATGGTCTGTAGAGGTTGTGCATCCAGATAAAATTAATTCAGATAATCCTATTTTAACTGCTGATTTTAAATCTTCAGGTGTTATATTAGACCATATTGGATACAAAGCTTTTAACCAATCAAATAAGGAAGCGTTTTGAGCTAAAGTAACTGCTTTTGTTAAAGTCTGAAATAAATGATGGTGAGTATTAATTAATCCAGGGATAACAACATGATTTGATGCATCTATAATTACATCCGGATTAAAACTATGTCTTGCATCATTAAATATCTTATTAATAATTCCATCTTCACAATAAATAGATGAATTGTATAATTCTCTCCCAGTAGAAGAGTAGTCCTTTCCATCCATTGTTGCTATTATTTTAGCGTTTTTGATTAATAATTTTTTCATATAGTTATATAATATAAAAAAATACAGCCAATAACGGCTGCATTTTAATTGCATTCAATGTACTTCGTCAGACATTATATCTTTCCCTTTTATTTATTGACATATATCATTCAAAGCGTCGGTTACAAATTATTAACAATATATTTTTTTGTAATATATTATATCTTTAAAAATCAAAATTTAATAATTTTTATTGAAAAAAAATAATATATATTGGTTATAATGAGCATGAAAAAATGAAAAACTATAAAGTAGATACCTTAATCAAAGAAAAAGACATAAAAAAGCGTGTTGAGCAATTAGGTAAACAGATCTCTGAAGAATATAAAAAAACAAATAAATTGATTGTTGTAGGTCTATTGAGGGGTTCTTTTATGTTTATCGCTGATTTAGTTAGATGCTTAGAAATTCCTGTTGAAGTGGATTTTATTACAGTTTCCTCATATGGGAGCGAGATGGAATCTAGTGGGAATGTAAAAATATTAAAAGATCTAGATGGAGATATTAACGGACATGACGTTCTTCTGGTAGAAGATATTGTTGATACTGGCAAAACCCTGGAAGCAGTCATAGAAATGCTTGAAACGAGATTGCCTAAATCAATAAAAGTTTGTGCATTGTTAAATAAGCAATCGAGAAGAACATCTAATATTCAAGCAAATTGGGTGGGGTTTGAAATACCAGATGAATTTGTTGTAGGGTATGGAATAGATTATGACCAGAGAAACAGGAATTTACCAAATATTGGTAAAGTTGTTGAAATAAAAAAAGGCACTTAAATAAAAGTGCCTTTTCAATTGTATTTTCTTTTGATTAATTTGGAACTTTTCCTATTACACCTTGAACGTAATAATTCATGCCCCAAAGATCGCCATCATTTAGAGTGGCTCCCCCACTGATAATTTTTCCTTCATTAGTAATGATAGGACCTTTAAAAACATTTAATGCGCCTGAAGATATATCATTAGCTACTGCTTCTACTTTCGATACAACATCAGCAGGCATATTTTTAAACTCGGATAAAGTTAAGCAATTTTGAGCCATTCCACACCATGTATCGTTAGAAGCCCAGCTTCCATCAAGAGCTGCTTGGATATGCTCTTTATATGAAATACTCCAGTCATTAACAGATGCAAACAGTTGTGCACTAGGTGCGAATGATTCCATATCGGACCCTTGACCAAATCCGTAAGCACCTTTTTCTTGTGCAGTTTGAAGCATGGCAGGCGTATCGGTATGTTGTGCCAGAACATCAGCCCCTTCAGCTATATGCACTTTAGCAGCGTCAGCTTCTTTTCCTGGATCATACCATGTCATAGCCCAAATAACTGAAATTGTTGCGTCTTTATTGACAGACTTTAAGCCTTGAGCGAAAGCATTGATTCCCATAATAACCTCAGGAATTGGGAACGATGCGATATAACCAATCTTATTACTTTTCGTCATTAAACCTGCAGCAACACCTTGTACATACCTTCCTTCATGAAATCTTATATTTGAAGTAGCGACGTTATCCGATCTTTTATAACCAGTAGTATGAACAAACATTTTATTTGGAAATTCTTTTGCAACTTTTATTGTTGGGTCCATGTATCCAAACGATGTTGTAAAAATTAAATCATTTCCCTGTTGAGCAAGTTCTCTGATCACTCGCGTAGCATCAGGTCCTTCAGGTACATTTTCAACGTAAGTGGTTTCAATTTGATTCCCAAATTGTTCTTCAATTGCCACTCTTGCTCTTTCATGGGCATAAGTCCAGCCATGGTCTCCAGGAGTTGTTAAATAAACAAATCCTACTTTTAAGGGGGCTGATAAAGCTGTGAAAGTACTTAACAAAAGCACTGAGACAGAAATTAATAAATATTTAATGAAATTTTTCATATGATGTTGTTCTCCTTCAGTTTTTAGTTCTTAAATTAATAAATGTAGTATTTTTTTAATAAAAAGTACTATATATAGTACTTTTTATAATCTTTTTTTTATTTTCCTGCAATAAAAATTCTTCCTAACGAAGCAGGAGAATTTATAATCGAAAACTCTTTATTTCTAGATATTAAAACCAAAACAACGATTGTGGCCAAATAAGGTAACATGGAAAGAAATTGAGTTGGAAAAGACCAACCTCGGGCTTGGCCAACTAATTGTAAAACAGTAATTCCGCTAAATAACAAAGCTCCTAGGGGCACCCTTAGAGGTCTCCAAGAGGCAAAAACTACCAATGCAAGAGCTATCCAACCCTTTCCTGCAGTCATTCCTTCAGCCCAATGGGGAGTTAAAACTAAAGGCAAAAATGAACCTCCAAGCCCTGCCATGAAACCGCCAAACATGATCGCTAATAATCTAACAGTGATAACAGAGTAACCCAGAGCATGTGCGCTCTCAGGGTTGTTACCTACAGCTCTTAATACCAATCCCATATTTGTCCTATGTATAAACCATGCTATAATAAAAACCATTAAAAATGCGAAATATACCAATATGTTATGACTAAAAAATATTTCACCTAAAATAGGAATTTTAGATAAGATCGGAACATTTAAGACTTCTAAGCGATTAATGGCTTTACCAACATAACTTGACCCAAGTAAACCTGATAATCCAGTACCAAAAATAGTTAGAGCTAATCCAGTAGCAACTTGATTGGTAGCTAAATACAAGGAAAAGAAAGCAAATAAAATCGAAGTTAACACTCCTGATAGAGCTCCCATCATAACACCTAAATATGGATTGCCAGTATTAATGACTACTATAGAAGCAATAACCGCTCCCATAAGCATCATGCCCTCAACCCCTAAGTTCAAAACACCACTTCTTTCAACAATTAGTTCACCGCTCGCTGCCATCATAATGGGAATAGAAGACAATATAATTGTGATTAATAATTCTATCATTTTTTATTACTTTTTTATTTAACTTAATTTCTACATGATACCTATTGAGGGTTTCACCAGCTAATAGAGATAATAACAGCAACCCCTTAAATACACCTGTTACAACTTTTGGCATTCCCAAGGAAATTTGTACTGAATCACCTCCTAATTCAGCTAAAG